>JBDHZV010000001.1:0-69747 GCA_039812125.1 Candidatus Nanopelagicales bacterium
ACCCGCTGCTGCACGTCGGCCCGGTGGATACGGATCGACCCGCCGCCGATCTCGTTGCCGTTGCAGACCATGTCGTAGGCCCACGCCAGGGCCTCGCCGGGGGCGTCCTCGAAGCGGTCCACCCAGTCGGCGTTCGGCGAGGTGAACGGGTGGTGCACGGCGGTCCAGCCGTGGCTGCCGTCGTCCTCGACGACCTCCTCGAAGACCGGCGCGTCGACGACCCACAGGAAGGACCACGCCGACTCGTCGACGAGCGCGCACCTCGCGGCGATCTCCAGCCGCGTCGCCCCGAGCAGCGCCCGGGCGTCCGAGGGCGCGCCGGCCGCGAAGAAGATGCAGTCACCGGGCTGGGCACCGGTGGCTGCCGCCAGCCCGGCGCGCTCGGCCTCGGAGATGTTCTTGGCCACCGGCCCGCCCAGCGTGCCGTCGGCGCCCAGGGTCACGTAGGCCAGGCCCTTGGCCCCGCGCTGGCGGGCCCACTCCTGCCAGGCGTCGAAGGCACGGCGGGCCTGGGAGCCGCCCCCGGGCATGACGACTGCGCCCACGTAGGGGGCCTGGAACACCCGGAACGGCGTGGCGGCGAAGTAGTCGGTCAGCTCGACGAGCTCGACGCCGAAGCGCAGGTCGGGCTTGTCCGTGCCGAACCGGCGCATCGCCTCGGCGTAGGTCATGTGCGGGATCTCGCCGATCTCGTGCCCGATCGTGCCGGCCCAGATGGCCCGGATCACGGCCTCCCCGATCTCCAGCACGTCGGCCTGATCGACGAAGCTCATCTCGATGTCGAGCTGGGTGAACTCCGGCTGGCGGTCCTTGCGGAAGTCCTCGTCGCGGTAGCACCGGGCGATCTGGAAGTAGCGCTCGAGTCCGGCGACCATGAGCAGCTGCTTGAACAGCTGCGGCGACTGCGGCAGCGCGTACCAGCTGCCTGGTTGCAGCCGGGCCGGGACCAGGAAGTCGCGGGCCCCCTCCGGGGTGGAGGCGGTCAGGGTGGGGGTCTCCACCTCGAGGAAGTCGCGGTCGAACAGGACCTCGCGGGCGATCTGGTTGGTCTTCGAGCGCAGCCGCATGATCCGGGCCGGCTCCGGTCGGCGCAGGTCCAGGTAGCGGTAGCGCAGCCGCGCCTCCTCGCCGACCTCGACATGCTCGTCGATGGGGAACGGCAGCGGGGCGGCCTCGGAGAGCACCTCGAGCTCACTGACCATCACCTCGACCGCCCCGGTGGCCAGCTCCAGGTTCTCGTTGCCCTCCGGGCGGGCCACGACCTCGCCGACCACGCGGACGCAGAACTCGTTGCGCAGCGGGTGCGCGACGGCCGGGTCGTGCACGACGACCTGGACGATGCCCGTGCTGTCGCGCAGGTCCAGGAAGGCGACGCCGCCGTGGTCGCGCCGGCGGCCGATCCAGCCCGCGAGGGTCACGGTGGTGCCCACGTGCGCGGGTCGCAGGGTGCCCGCCTGGTGGCTGCGGATCATCGGGGGATCTCCTGTCCTGTGTCGGTGCGCACCACCCGGGGGTGCCGGTCGTCGACCGGTGGCTCCCAGGTGGCGGCGTCGGCGGGCTGCTGCTCGCCGGAGCGGATGTCCTTGACCGAGTCGCCGTCCGGGGCCGGGAACCACACGAACGGGATTCCCCGGCGGTCGGCGTGACGGATCTGCCGGCCGAACCGGTCGGCCCTGGGCGCCACCTCGACGGCGACGCCCCGTGCCCGCAGCGCGGTCGCCACGGCCAGCGAGGCGGGCCGGCTGTCCTCGTCGGTGACCGCGACCAGCACGCAGGTCGGCACCGGCCGGGTGGCGCGCACCAGGCCCCGGCCGAGCAGCACCCCCAGCAGGCGCGAGACCCCGAGCGAGATGCCCACCCCCGGGTAGGTGACCCTGCCGTCCCGGGCCAGTGCGTCGTAGCGTCCACCCGAGCAGATCGACCCGACCGCCTCGTGCCCGACCAGCTGGGTCTCGTAGACGGTCCCGGTGTAGTAGTCCAGGCCCCGGGCGATCCGCAGGTCCGCCACGACCGACCCGGGCATCCGCCCCGACGCCGCCTCGACGACCGCTGCCAGCTCGGCCAGGCCCTCGTCGAGCAGCGGGTCGGACACGCCCAGGGCCCGCACGCGGTCGACGAACGACGCGTCCTCGGTGCGGATCCCGGCGAGGTCCAGGCAGCGCTGCGCGGCGCCGGCATCCAGCCCCGCCTCCTGCTGCAGCAGCGTGGCGACCGCGTCCGGGCCGATCTTCTCCAGCTTGTCCACGGCCCGCAGCACGACGGCGGTGTCCGGCGCGCCGACCCCGCGGTAGAACCCCTCGGCCAGCTTGCGGTTGTTCACCTGGATGACCGCCGGCGGCATCGGCAGCGCCCGGAACACCTCCGCCATCACCAGCGCCACCTCCACCTCGTGGTGGAACGACAGGGTGTCGCGGCCCACGACGTCGATGTCGGCCTGGGTGAACTCCCGGTACCGGCCCTCCTGCGGGCGCTCGCCGCGCCAGACCTTCTGGATCTGGTAGCGGCGGAACGGGAACTCCAGGTGCCCGGCGTTCTGCACGACGTAGCGCGCGAACGGGACGGTCAGGTCGAAGTGCAGGCCCAGCCCGGCATCGGGCTCGCCCGCGGGCGCGTGCAGCCGACGCAGGACGTAGACCTCCTTGTCGATCTCGCCCTTGCGCAGCATCTGCTCGAGCGGCTCGACCGCGCGGGTCTCGATGGAGGCGAACCCGTGCAGCTCGAACACGCGTCGCACGGTGTCCAGGACGTGCTGCTCCACGACACGGTCGGCGGGCAGGTACTCCGGGAATCCGGACAGGGGGGCGGGTCGGCTCATCGCTGCGCTCCTCCGGGCGCCAGGGCCTGCAGGTAGGGGTTGGTGCGGCGCTCCCGGCCGATCGTCGTCGTGGCGCCGTGGCCGGGCAGGACCACCATCTCGTCGGGCTGGGACAGCACCACCCGACGCAGCGACGCCAGCATCGCCGCGTGGTCGCCGCCCGGCAGGTCGGTCCGGCCGATGGACCCGGCGAACAGCAGGTCGCCGGACAGCATCAGCGGGCCGCCGTCCGGGTCCCGCAGCCGGAAGGCGATGGAGCCCGGAGTGTGACCGGGAGCGTGGTCGGCGACCATCGTCAGGCCGGCCAGGTCGAGCTCGGCACCGTCGACGAGCTCGCGCACGTCGGCCGGCTCGGCGAAGCCGGCGGACCCCACCAGGTGGGCGAAGGCGGCCCGGGTCTGCGCCGAAACCCCCGCGAAGGGATCGGCGAGCAGGGCCCGGTCACCGGGGTGGACCCACGCGGGGATGTCGTAGCCGTCGGCCACCGGCAGCACCGACCACATGTGGTCGATGTGGCCGTGGGTCAGCACCACGGCCACCGGCCGGAGGTGGTGCTCGGCCACCACCTGCTCGATACCGGCGCGCGCGTCCATCCCGGGGTCGACGATGACGGCCTCGCTGCCCCGGCCCGTCGCCAGGACCCAGCAGTTGGTGCCGAAGGGGCCGGCGGGGAAACCGGCGACCAGCATCGGGGCTCCGTTCGTCTCGGTGTTCGGCTCGGGGTTCGTCTCGGCGTGTCGTCTGGCGTTCGTCTGGGGCGTGCGGCGGCGCGTCCCGGGAGGTGGCGCCCGGGGTCGTCCGTGCGGCGCGGCGTCCGCCGGCACGCGCAGGGGACTGTCCGCGCCACGCGGGACCGGGCAAGGGTATCCGCTGCTGGGACGGCGTCCCAACCCGCTTAGACTCGCGCACGTCCAGTCCCCACACGTCGCAGCGCCCGAGGTGTCCCACGTGAAGAAGCCCGGAACCGGGGTCACGAACAAGCGCCGGCGCGAGCTGGCCAGCGCCAAGGCGCAGCGGCAGGCCGCCCGCCGGGCCACCCGGCGGGCCCAGCACCGACGCCGCCTGGTGATGGGATGGGGCCTGGCGGCCCTCGTGGTGGTGGTCGGCGTCGCGGTGCTCGCGCTGTGGCCCCGCGGCGATGCCCAGACCACGGCCGAGCCGGTGGCCGTCGAGGGTTGCGGGCCGGCGCCGACCCCGAGCGGCACGGCCCCGACCTGGGAGGCCGCGCCCAAGGACGAGCTGGTCGCCGGGACGGACTACCAGCTCACCCTGACGACCAACTGCGGCGACATCGTGATCGACACCCTGCCCAGCGAGGCCCCGAAGACGGTCAACGCCATGCAGTGGCTGGCCGACCAGGGCTACTTCGACAACACCCTGTGCACCCGGGTCACCACGGGCAACCTGTACGTCCTGCAGTGCGGGGACCCGACCGGGACCGGCGGAGGTGGCCCCGGGTTCACCCTGCCCGACGAGAACCTGCCCGAGGACGGCACCGCCAACTACCCGGCGGGCACCGTGGCGATGGCCAACCGTGGCCCGGGGACCTCGGGGAGCCAGTTCTTCATCGCCTACGAGGACACCACGCTGCCGGCGGACTACACGGTCTGGGGCACGGTGACCTCCGGTCTGGACATCGTCACGAAGATCGCCGAGGCTGGGGTCTCCGGTGGGGGCACGGACGGCACGCCTGCCGCGCCCATCGGGATCGTCTCGGCCCAGGTGACGACAGGCGAGGGCTGACCGACGACCCGGCAGGGCATGGAACAATGAACCGACCACGAGCAAGAGGATGAGCAGCATGACCGAGCACGACCACGGGAGGGTCGCCGAGGACGGCACCGTTTATGTGCGCCGTCCCGACGGCGAGGAGGTCGTCGTCGGCCAGTGGGCCGCCGGGACGCCGGCCGAGGGACTGGCGTTCTTCGAGCGCAAGTACGACGGGTTGCGGGCCGAGGCCGAACTGCTCCTGGTCCGCCTCAAGGACGGCAAGGCCAGCCCGGACGCCGTGACCACGCTGACCGGCAAGCTGCGCCAGACCGTCGAGACCCCCAACGTCGTCGGTGACCTCGCTGCCCTGTCCGGCCTGGCCGACCAGCTCGACCAGGCCGGAGCAGCCCGCAAGGAGGCGGTCGCCGCGGCCCGTGCCGCCGCCCGGGCTCGCACGGTCGCCGAGCGCACCGCCATCGTGGAGGAGGCGGAGAGCCTGGCCGCCTCGACGCAATGGAAGTCGACCGGCGACCGGTTCAAGGACCTGCAGGCCGCGTGGACCGCCCTGCCCCGGGGCGACCGCTCCACCCGCGACGTCGAGCAGGAGCTGTGGAAGCGGTTCAGCACCGCCCGCTCGGCGTTCGACAAGGCGCGTCGGGCCCACTTCGCCCAGCTCGACGCCACCCGCAAGGAGGCGACGTCGGCCAAGGAGGCGCTGATCGCCCGCGCCGAGGCGCTGTCGACCAGCACCGACTGGGCGGAGACGTCCCGCGCGTATCGCGACCTGATGGACCAGTGGCGGGCCGCGCCGCGGGCCGGCCGGACCGAGGAGGACAAGCTGTGGGCGCGCTTCCGCGCCGCCCAGGACACGTTCTTCGAGGCTCGCACCTCGTCGCAGAGCGAGCGCGACGACGACCAGCGCGCCAATGCCCGGGCCAAGGAGGAACTGGCCGTCGAGGCCGAGGCGCTGCTGCCGATCACCGACCTGGCCACTGCCAAGAACGCGCTGCGCGGCATCCAGGACCGCTGGTCGGCGATCGGCCATGTCCCGCGCCAGGACCGCGACCGGCTGGAGGGCCGCCTGCGCCGGGTCGAGGAGGCCGTGCGTCGTCAGGAGGACGACCAGTGGCGTCGGACCGACCCGGCCAAGCGCGCCCTGGCCGAGTCCACGGTGGAGACGTTCCGCGCCTCCCTGGCCAAGCTGGAGGCGGAGGCCGACGCTGCGCAGGCGGCTGGCAACGCCCGACGTGCGGCGGACCTGCGGTCCCGTGCCGTGTCGACGCGGTCGCTGCTGGCCGCTGCGGAGAACTCGCTGGCCGAGTACTCTCGCTGACCGTCGCGCTTCGGGCGTGACCTGCGCGCAACGCAGGTGCGGCCCGAAGCGTGACGGCGCCAACGTCAGGCCCATGTGGGGGGGGGACGCCCATGCCGGGACACCGCGGCCCGCTCGGCGCACGCCCGCGTGGGGTGATCCCGGTGCGAGTGGGGTGATCCCGGTGCTGGTCGGCCCGCGCGGTGCTACACGCGGTACGCGTCGTAGACACCCTCGACATTGCGGACCGCCCGCAGCACCGCGCCCAGGTGCTTGGGGTCGCCCATCTCGAAGGTGAACCGCGACATCGCGATCCGCTCCCGGGTGGTCGACACCGCCGCCGACAGGATGTTCACGTGCTGGTCGGACAGCGCCCGGGTGACGTCGGACAGCAGCCGGGCCCGGTCGAGGGCCTCGACCTGGATGTTGACCAGGAACACCGAGGACGCCCCCGGCGACCAGGCCACCGGCACGAACCGCTCGGCCTGCGTGGCCATCGCCGCGACGTTGGCGCAGTCCGAGCGGTGCACCGAGACCCCGTGGCCACGGGTCACGAAGCCGGTGATCTCGTCGCCGGGAACCGGTGTGCAGCAACGGGCCAGCTTCACCCACACGTCGCCGAGCTGGGATCCGATCACGGTGACACCGGGGTCGGACTCGGTGCGCGGGCGGATCCGGGGGATCCCCTGGGGGGTGACGCCCTCGGCGGCGTCGTCGGCTGCCGCTGCCGGGCCCCCCGCCGTGGCCACCAGCCGGTGGATCACGGTCTGCGGGCTGATCCGGCCCTCCCCGATGGCCGCGTACAGGGCGGTGACGTCCTGCTGGCGCAGGTCGACCGCGACCGTCGACAGTGCCTGGGTGGACAGCAGCCGGTGGACGGCCACGCCCTCCTTGCGCATGGCCTTGAGCAGGAGGTCCTTGCCCTTCTCGATGGCCTCCTCGCGGCGCTCCTTGGAGAACCACGCCTTGATCTTGCTCTTGGCCCGCGGGCTGCGCACGAACGTCAGCCAGTCGCGGCTGGGGCCGGCTCCCTCGGCCTTCGAGGTGAACACCTCGACGGAGTCGCCGTTGCTCAGCGGGCTGTCCAGCGGGACGAGCCGGCCGTTGACCCGCGCCCCGACACAGCGGTGACCCAACTCGGTGTGCACGGCATAGGCGAAGTCGACCGGCGTGGAGCCCGACGGCAGCGCGACGACGTCGCCACGCGGGGTGAAGACGAACACCTCCGAGGAGCCCAGGTCGTAGCGGAGGGACTCGAGGAACTCACCGGGGTCCTCGGTCTCCCGCTGCCACTCCACGAGCTGACGCAGCCACCCGAGGTCGTCAGGACCGATCTTGCCGCCGACCTCGGCCTGCTTGTAGCGCCAGTGCGCGGCGATGCCGTACTCGGCGGCGCGGTGCATCTCGTGGGTGCGGATCTGCACCTCGACGGTCTTGCCCTCCGGGCCGATCACCGTGGTGTGCAGCGACTGGTACATGTTGAACTTGGGCATCGCGATGTAGTCCTTGAACCGCCCCGGCAACGGGTTCCAGGTCGCGTGCAGCGTCCCCAGCACGGCGTAGCAGTCCCGTACGGTGTCCACCAGGATGCGCACGCCCACCAGGTCATAGATGTCGGAGAAGTCGTGACCGCGCACGATCATCTTCTGGTAGACGGAGTAGTAGTGCTTCGGGCGACCGGTGACGGTGGCCCGGATCCGGGCCTCGCGCAACTTGCCGTCGACGTCGGAGATCACCCGCTCGAGGTACTGCTCGCGCGCGGGGGCCCGCTGGCTGACCAGCCGGACGATCTCCTCGTACATCTTCGGGTGCAGGGTCGCGAACGCGAGGTCCTCCAGCTCCCACTTCACCGTGTTCATCCCGAGCCGGTGCGCCAGTGGGGCGTAGATCTCCAGGGTCTCGCGGGCCTTGGTCGCCTGCTTCTCGGCAGGCAGCCACTGCAGGGTGCGCATGTTGTGCAGGCGATCGGCGAGCTTGATCACGAGCACGCGGATGTCGCGTGCCATGGCCACGACCATCTTGCGCACGGTCTCCGCTGCGCTGGCATCGCCATAGGTGACCTTGTCCAGCTTGGTGACCCCGTCGACCAGGGAGGCGATCTCCTCGCCGAACTCCGCGCGCAGGTCGTCGAGGGTGTAGCCGGTGTCCTCGACGGTGTCGTGCAGCAGGGCCGCGGCCAGGGTCGGGGCGGTCATGCCCAGGTCGGCCAGGATCTGGGCGACCGCGATGGGGTGGGTGATGTAGGCCTCGCCGGAGCGCCGCCGCTGGTCGCGATGCAGGTACCCCGCGGTCTGGTACGCACGCCAGACCACCCTGGTGTCGGACTTGGGGTGGTACTGGTGCAACGTGCGCAGCACGGGCTCGAGGTCCGGGCTGGCCGCGGGTGCCGTGCCCCGGTTGGCGATCCGGGACAGCCTCGACCGCAGTCCCGTGGTGGTCTCCCCCGCGGGATCGGTGGGCGGGGTGGTCTCCGACGTCGCCAACATCACCTCCCAGTCGTGTGGGCCGAGTCTACGCTGCGCCGGCCGCCCGGGCCGGCCCTGTCACAGTCCCCGGGGCAGGCGGGGCGACCGCGCCGACATCCCGGTGATTCGGCTGCCCCGGACCTTCAGTCACCGCCGCTGCGACCGCGGCGACCGCTTCGGCTGGTTGCGCGGACCTCCCGCGGATCGGCGGGCTCGTGCGCGCTGCATCGCCTCCGCCGCATCGGCGCTTGCGGGTTCGGCCCCACCGGTCTCGCCGGGAGGGGGCGAGTCCTCGTCCGTCGGTGCCATGGTGACGGTGGCGGTCGACGTCGCGCTCGCCCTGCCCGCGGTGGGGGCGGACCCCCGACCCGAACCGCGGGCCCCGGATGCGCGCGAGGCAACCCGGCGGGCCAGCGCCTGCATCTGGGGGTCCCGCTCGGTGAGCTGGGCCAGCAGCGGCGTCGCGATGAAGATGGACGAGTAGGTCCCCGCGGCGATCCCCACGAACAGGGCCAGCGACAGGTCCTTGAGGGTGCCGGCCCCGAGGATGCCGGCGCCGACGAACAGGATCGCGCCCACGGGCAGCAACGCGACGATGGAAGTGTTGATGGAGCGGACCAGAGTCTGGTTCACCGCCAGGTTGGCGGCATCGGAGTAGGTCTGCCGGCTCTGTCCGAGGATCCCGCGGGTGTTCTCCTTCACCTTGTCGAACACCACGACCGTGTCGTACAGGGAGTACCCGAGGATCGTCAGCACGCCGATCACGGTGGCCGGGGTGACCTCGAAGTGCAGCACCGAGTAGATGCCGATCGTGATCAGGATGTCGTGGACCAGCGCGACGAGCGCGGCGATGGCCATCCGCCAGTCGAAGTAGATGGCCAGGAAGATGGCCAGCAGGGCGAGGAACACCCCCAGCGCCATGAGCGCCTTCTTGGTGATCTCGCCGCCCCACGTCGGCCCGACGAGCTGGACCGACACGTCGGTCGGCTCCACGCCGCACGCATCTGCCAGCGAGGCCCGGACCTTGAGGCTGGTGTCGTTGTCGACCGCCTCCGTGGTCACCCGGATCGACTCGTTGCCCAGCTCGGTCACCGTGCTCGGGGTGACGCCCACCTGCTCCACCGCGGAGCGGGCCGAATCGACGGTGCAGGACGCCGAGGACACCTGGAACTCGGCGCCGCCGGAGAACTCGATGCCCAGGTTGAGCCCCCGGACCACCAGTGACAGCAGCGCCACGAGCAGGATCACACCGGAGACTGCGTACCAGCGCCGACGCTTGCCGACGATGTCGTAGGAGACCTCACCGGCGTAGAGCTGGTGGCCCAGCCTTCCAAGTCGGGACATGGCTACCTCCTACCCCCGGCGCCGACAGGGGCGGCGGCGGGATGGTCCGGGATCCCGAGTCGGTCCGGGGAGACCCCGGACATCGAGTGCCCGGACTGGAAGAACCGCGTCCCGGCCAGCAGGGCGACGATGGGCCGTGTGAAGGTGAAGGCCACCAGCACGTCGACCACTGTGGTCAGCCCGAGCGCGAACGCGAATCCGCGGACGCTGCCGATGCTGAGCACGTAGAGCACGATCGCACCGAGCAGGGACACGAAGTCCGCGGCCAGCAGGGTGCGCCGGGCGCGCAGCCACCCGACGTCCGCGGCGACCCGCAGGGTGCGACCGTCGCGGACCTCGTCTCGGATCCGTTCGAAGTACACGATGAAGGAGTCGGCCGTGATGCCGATGGCGACGATGGCACCGGCCACACCAGCCAGGGTCAGCGTGAACCCGACCTGACGGCCGAAGATCACGAACGCGCAGTAGCTGATCAGGGCCGCGACCAGGAGGCTGGCGACCGCGACCAGGCCGAGGGCGCGGTAGTACCCGACGAGGTACAGCGCCACCAGCAGCAGGCCCAGCGCACCGGCCAGCAGGCCGGCATGCAGGTAGTTCGCGCCGACCGTCGGGGTGATCGAGTTGATCTGGCCGACCTCGAGCGAGACCGGCAGCGAGCCGAACTTGAGCACGTTGGCCAGGTCGGTGGCCTCCTGGACCGTGAAGTCACCGGTGATCTGGGCCTGGCCACCTCCGATGGGCTCGAGGAACTGCGGCGCGCTGTACACCACGGCGTCGAGCACGATCGCGAACTGGTTCTGGGGCGGATCCTTCTGGTAGATCTCCGCGGAGATGTCCGCGAGCTTCTTGGACGCCTCGGCGTTGAAGGTCAGCGAGACCGACCACGAGTTGGTCTGCGGATCGAGCTGGGCGGTGGCGTTGGTGACCTCGGTGCCCTTGATGAAGGCGGGCTGGAGCAGGTACTTGGCCACACCGTCGCGGTCGCAGGTCGCCAGCCAGAGGTCCTGCAGGTCAGGGGTCCCGGCCCGGTTCTCCGGCAGGGTGCAGTCCAGCCGGAGTGCGCGCTCCTGGAACGACTCGTCGTTCTGCTCGGCCTGCACCGGGATCTTCGGCTGCGCCACAGTCGCCGTGGGCGAGGGGCTCGGCGTCGCGCTCGCCGACGGCGACTCCGCGGCGGACTGCGTGGCGCTCGGGCTGGGCGAGGCGTCCGTCGCCGTGGGTGTCGGCTTCGGGGTCGCCGACGCCGAGGGCGACTCGGTGGGGACCGGCGCGTTCGGGTCCACCCCCTGGGGGTCCGCGATGGCCTCGACGGCTCGGAAGGCCAGCTGCGCGGTGCGCCCCACGAGCTCGACGAGGCGGTCCTGCGGCACCGATCCCGGCACCGTGACGATGATCGCGGCGCTGTCGCCGGAGCCCTGGACGGTCACCTCGGACTCCGCGACCCCCAGGCCGTCCACCCGCTGGCGGATGATGCCCACGGCCTGGTCGAGCTGCTCGGACGTGATGGTCCCGGACTGGCCCTCCGCAGCCTGGGGCAGCAGGGTCACCTGGGTGCCCCCCTGCAGGTCCAGGCCCAGCCGCGGGGTGTGCTCGGTCCCGGGCCAGAACGTCCAGACCAGCAGTCCCACGAGCAGCAGGATGTGGGCCCCCAGGACCCGCCAGGGATGGTAGGTCCCGCGCGGGCTAGCCACGGGCGCACCTCACGACCGGGAGGGCGGCCCCGTCGCGCACGCCGGGGGCGACGGCAGCCCGACGGGGGGCGACCGACAGCTCAGGGAACGACCTCATGGGGCACCTTTCCGCACAATTGCCCACGATTCTATGCTCACGACCCGCCGGGACCGGGCGCGACATCCGGCAGTCCCAGGTCCAGGGTCAGCGGCGCGGGGCCGACCTGGGGCGGTGGCTGGAGACCGAGGTGGCGCCACGCGGCCTCGGTGGCCAGCCGGCCGCGGGGCGTCCGGAACACCAGGCCGGCGCGGACCAGGAACGGCTCGGCGACGGTCTCCACTGTCTCGGGCTCCTCCCCCACCGCGACCGCCAGCGTCGACAACCCGACCGGGCCGCCCCGGAACGTGCGCAGCAGCGCGTCCAGCACCGCCCGGTCGAGCCGGTCCAGTCCGAGGGCGTCGACCTCGTAGAGGTCCAGGGCGCTGTGCGCCAGCCGCTGGTCGATCCGTCCCAGTCCGTGCACCTCGGCGTAGTCGCGCACCCGCCGCAGCAACCGGTTGGCCACCCGGGGCGTGCCGCGCGACCGGGTCGCGATCTCGTGGGCGCCCGCGGCGTCGATGTCGACCCCGAGCAGCCGGGCCGACCGGTTCACGATCGTCACGAGGTCGGCGTCCGCGTAGAAGTCCATGTGGGCCGTGAAGCCGAACCGGTCGCGCAGCGGCCCGGGCAGCAGCCCCGCGCGGGTCGTCGCCCCCACCAGGGTGAAGGGCGCCAGCTCCAGGGGGATGGCTGTGGCCCCCGGGCCCTTGCCGACGACGATGTCGACCCGGAAGTCCTCCATCGCCACGTAGAGCATCTCCTCGGCCGGCCGGGCCATCCGGTGGATCTCGTCGAGGAACAGGACCTCACCGGGCACGAGGCTGCTCAGGACCGCGGCGAGGTCGCCGGCGTGCTGGATGGCCGGGCCCGAGGTGATCCGCAGCGGCGCGCCCATCTCCTGGGCGATGATCATGGCCAGCGTGGTCTTGCCCAGCCCCGGGGGGCCCGACATCAGGACGTGGTCGGCCGCGGCGCCCCGCTGCCGCGCGGCGGTCAGGACCAGCCCCAGCTGGGAGCGGACCCGGTCCTGCCCGATGAACTCGTCGAGGGACCGGGGCCGCAGGGCGCCCTCGGCGGCGTCGTCCTCGGCCGCGGCCCCGTCCAGGAGGCGGTCGTCGGTCATGCCCGATCCAGGTGTCGCAGGGCGGAGCGAAGCAGCGCCGGCACCGAGGGGCGGCCGCCCTCGGCCAGGACCGCCTCGGCCTCCGGTGCCACGGCCTCCGTCGCCGCCCGGGCATCACGAGCCGGCCATCCCAGCGCCACGAGCCCGTCGATGACCGGGGTGGCCCAGTCGGCCGCCGGTGCCACGGCAGCGACCGTGGCTGCGGGGCCCAGCTTGTCCTTGAGCTCCAGGGCGATCCGGGCGGCGCCCTTGCGCCCGATCCCGGGCGGCTTGGACAGGGTCACCAGGTCGTCGGTGGCGACCGCCTGGCGCAACTGGTCCACCGTGAGCACCCCGAGGATCGCCTGCGCGGTCCTCGGCCCGATGCCGGTGACCGACTGCAGCACCTCGAACGCCTCGCGCTCCTGGGCGTCGGCGAACCCGAACAGGGTCCAGGCGTCCTCGCGCACCACCAGGCTCGTGGCCACCTGGGCGGGCGAGCCCACGCGCAGCGCCGCCAGCGTCCGCGGCGTGCACTGCACCGACAGGCCGATCCCGCCCACGTCGACGACCGCCTGCTCGGCGCCGACCCACTCCACAGTCCCCCGCACGAAGGCGATCACCGGGCCACCGCCCGGGGAACGGCCCGGCCGGCGGCAGCCGCCGACCTCGGGATCCGGGCCCGCGGTGCCGCGCCGACGGCAGCAGCGACCCTGTCGGCGGCCGGGCCGCGCCACGCCTGGCAGATCGCCAGGGCCAGCGCGTCCGTGGCGTCCACGGGGCGGGGGGCGCTGGGCAGGCGCAGGATCCGCACCACCATCGCGGCGACCTGCGCCTTCTGGGCCGAGCCACTGCCGGTGACGGCCGCCTTGACCTCGCTGGGGGTGTGCCAGCGCACCGGTAGCCCTGCCTCGGCGGCGGCCAGCACCGCCGCCGCGGAGGCCTGGGCGGTGCCCATGACCGTGCTGACGTTGTGCTGGCTGAACATCCGCTCGATGGCCACGACATCAGGCTGGGTGGCCGCCAGGACCGACCGGATCCCGCGCGAGACAGCCAGCAGGCGATCCGGGAGCGGGAGGTCGGTCGCGGTCACGACGACCTCCACGTGCCTGAGCACCAGCGGTTGGCCGGCACCGCCCTCCACGACCCCGATGCCGCAGCGGGTCAGGCCGGGGTCCACCCCGAGGACGCGCACGACCACCTCCGATGCGAACAGGTGTTCGTACCCTAGCCCCGGTCAGCGCGCTGCCGGACCCCCGACACGCTGCAGGGGGTCGCTGGGAGCCACCGGGTGCCCGACGACCTCGGCGAAGCCCAGGCCGAGGCACTCGGCGAACAGGGCGCGGTCCGGGATCGCCGCGTCGTCCATCGACACCCCGATCCCGGCGCTGCCGTTGTAGGACAGCAGCGTCACGTTCGTGGCCGCGCCGATCGTGCCGGCCATCGGGTACATGGCCACGACCCGGGCGCCGGCGACCCACACCGGGATCGGCACGCCCGGCACGTTGCTCGCCGTGAAGTCGCTCTTCTGGGCCGCCGAGGTGATCAGCTCCTGGGGCATCA
This sequence comes from Candidatus Nanopelagicales bacterium, assembly GCA_039812125.1. Classification (GTDB taxonomy): domain Bacteria; phylum Actinomycetota; class Actinomycetes; order S36-B12; family CAIYMF01; genus Prado023. The sequence continues at coordinate 14,082 of JBDHZV010000001.1, forward strand.
TCCGGGAGCCCACCTCGGCCAGTGGGTCGACCAGGTGCAGCGCCGGCTCGCGGCGCCAGCCGTCGACGATGTCGTGGATGACCCGCATCCGCTCCCCCGGGTCGACGATGTCGACCGGGACCTCGAAGCGGGCGATGGTCACCGCGTTCTGCGCCGGTCGCTCCGGGTTGCGCAGGCTGATGGGCATGTTGCAGCGCAGCCGCTCGACCGGCTCGTCGCGGCGCTCGTGGTAGATCCGCAGCCCGCCGGTCACCCCGGCCATGAAGGCGTCGTTGAGGGTCGCCCCGTTGGCCTTCGACACCGCCTTGAGCTCGGACAGCGGCAGGTCGAAGGTGACGAAGTGGTAGTTGATCGAGCGCCCGGTCATCACCGGTGACATCGGACGGGCCGGCAGCGCGGCGAACCGGGCCACCGAGCGCACCACGTGGACGAGGTCCTCCACGACGCCCACCGGGTCCTTCAGGGTGCGCCCCGCCATCGGGATGGCCGACTCCGCCACGTCCCGCGCCGTGCGCAGCACCAGCGAGGAGGCGTCGCGCACGACGTGGGTGAGGAATCCCGAGGTGTCCAGGTCGGCCGGCATGGGCGCGGGGGGCATCGGGCCCAGCTCCTGGCCCCGTGGGTCCAGGTCGATGGTGCTCGCGCCGATCATCATCGCCCCCTGCCCGTCGGCGATGGCGTGGTGCAGCTTGACGATCAGGGCCGCCCGGCCGCCCGCCAGGCCCTCCAGCAGCGTCACGCGCCACAGCGGACGGGCCAGGTCGAAGTCGGTCATCGACTGCCGGCGGGTCTCGTCGAGGACCTGGTCCCAGGACCCCGGGTCGGCAACCCGGAACCGGCGGATGTGGAAGCTCAGGTCGAAGTCGGGATCCACGACCAGCCGCGGGCTGAGGATGTCCGTGGGGCCCTCGACCACCTTCTGGCGCAGCACCGGCGCCAGCCGGCTGGCCCGGTCGAAGCGGTCGACGAGCCGGTCCCAGTCGGGACTGGCCTCCAGCAGGACCAGCCCGATCATGGGCGAGCGCATGGCCGGATCGTTCGACGCCGACCGCCAGGTCGCGAAGTCGAACCCGGACAGCCGCCGGGGCTGCACGAAGGCCGGGTCGTCCGGGGGTCGCGCCGCCGTGGCCGCCGACTCCACCGCCGTGGCCGCGCGCGCCCGAACCGCTCGCGCGGCACCTGTCGCCGCGCCCCGGCGACCCGACGACGCCGCCCTGGGCCGGTCGGACCGCGGACCGGACGCGCGGCCCTCGGGCGCGGCCCGCCGGTCGTCGTCTGCCACGTCGCTGCTCCTGTCGGCCGTCAGGCCGCCACGGTATCCCGTCGGGCGCAGCCGACGGTAGGCAGCGGAGCCCTACAGCTCGGCGAGGATCTCCGCGGGGATATCGGCGTTGGTGTAGACGTTCTGGACGTCGTCGCTGTCCTCGAGGGCATCGACGAGCCGCATGATCTTCGCGGCACCCTCGGCGTCCAGGGTGACCTCGACGGAGGGGACGAACTCCGCCTCGGCCGACTCGTAGTCCAGGTCGGCTGCCTGCAGGGCCCGGCGCACGGTGACCAGGTCGGAGGCCTCGGTGATGACCTCGAACGCCTCGTCGAGGTCATTGACCTCCTCGGCACCGGCGTCGAGCACCGCCAGGAGGACGTCGTCCTCGGTGAGGTCCCCGGCCTTGGGCACGATGATGACGCCCTTGCGGCTGAACAAGTAGGAGACGCTGCCCGGATCGGCCATGGTGCCGCCGTTGCGGGTGACCGCGACCCGGACCTCGGAGGCCGCCCGGTTGCGGTTGTCGGTCAGGCACTCGACCAGCACCGCCACGCCGTTGGGCCCGTAGCCCTCGTACATGATGGTCTGCCAGTCCGCACCACCGGCGTCCGCGCCCGAGCCGCGCTTCACCGCGCGGTCGATGTTGTCCAGCGGCACGGAGTTCTTGCGCGCCTTCTGGATGGCGTCGTACAGGGTGGGGTTGCCGTCGGGGTCCCCACCACCGGTCCGGGCCGCGACCTCGATGTTCTTGATCAGCTTCGCGAACAGCTTGCCGCGCTTGGCGTCGACCACGGCCTTCTTGTGCTTGGTGGTCGCCCACTTGGAATGGCCGGACATGGTGCTCCTTCTGCGGTCTCAGGCGGCGTGCCGGACGATGTCGGCGAACAGGCCGTGCACGCGGTGGTCGCCGGTGAGTTCGGGGTGGAACGAGGTGGCCAGCAGCGACCCCGCTCGAACGGCGACGATCCTATCGCCCATCGTCCCGGGCACGGTGGCGAGCACGTCCACCCCCGCGCCCACCGACTCCACCCAGGGGGCCCGGATGAAGACGGCTCGGATCGGCTCCGGCCCCACGGCCGGCATCGCCACGTCGGCCTCGAACGAGTCGACCTGGCGGCCGAACGCGTTGCGCCGGACCACCATGTCGATGCCCCCGATCGGCTGCTGGTCGGCCCGGCCGTCGAGGATGGTGTCGGCCAGCAGGATCATCCCGGCGCACGAGCCGTACATCGGCATGCCGCCCCGGGCCGCCGCCCGCAGCGGCTCCATGAGGCCCCAGCGCACGGCCAGCATCGAGATCGTCGTCGACTCGCCCCCGGGCAGGACCAGCCCGTCCACCTGCGACAGGGTCTCGGCGTGCTTGACCGGCACCGCCTGCACCCCCGCGTGGCCCAGGGCCACGAGATGCTCCCGGACGTCTCCCTGCAGCGCGAGGACCCCGATGCGGGGCGTGCTCACCAGCCCCGCTCAGCCAGGCGATGCGGCTGCGGGATCTCCTCGACGTTGATCCCCACCATGGCCTCGCCGAGGCCTCGCGACACCTTGGCGATGACCGCCGGGTCGTTGTAGTGCAGAGTGGCCTGCACGATCGCGTTCGCGCGCTGCGCCGGGTTGCCGGACTTGAAGATGCCCGAACCCACGAAGACCCCGTCGGCGCCCAGCTGCATCATCATCGCGGCGTCCGCGGGGGTGGCGATGCCACCGGCCGTGAACAGAACGACCGGCAGGGCACCGCGCTCGGCGACCTCCTTGACCAGCTCGTACGGGGCCTGCAGCTCCTTGGCGGCCACGTACAGCTCGTCCGGGCTCAGCGAGGACAGCCGGCGGATCTCGCCGCGGATCGCGCGCATGTGGGTGGTGGCGTTGGAGACGTCACCGGTGCCGGCCTCGCCCTTCGAGCGGATCATGGCCGCGCCCTCGGTGATCCGGCGCAGTGCCTCGCCGAGGTTGGTGGCACCGCACACGAACGGCACCGTGAACGCCCACTTGTCGATGTGGTGGGCGTAGTCGGCCGGGGTCAGCACCTCGGACTCGTCGATGTAGTCGACGCCGAGGGCCTCGAGGACCTGGGCCTCGACGAAGTGCCCGATGCGGGCCTTGGCCATCACCGGGATGGAGACCGCGTCGATGATCCCCTCGATCATGTCCGGGTCGCTCATCCGGGAGACCCCGCCCTGGGCGCGGATGTCGGCGGGCACCCGCTCGAGCGCCATCACCGCGACGGCACCGGCGTCCTCGGCGATCCGGGCCTGCTCCGGGGTGACGACATCCATGATCACCCCGCCCTTGAGCATCTCGGCCATGCCGCGCTTCACGCGGTCGGTGCCCACGGCGGTCGTCTGGGGTGTTGAGGTCACGGGTTGCTCCTGCACGATCGGGACGATGGTCCTAGGTTACGGCCCCGGACTCGCGCCCGCGAAACGCCCGGTGACTACTTGACGATGGTCACCTTGCGGGTCTTGTCCATCAGCACGATCCACACCTGACCGGGGTCCAGCGCGATCGGGGAGCCGTCGGTGCGGGTGTAGGTGGTGGACTGGGCCGCGCTGGTGCGGCTCCACTCGATCTTGTACGCCCGGCCGTTGCGCAGCACCAGGCCCTTGCCGGACCCGGTCTGGATCGGCAGCGGCGTGCGACCCCCGAACTTGTCGCCGTACCCGGAGTCGACCTCCTTGACGTACTGCACGATCACGCTGGTGGCCCGCTCCACGTACGGGGGGTCCACGTCGCGCGACCGGGAGCCGTTCAACCACACGTCGTAGGCGCCGGCCTTGGAGTTCCACCGGAACTGCACGGTCGAGTAGGGCCAGCGGGCGGTCACGTTCCGCGCGCGCGACCCGCCCTCGGGCCTGGCGTCGTCGAAGGTCAGTCCCATGTCCTTCGAGGTGGCCACGTCGGTGCCGGCCGACTTCAGCATCGCCTTCGGGTTGGCCATCAGGTTGACGGGGGCGTACCGGCCGCGCTCGCGGGTGAACCCGGGGCTGCCGAGGTCCTCGGAGAACAGGATGAAGTCGCTGGCCTTGAGCCGGGGCCAGAGCTTCTGCTGGGCTCCGGAGAACGCGAAGGCGATGGAGCCGTAGGGCGCCAGCATGCTCAGGTCGCCGATCCGGGCGCTGCGCACGGGGCCGACCACGGTGGGGACGTCGGTGGAGAACACCGCGGCCAGGCGGGTCAGGCCCCACTCCACCGGCTCGACGTAGACGATGTCGGCAGACGGCAGGCCGCGGTGCGGCTGGGCCGGGCGGGTGTTGTCGACCTTCACCACGATGACCGGCGTGTCGACCCCGCCCTCGCGGCCCGACAGCGGGGACGTGGTCGGCTCGGGGCTGGGGGTGGGCGTCGGCGACGGGCTGGATGTCGTGGCGGTCGCGGCGGGGACCTGGTCATCCGGCTGCCCGGTGCACGCGGCCAGCGCGGCGGCGCAGGCCAGAACGGCGATGAGGCGGCGCATGTGGCCACCGTAGCCCCTACAGGACCAGCAGTTGCGGCGGCTCGTCGTCCATCTCCATGGTGGCGGGCTGCGGTGCGTACCCGGCCAGCCGGAACCACCGGACCAGCCGCCCCGAGCGCAGCAGCCGCGCGGCCTGGACGCCGTCGTTGAGGAACCTGCGGGCCAGCGCCACCTGGGTGCACGCCGATCCCAGGTCGTCCAGCAGCTCCTGGCCCTCCGGGCTGGCGCGCAGGCCGGCGACGGCGTCCGGGTCGGAGAACACCTCGCGCAGGTCCCGGGACAGCTCGGACTCGGCGACGCTGCGCTCGACCGGGTCGGCGGGGTCGGCGTTGCGGGAGTGGGAGGCCGCCTGCGCCAGCACGATCGACGAGGCCGGGTCGATCAGGCCGGAGGTGGCCACCGCCTCGACGGCGCGCGCCCGGCGCAGCAGCTGGGCGTCGAGGGTGGCTCGGGACAGCTCGATGCGGTGGTGCAGCCGGTCGATCCGCCCGGCCAGGGCAGTCAGCCGCCACACGATCCACGCGACGACCAGCAGGATCAGCAGCAGCCAGCCGAGGTCGACCTTCATCGACGATCCCCTCCCGTGGCGCGCCCGGCGGTCATGAGGTCGATCCCCGACCGGGCCGCCACACCGGCAGCCGTCCCCAGACCTGGCCGGACAGGTCGGCGGTCACCTTCTCGTTGCCGGGCGTGACGCTGGTGTAGACCTCCAGGACCCGACGGGCCACGGTGGCCCAGTCGAACTGCGCGGAGCGGGCCAGCCCCGCCGTGCGCAGCCGGGCGCGGCGGGCGGGGTCGGCCAGCAGCCCGGCGAGCTGCTCGGCCAGGTCGACCGGGTCCTCGTTGCGGAAGTGCACCCCCGCCCGGCCCTCGTCGAGCACGCGCTGGAAGGCCTCGATGTCGCTGGCCAGCACCGGCGTCCCCGCGGCCATCGCCTCCAGCAGGATGATGCCGAACGACTCGCCGCCGTTGTTGGGCGCGACGTAGACGTCGGCCGAGCGCAGCGCCCGGGCCTTGTCCTCCTGGCTGACCAGGCCCAGGAACGTGACGCGGCCGGCGACCTCGGGGGACAGTCCCGCCCGGACCGACGCCACATCACCCGGGCCAGCCACGAGCAGGTGCACGTCCGGGTGGGTCCGGGCGACCAGCGGGAGGGCCTCGAGCAGGTACGGCAGCCCCTTGCGCGGCTCGTCGATGCGCCCCAGGAACATCACGGTGTCGGTGCCCCGGGACCGCCCGGGCAGCGGCTCGTCGCCCGCGTAGAGGCTGCAGTCGACACCGTTGGGGATCAGCACGGCGTCCCCACCGGTGTACTCGACCAGTGACCGGCGGGCGTACTCGCTGACCGCGATCCGGGCGCGGATCTTCTCCATGGCGCTGCGGGCGATCGGGGCCATGGCGTTGAGGTCACGACGCGAGGACCGCAGGCTGGAGTGCCACGTGGCGACCACCGGCCCGTCGGCCACCCAGACCGAGAGGATCGACAGCGTCGGCCCGGCGGGCTCGTGGACGTGCAGGATGTCGAAGTCGCCGTCCTTGATCCACCGCCGGGCCCGCGCGGCGGCCCCCGGCCCGAAGTTGATCTTGGCGACCGAGCCGTTGGAGGCGATCGAGACCGGCCGCCCCCCGCTGGTCACGAACTCCGGCAGCGTGCTGTCGTCCTCGGCGGGGGCCAGGATGGCGGCCTCGTGCCCCAGGCGCATGAGGGCCAGGCGCAGGTCGTGGATGTGCGCCGACACCCCGCCGGGGGTGTCCCAGGCGTAGGGGCACACCAGGCCGACGCGCATCAGGCCCCCTCGGCGTCCCGTGCGGCCAGCCGCGCCGGGTCGAGGTCGGCCAGCCACAGCCGCTGCAGCATGTGCCAGTCGGTCGGGTGGGCGGCCAGCCCGGCCTCGAACGCGGTGGCGATCGCCTGGGTCACCGCTGCGATCCGGGACCGCCGGTCCCCCTCGGTGGGCACCTCGACCGGCGGGCCCACCTGCCCGGCGTTGACGTCGCCGTCGCGGAACAGCACGGTGGGGCGGACCGCGGCACCGGTGTCGATGGCCAGGGCCGCCGGTCCGGCGGGGAACCGTGCCCGCTCCCCGAAGAAGGTCACGTCCACGCCGCGGGCCGACAGGTCCCGGTCGGCCAGCAGCGCGACCAGGCCGCCGCCGGAGGCGGCCTGCGCCAGCCGCTCGTACACGCCGTCGTCGCCCAGCCCGAGGATCCGCATGCCCAGGCTGGTCCGGAATCCGACGAATGCCTCGTAGAGGCGCTCGGGCTCCAGCCGCTCGGCCACCGTGGTGACCGGCGCGACCCGGGCCGACACCATGGCACCGGCGTGGTCCCAGTTGCCGGCGTGCGGCAGGGCCAGCACCACCCCCCGGCCGGAGTCGAGGTCCGCGGCCGCCTGGTCGAGGCCGCGCAGGTCGAACGCGTCGATGCGCCCGGCGTCCCAGCCGGGCAGCCGGAACGCGTCGCACCAGTAGCGCATGTAGGAGCGCACGCCCTCCCGGGAGACCTCCCGGAGCTGCTCGGGGGGCACCGGGCCCAGCACGCGGGCGAGGTTGGCCTCGAGCCGGCGCACACCCGAACCCCGGGAGCGCCACTGCTGGTCGGCGATCCGGTCGAACAGGGCGTAGGCGGAGCGCTCGGGCATCCGGCGCACCGCCGACCACCCGGTGGCGTAGGCCAGGTACACGGCCTGATCACGCAGCATCAGCTCACCGGGTCCTGCGGGTCGGGGGCGGCCCCGTCCGGGGCGGATCGGTCCGGGGCCGGCGGGCGCAGCTGCTGGCGCACCACCCGCGCCCGCTGGCCGATCGTGACCAGGGTGAGCACGGCCAGCACACCGAGCGCGACCGGGAGGGCCCCGGTCACCCCGAGCCCCTCGAGCAGGGCCGCGGCAAGCCCGACGATCAGCCGCTCGGCCCGCTCGGCGATGCCCACGTTCGCGTGCGCCCCGACCGACTCGGCCCGGGCCTTGGCGTAGCTGATGACGGCACCGCCCACCAGGCAGACCCAGGCGAACCCGGTCGTCCACGGCATCTGGTTCCAGGCCGCCCAGATCAGCAGCCCCCCGAAGATGGCGCCGTCGCCGACCCGGTCCAGCGTCGAGTCCAGCCATGCCCCCCAGGGGCCCTGCCGACCGGACATCCGCGCCATGGTCCCGTCGAGCAGGTCCGAGAGGATGACCAACAGGATCACGAGCACGCCGACGACGAACTGGCCCCGGGGGAAGAACACCAGGGCACCGACCACCGTGGCGGCCGTGCCGAAGTAGGTCACCATGTCGGGCGTCACCCCGACGCGCAGCAGCGCGCGTGCGATGGGGGTCACGACCGGGGCGATGAACCCCCTGGCCTCGGCGTTGTTGAGCATCGGTGCGATCGTAGCGAGAAACTGCGACCCGGTGGCGAGGCGCGAGGGCGCTCTTGCAACGCTAGCCTCCGAAACAACCCCGCAACGAAAGGGCAGCCCATGGCTCAGTCGAATCCCGGGGGTGGTGGTCCGGTCGCCGTGCCGGCCAGCCCCGCCGACATCCGCAACGTGGTCCTGGTCGGACCGTCCGGCGCGGGCAAGACGACGCTGCTCGAGGCCATGCTGGCCGGCACCGGCACGATCCCCCGGGCGGGACGCACGACCGAGGGCACCACGGTGTCCGACTTCGACGAGGCCGAGGTCCGCCAGCAGCGCTCGGTGGGCCTGGCGCTGGCGCCGGTCGTGGTCGACGGGGTCAAGATCAACTTCCTGGACACCCCGGGCTACGCCGACTTCGTCGGTGACCTGCGGGCGGGCCTGCGGGCTGCCGACGCTGCCCTGTTCGTGGTGTCGGCCGTCGACGGGATCGACGGCGGCACCCAGATGCTCTGGGAGGAGTGCGCGGCCGTCGGGATGCCCCGGGCGGTCGTGGTCACCCGGCTGGACCACCCCCGGGCCGACTTCGACGAGCTGGTGGCCGTGTGCCAGCGCGTGTTCGGCGAGGCGGTGATGCCGCTGATGCTGCCGATGCTGGCCGACGACGGCACCCCCGCCGGCTTCATCGACCTGATCTCCGAGCGGGTCCACGACTACTCCAGCGGCGCGCGGGTCGACCGTGACCCGGAGCCCGAGCACGTCGAGCTGATCGAGGGCACCCGATCGTCACTGATCGAGGGCATCATCGCCGAGAGCGAGGACGAGTCCCTCATGGACCGCTACCTCGAGGGCGAGCACATCGACGTCGAGACGCTGGTCACCGACCTGGAGAAGGCGGTCGCCCGCGGCTCGTTCCACCCGGTCCTGGGCACGGCGGTGGAGCTGCGCGGGCTGGGCACCGCCGAGGTGCTCGACCTGGTCCGCCGGGCCTTCCCCTCCCCGCTGGAGCACCCGCTGCCCCCGGTCACGACCCCGGACGGCACGCCGCGCGGCCCGTTGTCGTGCGACGCCTCCGGGCCGCTGTGCGCCGAGGTCGTCAAGACCACGACCGACCCCTACGTCGGCCGGCTGTCGCTGGTGCGGGTGTTCTCCGGGCGCCTCACGCCCGACATGGTCCTGCACGTGTCCGGCCACTTCGCCGCCGGGCGCGGCCATGAGGACCACGACGTCGACGAGCGCGTCGGCGCGCTGTCCAGCCCGCTGGGCAAGACCCAGCGCAGCATCGACGCCGGGGTCGCCGGCGACATCGTCGCGGTGGCCAAGCTCACCCGCGCCGAGACCGGCGACACGCTCTCGGACAAGGACGCGCCGCTGCTGATGGAGTCGTGGGTCATGCCCGACCCGCTGCTGCCGGTCGCGATCGTGGCCAAGTCGAAGGCCGACGAGGACAAGCTCGGGCAGGCACTGGGCCGGTTGGTCGCCGAGGACGCCACCATGCGGCTGGACCGCAACGCCGAGACCGGCCAGCTCGTGCTGTGGTGCATGGGCGAGGCGCACGTGGACGTCCTGATGGATCGCCTGCGCAACCGGTACGGCGTGGCCGTGGCAGCCGAGGAGCTGCGGGTGTCCCTGCGTGAGACGTTCGCGTCCTCGGCCAAGGGCCACGGCCGCCACGTCAAGCAGTCCGGCGGGCACGGCCAGTACGCGGTGTGCGACATCCAGGTGGACCCGCTGCCCTCCGGGTCGGGGTTCGAGTTCGTCGACCAGGTGGTCGGCGGCTCCGTTCCCCGGCAGTTCATCCCGTCGGTCGAGAAGGGCGTCCGGGCCCAGATGGAGCGCGGCGTGGTGGCGGGCTACCCGGTGGTGGACATCCGGGTGACCCTCTTCGACGGCAAGGCCCACTCCGTGGACTCCTCGGACATGGCCTTCCAGATGGCGGGGTCGCTCGGCCTGAAGGAGGCCGCTGCCGCCGCCCAGATCTCGATGCTGGAGCCGGTCTCGTCGATCAGCGTGCTGGTCTCCGACGAGTACGTGGGCGCGGTCATGGGCGACCTGTCCGGTCGGCGCGGGCGGGTCTCGGGCAGCGAGCCGGCCGGCACCGGCCGCACCGTCATCCGGGCCGACGTCCCCGAGCTGGAACTGACCCGGTACGCCGTCGAGCTGCGCTCGCTCTCGCACGGGACGGGCACCTTCACGAGGACCTACATCGGTCACGAGCCCATGCCGGCCCAGATCGCGCGCAAGGTCATCGAGGCCGCCACCGCGAAGGGCTGACCCGCACCGCAGCAGCGACGGCGGGGCCCCGAGGAGGGGTCCCGCCGTCGCTGTTCCCAGGCGCTGCGCGGCCATGGCCACCGCGGGCGCGGCGATGCCTCAGGGCCGGCGGTTCGGCCGCAGCGTCCACAGGAAGCTGGCCTCCCCGGTCATGGTCCAGTCCTCCATGGCCAGGGTGACCTCGATGCGGAACTCGGGTCGCTCGCCGTCCCCCAGCCGCGCCAGGATCTCCTCGGGCGAGTCGTGGAGCAGCGCCTCGGCGTAGAGCGGGCCCATCGCGACCCGTCGGTACCGGATGGTCGCCTCGACAGCCAGGGGCGTGGCTCGGTCCAGGTGGGGGCCGAAGTTGCCCAGCACGATCGCACCGGTCGCCGACTCCGCCAGGGTGAACATCGCCCCCGCATGAGGTCCGCCGATGTGGTTGCGGTAGGCGGGATGGTCGGGCAATCGCAGCAGCGCGCGCTGCGGTGCCAGGTCGAGGAACTCCAGCTGCAGGGTCCCGACCATCGGGACCAGGATCGGCATCTGGGCCACCACGGTGGACAGGTCCATGTCCTCGCACGCTACTGATCGCGGCCCCGGGAGTCCGCACGAGCAGCGTCGTCGGCGGCGCGCGGCTGCCCCCGGCAAGCCCTACGGTCAGGGCATGACCCTCCCGACCGCGGTCGTGCTGGACCTCGACGGGGTCCTCGCCGACGTCCGCCATCGCCTTCACCATGTCTCGGGCCGGCCCCGCGACTGGGACGCGTTCTTCGCCGCGGCCCCCCGGGACGCCGCCCTTCCGCAGGGAGTCGCCCGCGCCGTGCGGGCCGCCGCCGAGGGCCACCGGGTGCTCTACCTGACCGGCCGACCGGAGCGCTGCCGGGCGGACACCGCGCAGTGGCTGGATGGCCACGGGCTTCCCGCCGGCGAGCTGCACATGCGCTCCGACACCGACCGGCGCCCGGCGCGCCTGGTCAAGGTCGGGGTGCTGCGCAGGCTGTCCCAGCGCCTGGACATCCGTGCCGTGGTGGATGACGACGCGGCGGTGGTCGACGCGGTCCGCGCGCTCGGACTGCCCGTCGAGCACGCGACCTGGATGGCCGAGCAGATCTCACCCTCAACCTCAGGTTCAGGGTTGGCTGGCCCCGAGCCCGCTGGGTCGAGCCAGGACGTGCTGTTCGCGGTGCAGGAGCGGGAGGGTCGGACCTGACACCGGAGCCCGGACCGCCGGGGCGCGACCGGTTCAGGACCAGGCGAACGCCTCGGGCGGTGGGCAGGCGCAGACCAACGACCGGTCCCCGCGTGCGGCATCGATGCGCCCGACCGGGGGCCAGTACTTGTCGGCGCGCAGCTGCGCGACGGGGAACACGGCCTCCTGGCGGCTGTAGGGCCGGTCCCACGGCCCGGTCAGGTCCGATGCCGTGTGGGGCGCCCGGCGCAGGACGCTGTCGCGCACGTCGACCTGCCCGTCGGCCACCTGCTGGATCTCCGCGCGGATCCCGATCATCGCGTCGCAGAACCGGTCGAGCTCGGCCAGCGACTCGCTCTCGGTCGGTTCGACCATGAGTGTGCCGGCCACCGGGAAGCTCATCGTCGGGGCGTGGAACCCGTAGTCGATCAGTCGCTTGGCGACGTCGTCGACCGTGACCCCGGTCCGCCGGGTCAGCTCGCGCAGGTCCAGGATGCACTCGTGGGCCACCAGGCCGGCCGGTCCGGTGTAGAGCACCGGGTAGTGGGGGCGCAGCCGGGTCGCCACGTGGTTGGCGGCCAGCACCGCGACCTGGGTGGCCCGGGTCAGCCCGTGGCCCCCCATCATCCGGATGTAGGCCCACGGGATCGGGATGATCCCCGCACTGCCCCACGGCGCCCCGCTGACCGGCCCGACCCCGCCATCCCCGCCCACGCCCTCGACCAGGGGGTGGGACGGCAGGAACGGCGCCAGGTGCGACCGCACCGCGACCGGGCCCACACCGGGCCCCCCGCCGCCATGCGGGATGCAGAACGTCTTGTGGAGGTTGAGGTGCGAGACGTCGGCGCCGAACCGACCCGGCTTGGCCAGGCCCACCAGGGCATTGAGGTTCGCACCGTCCAGGTACACCTGTCCCCCGGCGTCGTGCACCATCGCGCACAGCTGCGCGACCTGTGACTCGTAGACGCCATGGGTCGACGGATAGGTGATCATCAGTGCCGCCACCCGGCCCTCGTGCGCCGCAAGCGCCTGGGCCAGGGAGTCCGCGCTGACGTTGCCGGCGTCGTCACAGGCGACCACGACCACCCGCAGGCCCGCCATCGCGGCCGACGCGGCATTCGTGCCGTGGGCCGACGACGGGATCAGGCAGACGTCGCGCGCTGCATCGCCGCGGGACCTGTGCCAGGCCCGGATCGCCAGCAGCCCGGCGAACTCCCCCTGGGAGCCGGCGTTCGGCTGCAGGCTGACAGCGTCGTAGCCGGTCAGCTCCACCAGGTGGGACTGCACGTCGGCGAGCAGCCGGCGGTAGCCGCGGGTCTGGTCCGGCGGGGCGAAGGGGTGGATGCCGGCGAACCCCGGCCACGTGATCGGTTCCATCTCGGTGGTGGCGTTGAGCTTCATGGTGCACGAGCCCAGCGGGATCATCGAACGGTCCAGGGCGATGTCGTACCCGGCCAGGCGCCGGACGTAGCGCAGCATCTGGGTCTCGCTGTGGTGGGCGCTGAACACTGGGTGCTGCAGGCACGCGGTGGTCCGCCGGGCGCCCGGGGCCAGCAGCCCCATGCCGGGCTCCGCCTCGGGCACGCTCGGCGCCGGGCCGGCTGCGGCACCCACGTCCGCGAACGCCGACCAGACCGCCTCGAGGTGACCGTCCTCGGTGACCTCGTCGCACGTGATGCCGACGTGGTCCTCGTCGACGAGGCGCAGGTTCACGCCCCGGTCGGCCGCCGCCGTCACCACCCGCACGGCTCGGCCCGGCACGATGGCCGTCACGGTGTCGAACACCTGCTCGTGGACCACGTCGACGCCGCCGCGACGCAGGCCGGCGGCCAGGAGCGCGGCGTAGCGGTGCACCCGCAGGGCGATCTCCCGCAGCCCGTCCGGCCCGTGGTAGGCGGCATAGAGCCCCGCCACGACGGCCAGCAGGACCTGGGCGGTGCAGATGTTGCTGGTGGCGCGCTCGCGGCGGATGTGCTGCTCCCGGGTCTGCAGCGCCAGCCGCAGCGCGGGTCGGCCGGAGGAGTCGACCGACACCCCGACGAGCCGGCCCGGCAACTGCCGCTCGAGGCCGGGGCGCACGCTCATGAACCCCGCGTGCGGGCCGCCGAACCCCATCGGGACACCGAACCGCTGCGCGGAGCCGACCACGACGTCGGCTCCCCACTCCCCCGGCGGCACCAGCAGGCACAGCGACAGCAGGTCCGCGACCACGGCCAGCCCCGCCCCGGCGGCGTGGACCTGGTCGGCCAGTTCGGCCAGGCGCGCCGGGTCGCGCACCAGCCCGGTCGAGGTCGGCTGTGACACCAGCACCCCGAAGACGCCCTGCAGCGCCAGCGGCTCCCCCGTCAGGTCGAGCACCGCCAGGTCGATGCCCAGCGGCTCGGCGCGGGTCGCCAGGACGGCGAGGGTCTGCGGATGGGTGTCCGCGTCGACGACGAACGTCATGGCACCGCTGCGGTCGACCCGGTGCAGCAGCGACATGGCCTCGGCTGCTGCGGTCGGCTCGTCGAGCAGGGAGGCGTTGGCGATCGGCAGCCCGGTGAGCTCCTCGACCATGGTCTGGAAGTTCAGCAGCGCCTCGAGCCGGCCCTGGGCGATCTCGGGCTGGTACGGGGTGTAGGCGGTGTACCAGCCGGGTGCCTCCAGGACGTTGCGCCGGATCACTGCCGGGGTGATCGTGTCGTGATAGCCCAGGCCGATCATGCTGACCAGGCGTCGGTTGGCTGCGGCGAGGTCACGCAACCGGGCCGAGGCCTGCTCCTCGGTGAGCGCCGGGGGCAGTTGCAGCCCGTCGGACCACTGGATCGTCGCCGGGACGGCAGCCCGCGCCAACGAGTCGAGATCCGGCTGACCGATCGCAGCCAGCATCGCGGCGATGTCCTCGGCGTCCGGGCCGATGTGTCGCCGCGCGAAGTCGGCCGGCGCGCGCCATCCGTGCTCAGTCGTCACGCGGACACACTACCCGCGCGACCGGGCGCGACCGGGTGGCTCAGCCGGTCTGGCGCCGGCGGCGCCGCGCCGCCAGTTCGTCGTCGGCTCCCGCCGGGGTGCCGGTCGAGCGCTCCGCGGGCAGGGCGGACAGCGTCCCCTCCACCTCGCGCCACACCTTGCCCACGGCGATCCCGAAGACTCCCTGGCCACCCCGGACGAGGTCGATGACCTCGTCCTCACTGGTGCACTCGTACACGCTGGCGCCGTCGCTCATCAGGGTCAGCGTGGCCAGGTCCTCCACCCCGCGGGCACGCAGGTGCCCGACGGCGGTGCGGATGTTCTGCAGGGACACACCGGTGTCGAGCAGGCGCTTGACGACCTTGAGCACGAGGATGTCGCGGAAGCTGTACAGCCTCTGGGTGCCCGAACCGGTCGCCGGGCGGATCGACGGCTCCACCAGGCCGGTGCGGGCCCAGTAGTCCAACTGGCGGTAGGTGATGTCGGCCGCCGAGCAGGCCACCGGCCCGCGGAAGCCCACGTCCTCCGGCACCGCCGTCTCCGGGATGTCGAACAGCGAGCCCTGCACGCCGGACGTCGGTCCTGTGCCCTGTTGTGCCATCTGGCTGCTGCCTCCGGTCTGGGTCGGCCCGAACGGGGATCCTGGTGCGGATCCCGCCGGCGTAGTTACACCGTCGGTATTCCCACCTGAAAGTAGGACCCGGCACGGGCCGCGTCAACGCAGCGGGCCCCGACACGCCGGGGCAAACTCTCACCTTCTACATGAGGGTCAGAGTCACTGCTGGAAGTCCTGCGGGGTGACGTTGTCGAGGAACTCCCGGAACCGCTCGACCTGCTCGACCTCGTCCTCGACCCCCGCGTCGGGCTCCACCTCCACGCCGGCCTCGGCGAGCACCTCCGTGGCCACCAGGATCGGCACGCCGGCCCGCAGCGCCAGGGCGATGGCGTCCGAGGGACGGGCGTCGACCACCGTGCCGTCGAGCACGAGCTGGCCGTAGAAGACCCCCTCCTCGAGCCGGGTCACCCGCACCTGCCGCAGCGGTCGGCCCACCTGCGCCAGCGTCGCCACGAACAGGTCGTGGGTCAACGGCCGCGGCGGGGTCACCCCCTGCAGCGCCATGGCGATGGCGGCCGCCTCGCCGGGACCGATCCAGATGGGAAGGTGGAGGTTGGCCGAGCCGCCTCGGACGAGCACGATCGGGGAGTTGGTCGGCATCTCGACCCGCACGCCGACGACCTCGACCTCCACGAATCTCTGCTCTGCCACGGCAGCCACACTAGACCCGTGGGGGCCCAGCCACCATCGGGATTCAGCGACCCAGGGTCCTGGGCAGGCCCGCCTTGACCAGCGTCGTGTGCAGCTGCATGGCCAGCGCCGCGATGGTGCGCGCAGCTTCCTCGGCGCGGGCCACGGAGTCCGGGTGCCGCCCGCGGGACATCGGCAGGACGACCTGCTCGACCAGTGCCAGCTCCCGCTCCGCCGCGAGCTTGAAGGGGCGCAGGTGCCGCGGCCCGTAGCCGAACTCGGCCATCTCGGCCGCCAGGCGCGCCACCTGCAGCGCCGTGGAGTCGTAGTACGCGGTGCCGGGCGCGTGGTCGATGAGACCGTAGCCCTCCAGCTCGCGCAGCGCCTCGTTGGTGACCCCCGACGACTCCAGCAGCTCCTTGCGGGAGAGCCGGAGCTCCGCACCGTCCGGCACGAGGTCCTCGACGCTGACCTGGTCGGTGGCAGCGACCAGCGCCCGCGGCGCCGCCTCCGCCGCAGACAGCGGCGCCGGCTGCAGGCCGCGGTCGATCTGGTCGAGGTGCTCGCGGATGACCTTCAGCGGCAGGTAGTTGTCCCGCTGCATCCGCAGCACGTACCGGAGCCGCTCGGCGTCGGCCCGGGTGAACTTGCGGTACCCGGAGGGCGTGCGCGACGGCTCCACCAGGCCCTCGGCCTCCAGGTACCGGATCTTGGAGATGCTCACGTCCGGGAAGTCGGCCTTGAGCATCTGCAGCACCTCACCGATGCTCAGCAGGCCGTCCCCGGCGGCCGCCGCCGTGCTCATCCCTGGCCACCTCCCACGAGGAACACGAACCGGTACTTGCCCACCTGGACCTCGTCACCACCGGCCAGGGTCACGACGTCGATGCGCTGGCGATTGACATAGGTGCCGTTCAGGCTGCCGACGTCGCGCAGGACCCACCCGTCGGCCGTGCGCTCGAACTGCGCGTGCCGGCGCGACACCGTCACGTCGTCGAGCATCAGCATGGCGTCGTCGGAGCGCCCCACCGTCACGACATCGGCGTCCAACGTGAAGGAGGTGCCCTCACTGGGCCCCCGGCGCACGATCAGCATGGCGGTGCCGGCGGCCACCCCGCGCACGCTGCCGGTGTCCACGACACCCAGGGGTCCGGTGGTGGAGACGGGGACCTCGAGGGACCCGGTCGCGTCGACCGGGCGGTCGTCGCCCAGGTCCGTCAGGGGCGCGCCACAGTTGCTGCAGAACCTGGCGAGGTCCGCGACCTCCTGGCCGCATCTGGTGCACCGACGAGGCACGGCAACTCCGTCCGATCGAGCCGAGGGGTGTCCCTTCACCTGAGGTCGAGGTTCACCTGGGGATCAACCTACCGGAACGGGCCGGCGCGCGGTCAACCGCAGGGGCATCCCGGCGTGCGTGCCGCGAGGTCCCGCCTGTCGGTGGGCCCGCGGGTCGACTACCCCTCGAGGCCCGATGCGTACTGCGCCGCGGTCATGAGCGACTCCCAGGCGTCGTCAGCCTCCTGCGGGGTCGCGCACCCGACGTCGACCATCCACCCCTGGCCGTAGGGCTCCGCGTTGACCAGCTCCGGAGCACCCTCGAGCTCGGTGTTGACCTCCAGCACCGTGCCGTCCACCGGCGCGTAGACGTCGCTGACCGACTTGGTGGACTCGACCTCCCCGCACGGCTCCCCGGACGCCAGCGTCGATCCGACGGCGGGCAGCGAGACGAACACCACGTCGCCCAGCGACTCGGCGGCGAACGCCGTGACGCCGAACCGCAGCACGGTCGGGCCCTCCCGCCGCACCCATTCGTGCTCGGCCGTGTAGCGCAGGTCCTCGGGGTACATGGCGGTCAACCTCCGGTGGGGTCGGGGAGCGGTCAGTCGGTCCCGGCGGGCTCGGCGTACTCGGGGGTGGTCAGGGGCACGGTGGAGCGGATCTCCACCTCGTCGCGCCGCGTCAGCTCGAACGTGGCGTTCGCGGTGCGGACGGTGTCGGCCACCCCGCCGGGGATCTCCATGGCGGTGGCCATGGTGTCCGGGTCGCCGATGGCCAGGATCACGTAGGGAGAGCTGCGCAGGTCGCCGGACACCAGGATGCCCGGGCCCTCCCCCTCGGCAGCGTCAGCGAACCAGGTGTTCACCACGACCCGGCGATCCGCCACCTCGATGCTCTCCGCACCCGCGTCGCGCAGCTCCTGCACCGCGTCGAGGATGTCACTGGCGTCGACCCCGCCGTCGGGATCGCGGATGACGATGCGCACGCCCGGGCCGCGCACGGCCGTCGTGCCCGCCAGCACCTGCAACCCCTCGAGACGCTCCTGGGCCTGCGACAGGGCCTGCGCGCTGGTGCCGGACGTGAGCGACTCCAGCTCGGTGTCCAGCCGACGCTTCTCCGCCTCGAGGCGGGCGTTCTCGGTCTCCAGGCTGTCGAGGATCTGGATGAGCTCGGCGGGTCTCGCGTTCGCCAGCGCGTCGGCGCTGTCGTGGGCCAGCGCCCCCGACACCAGCAGCAGCCCGAACACGGCGAACAGGATCGCCCCGACGAAGCTGACCGGACCCCGCCAGCGCCACAGCGAGCTGTTGCGCGGGTCGCCACTGGCGTCGTCGACCGTCGCCGGGGCCGGCGGCTCGGGCAGGACCGGGGGCTCCTCCACCATCAGGCCTTCAGCAGGTGCCGTCGGATGGCGGCGGCATTGGCGAAGATGCGCATCGTCAGCACGACCACGACACCGGTCGACATCTGGCTGCCGACGCCGAGCAGGTCCCCGATCCAGACGATGACCGAGGCGATGACCACGTTGCTCAGGAACGAGATGACGAACACCCGGTCCCGGAACACCCCGTCCAGCAGGGCCCGGCTGGCTCCGACCACGGCGTCCAGGGCGGCGATCACGGCGATGGGCAGGTAGGGCTGCAGCCAGATCGGAACCGTCGGCTCGAACACGAGGCCCGCGACGATGCCGATCAGCAGCCCGATGAGCGCGATCACGAGTCGTTGCCGTCCTCTCCGTCGATCACCGTCGCCTGGTCCGGAAGGGCCATGGTCGCAGCGGGAAGGGTCATCCCGTCGGCGGCCTGCGTGTCGAAGCCTATGCCGTACTGCTCGGCATAGCCGCGAAGGTCGCTCGCGGCCTGGGACGCCTCGAAGTCCGCCAGCATCGCGGGCGGGCCGATCGCCTCGATGGTGTAGGGCGGCTGCAGCGGTCGGTAGTTGACCAGGATGGCCCCGGCCGCCGACCGGATCGCGGACTGGGCGGTCAGCCGCTGGCCGTCCACGCTGACAGCTTCCGCCCCGGCGGACCACAGGCCGTTGACCGCCGCCTGGACGTCGGAGTCCAGCACCCGCGTCAGCTCGTCGTCGACCGCCCCGTCGGCGGCGGGCTTGTCGCGCAGCGTCACCCGCACGCCGTCACCGGTCGCGGCCGCGTACCCGGTGCTCAGCTCCAGGGCCGCGATTCCCTCGGCGATCTCGCGGCCCTTCACGCTCGCGTCGAGGTTCGCCGCCCGGGCCTGCTCGACGTCCACCCGGACCCGGGCCACGGCCTCGACCGCCTCGTCCTGGAGCGCGGTGGCCGCCTCGATCCGCTCCTGCAGGGCCGCGCGCTGGTCGTCCACGGCAGGGGCGTCGAGCACCCGTGCCGACAGGCCCATGGCCAGCACGAACCCCGCCAGCCCCGCCGCCGTCGCGGCGACCAGCAGCTGCTGGCGCCGCGACCGGGGGCGGCGGTCGTCGGAGGCGACGGCGTAGTCGCTGGCCACGGCATCGGCCGACAGCTGCTCGATGAGGTTGAGGCGGTTGCGGGCGGCCGGCGGCGTCGGCCCGGCCCCGCTCACGTCACCACACCCTCGATCACGGCGTACCACTGCGCGAGCAGGTCCTCGGCCCGCTGGTCGGAGGCCCCCTCCGCCCACAGCCGGATCACGGCCTGGACCTCGTCCGGCACTGCCAGCACCCAGCCGCCGTCCGGCTCCACGATCCGCACCCCCTCCGAGGTGGGCACGGCGCGGTCGCCGGCGACCTCCACCAGGGTGCGCATGACCGCGCCGCGCCGCGCCCACGGGGTGGCCACGGTGGTGCGCGACAGGTGCGCCTGCGGGATGCGCCGGTCGATGGCCGACAGCGTGAGCTGGGTGCGCGCGACCAGGCCCACCAGCCGCATGAAGGCGGCGATCCCGTCGACGTGGGGCCCGGTCTCCGGCACGATGAAGCCGCCCCGGCCGTCCCCGGCGAAGATCAGCCCGGGCCGGCCCGCGACCCGGGACAGCGCGGCCGAGGACGTCCCGGACCACTCGACGCTGACCCCGTGGTAGGCGGTGACGCCCTGGGCGATCCGGGTGGTGGTCTCGGGCAGGGCGACGAACCCCCCGTGCCGCTCCGCCGCCACCAGGTCGAGCATCACCAGCAGGGCCCGGCCGTGGTCGAACGGCCGGCCCGTCTCGTCCACCAGCGACAGCCGCTCACCGGTCGGGTCGAACCGCACGCCCAGGTCGGAGCGCGACGAGGACACGAGCTCGCCGAGGCGGGCCATCGCAGCGTGGTAGGAGCGCGCGGTCGAGGTGGGCTGGTCCTCGTCGAGGCGGTTGTTGACCGTCAGCACGCTCACGCCCAGGCTGCTGAGCACCCGGGGCAGCACCAGCGACGCCGCGCCGAGCCCGGTGTCGACGACGATCTTCAGCGAGGCGTCGGCGACCCCGTCCAACCGGATGGTGCTGCTGAGCATGGCGGCGTACTCGTCGACCACCCGGTGCGGCGTGCGGATGTCGCCGATCTCGCCCGGGAAGGCCCGGCGGAAGTCCCGCCGGGACAGCAGCCGCTCCAGCTTCTTCTGCTCGGGCACCGCCAGGTCCGAGCCGGACCGGTCCAGGACCAGCAGGTCCAGGCTCTCCGGAACCCCCAGGGTGGTGCGCAGGAACACCCCGCCCTCGGCAGTCCGGGCGGTGTCGGAGCGCACGATGGGCAGCGGCGCGATCCGCAGGTCGCGGATGTCCATCCCCGCGGCGGTCAGCGAGCCCGCCAGCGCCCGGTTCATCGCCCGGGCCGCCCGCGAGTGATCCCGGCCGACCGTGACCGTCGAGCCCTTCGGCAGCAGGGAGGCGTACGCGGCGGCCAGCCGGACGACCATCTCGGCGGTGATCTCGAGGTTCACGATCCCGGTCACGCCGCGCGGGCCGAACAACGTGCGGTGGCCCTGGGCCTCCCAGATCACGTTGTCGTTCACGATCGCGCCGGCCTCGATGGTCTTCGCGGGGTAGACGTGCACCCCCGGGGAGATCTGCACCTCCTCCTCGAGCACGCACTGGTCGCCGATCACGGCGCCCTGCTCGAGGTGCACCCGGGCGCGCAGCTCGGTGGAGCGGCCGACCAGTGCGGCGTGCAGCTCGCACGAGGCGTCGACGTACACGTTGCTGTCCAGCAGCGAGCCGACGACGCGGGCCCCGCGCCGCACCAGGACGTTGCTGCCCAGCACGCTGCCCGGGCCCACGAGGGCGTCCTTCTCGACGCGGGTGTGCGGACCGATGAAGCACGGGGAGACCAGCTGCGCGCCGGGGTCCACGTCGGCGCCCTCGCCGACCCAGATCCCGGGGGCGACCTCGAAGCCGTCGATGTCGACCGCGACCCGGCCGCTGAGGACGTCGCGCTGCACCGACAGGTAGCTGTCGATCGTGCCGACGTCCTCCCAGTACGCGTTGGTCACGAACCCGAAGACCGGCTCACCGGCCTCGATCAGCTGCGGGAAGACGTCGCGCGCCCAGTCCACGACCTCGTCGACCGGGATGCTGCGCAGCACATGCGGCTCGATCACGTAGATCCCGGTGTTGACCGTGTCGGAGAACACCTGGCCCCAGGTGGGCTTCTCCACGAACCGCTCGATGCGGCCGTCCTCGGAGGTGATGACGTTGCCGAACTCGACGACGTTGGGCTTGCGGGCCAGCGCGACTGTCACCGCAGCCCGCTGCTGATCGTGGAAGGCCAGCAGCGCGCCCAGGTCGATGTCGGTCAGCGCGTCGCCCGAGACCACCAGGAAGCGCTCGCCCCGCAGGCCCCGCTCCGCGTTGCGGACGCTGCCGGCGGTGCCCAGCGGCACTGCCTCGGTCGCGTAGGACAGCTGCATCCCGAGCTCGGCGCCGTCGCCGAAGTAGGACCGGATCGAGCTGGCCAGGTACTGCACGGTGACCACGGCCTCGGTGATGCCGTGGCGGTGCAGCAGCCGCAGGATGTGGCCCATGATCGGCTCGCCGACGACCGGCAGGAGCGGCTTGGGCACGTTGGTGGTCAGCGGGCGCAGCCGCGTGCCCTCACCGCCGGCCATCACGACAGCACGCATGCGGACCTCCTACCGGACCGCCGGCATCGCCGCGAGCACCTCGCGGGACTGCCGGACGTACAGCAGCGCACTGTAGAGGTACAGCCCGGCCCCCCAGATGGCCAGTGCCCACCCCAGCACCCGTGCGGCCATCGCCGGGCCCGCGACCGCGCTGACCCCCCACAGCAGCAGGGGGAAGGACAGCAGCAGGTTGAACGTCGCGGCCTTGCCCACGAAGTTGACCGGCAGGCCGGTCACGCCCCGGGAGCGCAACCGGGCCATCTGGACCGCCAGCAGCACGTCACGGCCGACCAGCAGCACGACGAACCACCAGGGCACGACCCCACGCAGCAGGAACACCACGAGCACCGCGAGCGTGGACAGCCGGTCGGCGATGGGGTCGAGCAGCTGCCCGACCCGGGAGATCTGGTTCCACCGACGGGCGAGCATCCCGTCGAGGTAGTCGGTCACGCCGCCGACGGCCAGCACCAGGGCCGCGGGCCCGTCAGCCTCAGGCACGAGGGCCAGCCACAGGAACACCGGGATGAGCAGCAGCCGGAGCAGGCTCAGCGCATTCGGGAGCGTGACGACGCGGTCGGTCTGGACCCTGGTCTCCTGGACCCGCATGCGCTCCCCCCCTCCACGTGGCGGTCGGTCGTCAGCGTACCCCGGCACCGGTGTCCTGCCGGACCCCGAGCGGACCGCCGGCGGGCCGGGAACGGCCGCGGGTCAGCGGCCCTGGAACGTGGCGTGGCCGGGGCCGTGCGCCAGGAACGCCGACATCCCGGCGGCCCGGTCCGCCGTGGCGAACAGCGCCGCGAACTCCCGGCGCTCGACCTCGCAGCCGGAGGCCACGTCGACCGCCAGGCCGCTGTCGATCGCCCGCTTGGCCGCGGCCAGCGCCAGCGGGGCCCCCTCGGCCAGCTGGGCCGCGAGCGCAGTGGCCTCCGCCAGGACCCGGTCGTCGGGCACGACCCGGTCGACCAGCCCGATGCCCAGTGCCTCCGGCGCCCCGACCAGCCGCCCGGTCATGATCAGGTCCTTGGCCCGGGAGGGCCCGACGAGGCGGGGCAGCCGCTGCGTCCCGCCCAGGCCCGGGATGATCCCCAGCAGCACCTCCGGCTGGCCGAGCCGGGCGCCCTGCCCGGCCACCCGCAGGTCGGCACACAGGGCCAGCTCGCACCCACCGCCCAGCGCAACACCGTTGATCGCCGCGATCACGGGCATGCGCAGGCCGGCGACCGCTGCGAAGGACTGCTGGAGCAGGTGGGAGGCCTCGACCATGGCGTCGTGGTCCATGGCCGCCATCTCCTTGATGTCGGCACCCGCGGCGAACACCCGGGGACCGCCGTGCAGCACCACGGCGCGGACCTGGGGGGCATCCTCCAGCCAGCGGGCCGCGGCCAGGATCTCACGCTGCGTGGCCAGGGACAGCGCGTTCACCGGGGGACGGTCCAGCCGCAGGGTCGCGACTGATCCGTCGAGCTCCACCCGGGTGTGCTCACCCGGCACCACGATCTCGCCCGCCATGGCCGCTCCCCTCCTCGGCTGCCGAGTTGGCTGCCGACCCCGCTGCCGGGCCCGGGCCGGACCCCAGCGCTCGGCCCCGGATCGGACCGGGATCTCGCGCACGGGAATCCTGCTGCCGGCCGTTCGTCGAGGGTAGCAACGGGGCACCGGGGAGGAGCGTCCACGACGTTCGCGCAGGGAGTGGGTACTCTTTGCCCGTGCACAGGTCGGCGGATGGTCCTCGAACCGCCAGCGGGGACGGACCCTCCTCAGTCAGCCACGTCGCGACCCACCATCCGGTGCTGCGACTCCCCGACGCCTGGCCGGGCACCTGGAACCCCCTCGGGGTGACCCTGGACGCCGACGGTGCCAACGTCTCGCTGTGGGCCGAGGGCGCCGAGGCCGTGGACCTCTGCCTGTTCGACGACGACGGCGTGGAGCGGCGGATCGCGCTGCGGGAGTCGACCTTCCACACGTTCCACGGCTACGTGCCGGGCATGAAGGCCGGCGATCGCTACGGCTTCCGGGTGCACGGTCCCTGGGATCCCTGGCGCGGCGACCGGTGGAACAGCGCGAAGCTGCTGATCGACCCGTACGCCCGCGCCATCGACGGCGACTACCAGCTGCATCCGGCGACCCGGGGGCACGTCGGCCTGGACGACACCGTCCGCGACGACCACGACTCGGCGGCCTTCGTCCCGCGCAGCGTCGTGGTCGCCAACGACTACGACTGGCAGGGCGACCAGCGGCCCCACGTGCCGTGGACCGAGACGATCATCTACGAGACCCACGTCCGGGGCCTGACCAAGCAGCACCCGGGCGTGCCCGAGCACCTGCGCGGAACCTATGCCGGCCTGGCCCATCCCGCTGCCATCGCGCACGTCAAGGCGCTGGGGGCCACCGCGGTCGAGCTGCTTCCGATCCACCACTTCATCAGCGAGGACCACCTCATCGCCAAGGGGCTGGTCAACTACTGGGGCTACAACACGCTGGGGTTCTTCGCACCGCACGCCGCCTACAGCTCGTCGGGGACCCGGGGCGAGCAGGTGGCGGAGTTCCGCGACATGGTCCGGGCGCTGCACGCCGAGGGTCTCGAGGTCATCCTCGACGTGGTCTACAACCACACCGCCGAGGGCAACGAGCGCGGCCCCACGCTGAGCTTCCGGGGTATCGACAACGAGGGCTACTACCGGCTCAGCCACGGCCGGCACTACGCCGACTACACCGGCTGCGGCAACACCCCGGACGCCTCCCAGCCCCACGTCCTGCAGCTGATCATGGACTCCCTGCGCTACTGGGTGACCGAGATGCATGTCGACGGGTTCCGGTTCGACCTTGCCAGCGCCCTGGCCCGGTCCTTCCACGACGTCGACATGCTCGGCTCGTTCATGTCGACGATCCAGCAGGACCCGGTGCTGCGCACGGTCAAGCTCATCGCCGAGCCGTGGGACGTCGGCGCCGGCGGCTACCAGGTCGGCGAGTTCCCGCCGCTGTGGACCGAGTGGAACGACAAGTACCGCGACTGCATGCGCGACTACTGGCGCGGCCTGGCCCCGCTGTCCGACGTCGGCTGGCGGCTGACCGGCTCGGCGGACCTGTACGCCAGCGAGGGCCGTCGGCCGTTCGCGTCGATCAACTTCGTCACGGCTCACGACGGGTTCACCCTGCGCGACCTGGTGACCTACTCGGAGAAGCACAACCTGGCCAACCGCGAGAACAACCGCGACGGCACGGACAACAACCGCTCCTGGAACTACGGCACCGAGGGCGAGTCGGACGACCCGGACATCAACGCCGTCCGGCAGCGACAGGTGCGCAACATGCTCACCACGCTGCTGCTGAGCACCGGCGTTCCCATGATCACCGGCGGCGACGAGATGGGCCGGACCCAGCGGGGCAACAACAACGCCTACTGCCAGGACAACTCCGTCTCCTGGGTCGACTGGGACCTGCAGCCCTGGCAGCACGAGCTGCTCGAGTTCACCCGCGGGGTGGTGGCCCTGCGGCGCAACCACCCGGTCTTCGGGCGCAAGTACTTCTTCGAGGGCGCCGCACCGGCCCCCGGCCGCCCCAAGGACCTCGCCTGGCTGCGCGGCGACGGCCAGGAGTTCACCGAGATCGACTGGCACTTCAGCGACAACCGCATGATCGGGATGTTCCTGTCCGGGGACCTGCGCACCCGCGGCCCGCAGGGCGAGCCGGTCCAGGACGACTCGTTCCTGCTCGTGCTCAACGGCAGCGTGCACGGGGGCACCTTCGTGCTCCCGGGGGAGCCCTTCGGCTCCACCTACGAAGTCGTGGTGGACACCGAGACCGGGCACGCGGGCGAGTCCGGCGAGATCCACAAGACCGGGTCGGCCGTGCCGATGGCGCCCTTCAGCGCCAAGCTGCTGCGCGTCGCGTCCGGCTGACCTGCCCGGGGGGGTCGGTCCCCCACCAGCAGGCGCGGGTGGTTGCGTTGGTAGTAGCGTCGCGGCCGTGATTGGTCGCTACCCCATCATTGACATCGACCCGGTGGTCGAGGGTGGGCGGTACCCGGTGAAGGCCGCTGTCGGCGAGACCTTCCCCATCTCGGTCACCGCCTTCCGCGAGGGACACGACGCGATGAGCGTCGAGGTCCAGTTCGTGCCGCCGGGCTTCACCGACACCGAGTTCCCGATCGGGTCCCCGGACGCGCCGCTGCTGCGCCTGCGCGAGATCGGGCCCATGCAGCCCGACCGCTGGACAGCCGACGCCCGCCTGGACCGCGAGGGCGACTGGGCCTTCTACGTGATCTCGTGGGGCGACCCCTACGAGACCTGGAAGCACAAGGCCGAGATCAAGCTCCCCGCCGGGATCGACGTGGAGCTCGAGCTCGAGGAGGGTGCCCGGGTGCTCGACCGGGCTGCTGCAGACGCCCTGGACGACCACGCCCGCCGTGTCCTCCAGGCCGCGGCGGCCGCCATGCGCGACCAGGAGGAGACTGCCCTGCAGCGCCTCTACGCCGCCGAGGCCCCGGCCGTCCAGGACGCGCTGCGGGCCCACCCGCTGCGCGAGCGCCCGCACTGGTCGGGCCCGTGGCCGGTCCGGGTCGAGCGCAAGCGCGCCCTGTACGGCGCCTGGTACGAGTTCTTCCCCCGCAGCGAGGGCGCCACGCTCAACCCGCCCCGGTCCGGCACGTTCCGCACCGCTGCCAAGCGGCTCGAGGGCGTCGCGAAGATGGGCTTCGAGGTCGTCTACCTGCCCCCGATCCATCCGATCGGCCACACGTTCCGCAAGGGACCGAACAACACCCTGACGCCGGGCCCGGACGACCCGGGCTCGCCGTGGGCGATCGGCTCCGAGGCCGGCGGCCACGACACGGTGCACCCCGACCTCGGGACCATGGCGGACTTCGAGTACTTCATGTCCGTGGCCGCGGAGAACGGCCTGGAGATCGCGCTGGACTTCGCACTGCAGGCCTCGCCGGACCACCCGTGGGTCACGGAGCACCCGAACTGGTTCACGATCCGCGCGGACGGATCGATCGCGTACGCGGAGAACCCCCCCAAGAAGTACCAGGACATCTACCCGGTCTACTTCGACGACGACTTCGACGGCATCGTCGACGAGTGCGAGCGGATCCTGCGGCTCTGGATGAGCAAGGGCGTGCGGATCTTCCGCGTGGACAACCCCCACACCAAGCCCGTGCACTTCTGGGAGGTGCTGTTCGCGCGCATCTACGCCACGGATCCCGACGTGCTGTTCCTGGCCGAGGCGTTCACCCGCCCCGCGATGATGCGCACGCTGGGCACCGTCGGGTTCCAGCAGAGCTACTCGTACTTCACCTGGCGCAACACCAAGTGGGAGATCGAGACCTACTTCACGGAGCTGAGCACGTACGCGGCCAACTACATGCGGCCCAACTGCTTCGTGAACACCCCGGACATCAACCCCTTCTTCCTGCAGTCGGGCAACCGCAGCGCGTTCGCAATCCGGGCCACCGTCGCCGCCCTGCTGGCACCCACCTACGGGGTGTACGCGGGCTTCGAGGTGTACGAGCACAAGCCGCTGGCGCCGGGCAAGGAGGAGTACCTGGACTCGGAGAAGTTCCAGTACCGTCCGCGGGACTGGAACGCCGCGTCCCACACCGGCCTCGCTGCGTACTTCGCGATGCTCAACGGGATCCGCCGGGAGCACCCGGCGTTCCAGGAGCTGCGCAACCTGCGCTTCGAGCACATCGACAACCCGCAGATGATCGCCTGGTCCAAGCGGCATGCCGACGAGGTCGTGGTGGTCACCTGCGTGCTCGACCCGAACGGCCCCCAGGCCGGGGTGCTGCACCTCGACCTGGCCGCGCTGGGCTTCGGCAGCGACGAGAAGGTCCTCGCACGCGACCTCATCACCGGGCAGACGTTCGCCTGGGGATCGTCGAACTGGATCAGGCACGACCCCGATTTCAACGTTGCACATGCCGTAGTTCTGGAGAGGATGCCATGACCCCGACCGACACCCCCGCGGACCCGACGCCTGTGCCTGCCGAGCCTCCGGCGCCCAAGGGGCCCGCGAAGCACCCCGTCAGCACCGGCGACATCGACCGCCTGGTCGACGGGGCCCACCACAGCCCGCACTCCATCCTCGGCGCCCACCCGCACGATGGCGGCGTGACCATCCGGGTGCTGCGGCCGATGGCCAAGGAGGTCATCGTCGTGACCCCCGAGGACCGGGTCGCCATGACCCACGAGCACCGCGGGGTCTGGGTCGCGGTGCTCGACCAGGACGTGGTCCCGTCGTACACCATCGACGTCAGCTACGGGCAGGGCCTCATCCCGGCCGACGATCCGTACCGCTACCTGCCCACCCTGGGCGAGCTCGACCTGTACCTGATCGGCGAGGGCCGCCACGAGGAGCTGTGGAAGACCCTCGGCGCCCATGAGCGGACCTACGACAGCCCGTTCGGCCCCATCAGCGGCACGTCGTTCGCCGTGTGGGCACCCAGCGCCGAGGGCGTCCGGGTCATCGGCGACTTCAACGGCTGGGACGGCACCGGCCACCCCATGCGGTCCATGGGTGGCACCGGCGTCTGGGAGCTGTTCATCCCGAACATCGGGGCCGGCACCACCTACAAGTTCTCGATCCTGGGCAAGGACTGGGTGTGGCGCGAGAAGGCCGACCCGATGGCGTTCCACACCGAGGTCCCGCCGTCAACCGGGTCGGTCGTCTACACCTCGGACTACACGTGGAGCGACGACGAGTGGCTGGCCAAGCGCGCCGCCACCGACGTGCTCAGCTCCCCGATGTCGGTGTACGAGGTCCACCTCGGCTCCTGGCGGCTGGGACTGGACTACCGCCAGATCGCCGACGAGCTGGTGGAGTACGTCACCGAGATGGGCTTCACCCATGTCGAGCTCATGCCGGTGGCCGAGCACCCGTACGCCCCGTCCTGGGGCTACCAGGTGACCTCGTACTTCGCACCCACGTCGCGCTTCGGCAAGCCGGACGACTTCCGCTACGTGGTCGACTGCCTGCACCAGGCCGGCATCGGCGTCATCCTGGACTGGGTCCCGGCGCACTTCCCGAAGGACTCCTGGGCGCTGGCCCGCTTCGACGGGACCGCGCTGTACGAGCACGCCGACCCCCGCCGCGGGGAGCAGCCGGACTGGGGCACCTTCGTGTTCGACTTCGGCCGCACCGAGGTCCGCAACTTCCTGGTCGCCAACGCGATCTTCTGGCTGGAGGAGTTCCACATCGACGGCCTGCGGGTCGACGCGGTGGCGGCCATGCTCTACCTGGACTACTCGCGCAACGAGGGCGAATGGCTGCCCAACCAGTACGGCGGCCGGGAGAACCTCGACGCGGTCGCGTTCCTGCAGGAGATGAACGCGACCGTCTACAAGCGGGTCCCCGGCGTGGTCACGGTGGCCGAGGAGTCGACGTCGTGGCCGGGCGTCACCCGGCCGACCTACCTGGGCGGCCTGGGCTTCGGCCTCAAGTGGAACATGGGCTGGATGAACGACTCGCTGGGCTACATCTCCCGCGAGCCGGTCCACCGCATGTGGCACCACAACGAGATGACCTTCGCCATGGTCTACGCCTGGAGCGAGAACTTCTGCCTGCCGATCTCGCACGACGAGGTCGTCCACGGCAAGGGCTCCCTGGTGCAGAAGATGCCCGGCGACCGCTGGCAGAAGATGGCCAACCTGCGGGCCTACCTGGGCTACATGTGGGCCCACCCCGGCAAGCAGCTGCTGTTCATGGGCAGCGAGTTCGGCCAGACCTCGGAGTGGAGCGAGGAGCGCGGCCTGGAGTGGTGGCTCTGCGAGTACAAGGACCACTACGGCGTCCAGCACTGCATGCGCGACATGAACCGGGTGTACCGCGAGACCAACGCCCTGTGGGCCATGGACAACTCCCCCGAGGGCTTCCAGTGGATCGATGCCAACGACGCATCGGGCAACGTGTTCTCGTGGCTGCGCTACGGGACCGACGGCTCGATCATCGCCTCGATCACGAACTTCTCGCCGGTCGTGCGCGGTGACTACCGGGTCGGCCTGCCGCACACGGGCACCTGGACAGAGGTGCTCAACACCGACGCGGAGGGCTACGGCGGTTCCGGCGTGGGCAACTTCGGGGCGATCGATGCCGAGTCCGTGCCCTGGCACAGCCGGCCCGCGTCGGCGGCGATCACCCTGCCGCCGCTGGCCACGGTCTGGCTGCGCTTCGAGCCCGCCGCCGGCGAGGGCGACGCGGAGTAGGAGCGCGACCTGATGAGGCAGGGCCCCCGACCAGCCGGTCGGGGGCCCTGCCTCGTGTGGGACGGTGGCTCATCCACCGGGTCTTCCGGGTCTCCCGTGGCCCGCGGCCACATCTCAGGCGGGCCGCGCGGTGGTGGCCCGGTGCAGCGGCGCTCAGAACAGGGCGTTGGCCAGGTCCATGCGTGCGCGGGCCACCGACGGGTCGTCGGGCCCCACGACCTCGAACAGGTCGAGCAGGTGGGCCCGCAACCGGTCGCGATCCGCCCCTGAGGTGAACCGGATCGCCCCCACCAGCCGGGCGAACGCCTCGACCGGGCGGGCGTCCAGGACCAGGACGTCGGCCGCGCGCTCCTGGGCCTCGAGGTCGTCGGGGGCGGCGTCCGCGGCGGCCAGCACCTGTGCGCGGTCCCGGCCGGAGACCCGCTCGAACACCCCCACGAGTGCCAGCCCGGCACGGGCGACCGGGTCCTGGGGCGTGGAGTCCAGGATCGACTGGTAGGAGGCGCGCGCCGCGGCCCAGTCGCCGTCCTCGATGGCGACGTAGGCGGCCTCCAGCCGCGGGTCCGCGGGCGGCTCGGCCGCGGGCTCGGCACCCCCGACGCCGCGGACGGTGCCTGTCACGCCGTTCGCGGCGGCGAGCTTGAGAAGCTCCTCGAGGTACGCCCGCACCTGCTGCTCGGGCAGGGCGCCCTGGAACAGCGGGACGGGCCGGCCGCCGACGAGGGCGAACACGCTGGGGATGGACTGCACCGCGAACGCCTGGGCGATCCCGGGGTTGGCGTCGACGTCGACCTTGGCCAGCACCCACCGACCGGCGTACTCCTCGGCGAGGCGCTCGAGGATGGGCGACAGGGTCTTGCACGGGCCGCACCACGTCGCCCACAGGTCCAGCACGACGGGGACGCGGGCGGACAGCTCCAGCGCGTCGCTCTGGAACGTGGCGTCGGTGACATCGACGACCACCGGTGGGGCGCTGGGATCGGCCGCCCGGGTCGCAGCCCGCTGCTCCGCCTCCTCCTGCGCCTGGCGGGCTGCCGCCAGCGCCGCGAGATCAACTGCACCGTACGCGGAGAGGTTGCTCATGGCCGCCATTCTCGCATCGCCCCACGGGCACGGGCACGGCTCACCACGGGACCGCACGGACGGGATCAGGCGACCGGATCGGCACTACACCGGCTCGCGGTAGCTGCCCCATACCGAGCGCAGGGCCGCGCACATCTCCCCCAGCGTCGCCTCGACCCGGGCCGCGGCGAGGAGCAGCGGCACCAGGTTCGCATCGCCACGAGCGGCCGCGGCGAGCTGCTCCAGCGCGGTGCCCACAGCGTGGTCGTCGCGCGCTGCACGCCGGGCGGCCAACCCGGCCACCTGCTCGGTCTCCACCTCCGCCGGGATCCGCAGCAGCGCAACGTCCGGGGGCCCGGAGTCGGTGTGGGTGGTGACCCCCACGACCGGCAGCCGACCCTCCTCCACAGCCCGCTGGTGGGCGTAGGCGGCGTCGGCGAGCATCCCGGTGAACCACCCGGACTCGATGCCGGCCAGCAGTCCCGACATGACCGGGCCGATCGGGTGGTCGCCGTCCGGGTGGCGGGCCCGGCCCCGCGCGAGGATCTGGGCCAGCAGGTCCTCCGCCTGCGCCTCCATCCGGTCGGTCATCGCCTCGACGTACCAGCTGCCGCCCAGCGGGTCGGCGACGTGGGCGATCCCCGTCTCCTCTGCGATGACCTGCTGGGTGCGCAGGGCGATGCGGGCCGCTCGTTGCGACGGCAGTGCCAGGACCTCGTCCAGCGCGTTGGTGTGCAGGGAGTTGGTGCCGCCCAGCACCGCGGCCAGTGCCTCGATGGTGGTGCGCACGATGTTGTTCTCGGGCTGCTGCGCGGTGAGGCTCACCCCGGCCGTCTGGGTGTGGAACCTCAGCCACTGCGACCGGGGCTGCGTGGCGCCGTACCGGTCACGCATCCAGCGCGCCCACAGCCGGCGGGCCGCCCGGAACTTGGCGACCTCCTCGAACAGGTCGATGTGCGCGTCGAAGAAGAACGTCAGCGCTGCGGCGGCCTCGTCGACGTCGAGGCCCCGCGCCAGGCCCAGCTCCACGTACCCGAAGCCGTCGGCCAGGGTCAGGGCGAGCTCCTGCGCGGCGGTCGCCCCCGCCTCCCGGATGTGGTAGCCCGACACGCTCAGGGGCTTGATGCGCGGGGCGTGCGCGGCGGTCCACTGCATCATGTCGCCGATCAGGCGCAGGTGCGGCTCCGGGCTGAACAGCCACTCCTTCTGCGCGATGTACTCCTTGAGGATGTCGCTCTGCAGGGTCGCATCCAGCGCGCCCGGTCCCACGCCCTGCCGCTCCGCGGCCACGACCAGCATCGCCAGCATCGGCACTGCCGGGCCGGAGATGGTCAGGGACGTCGTCACGCGGTCCAGTGGGATCCCGGCGAACAGCACCTCGAGGTCGGCCACCGAGTCGATCGCCACGCCGCAGTGGCCGACCTCCCCACGGGCCAGCGGGTCGTCTGAGTCCCGGCCCATCAGCGTGGGCAGGTCGAAGGCGACCGAGAGCCCGCCCCCACCCGAGGCGAGGATCTCGTGGAAGCGCTCGTTGGTCAGCGCGGCGGACCCGAACCCGGCGAACTGCCGGATCGTCCACAGCCGACCCCGGTAGCCGGTGGCGTGCAGGCCCCGGGTGAACGGGTGCGCCCCGGGCCACCCCACCGCCGCCGGGGGCTCCCCCTGCGGCGGACCGTAGACCGGGTCGAGCTCCTCGCCGGAGTGGCTGCGGAACTCGGCCTCCCGCAGCCGTCCGGACATCCGGGCGCGGGCGTACTGCTGCCTCCAACGGTCGTGGGCGTGGCCCATCCCTCCACGCTACGCCGGCTCAGCCCGTCAAGCCGGCCACGATCCGGTCTGCGGCGGTGAACGCATCCAGCCGCCCCGCGGCCACGTCCTGGGCCAGCCCGGCGAGCGCGCCGTCGCCGCCCACGGCGGCGAACCGGGCCTGCAGGGCCGCCAGCGCGATCCCCTGGATCTCGGCTCCCGCCCGCTCCCGGCGCCTCGTGAGCCCGGCCCCGGTGCGCTCCAGCCACACCCGGTGCTCCTCGATCGCACCCGCGAGCTGGTCGACGCCGTCGCCCCTCGTCGCGATCACCTGCAGCACCGGCGGCGTCCAGTCCCCCTCCCGGGCAGCGGTCCCGAGCGAGATCATGTGACGCAGCTCCCGGGCGGTGGAGTCGGCGCCGTCCCGGTCGGCCTTGTTCACCGCGAACACGTCACCGATCTCCAGGATGCCGGCCTTGGCCGCCTGGATGCCGTCGCCCATCCCGGGAGCCAGCAGCACCACGGTCGTGTCGGCCGCCCCGGCGATCTCGACCTCCGACTGCCCGACCCCCACCGTCTCGACGAGGATGGTCGCGCAGCCCGCAGCCTCGAGCACCCGGATGGCCTGCGGCGTGGCCGCCGACAGCCCGCCGAGGTGGCCGCGCGAGGCCATCGAGCGGATGTAGACCCCCGGGTCGAGGGCGTGCTCCTGCATCCGGATGCGGTCACCGAGCAGCGCGCCGCCCGAGAACGGCGACGAGGGGTCCACTGCCAGGACCCCCACGCGCTGGCCGCGTGCCCGCAGGTGGCGCACCAGCGCGGAGGTCGTCGTGGACTTGCCGACGCCGGGGGCGCCGGTCAGCCCGATCACGTGGGAGCGCCCGGCGTGCGCGGCGATCATGGCCATCAGCGGGCGCAGCGGCGCGGCGCCGTCCTCCACGATGGTCAGCAGGCGCCCCACCGCGCGCGGGTCCCCCGCCCGGGCCCGGCCCACGAGGACGTCGAGGTCGGTCGAGCGCGCCACGTCGTCTCCCGGGCCTCAGGCGCCCGGGACGCGCACGATCAGCGCGTCCCCCTGGCCGCCACCGCCGCACAGCGCCGCAGCACCGGTCCCCCCACCCCGCCGACGCAGCTCCAGGGCCAGGTGCAGCACGATCCGCGCCCCCGACATGCCGACGGGGTGCCCCATGGCGATCGCGCCACCGTTGACGTTCACCCGATCCGGATCCACCCCGAGCAGACGGGTCGACACGATGCCGACTGCCGCGAAGGCCTCGTTGATCTCAAGCAGGTCCAGGTCCGTGGGGTCGATGCCCGCGCGGGCGCACGCGCGTTCGATGGCATGGGCCGGCTGCTCGTGCAGGGAGGCGTCCGGACCGGCGACCACGCCGTGGGGTCCGACCTCGGCCAGCCACGTCAGGCCCAGCTCGTCGGCCCGCTCCCGGCTCATCACCACCACGGCGCAGGCACCGTCGGAGATCTGGGAGGCCGACCCGGCGGTGATGGTGCCGTCGCGGGCGAACGCGGGGCGCAGCGACCCCAGGGAATCGGCCGTCGTCTCGCCGCGGATGCCCTCGTCGGCGCGCACCAGCAGCGGCTCGCCCCGTCGCTGCGGCACGGCCACCGGCACGATCTCGTCGTCGAACAGCCCGGCAGCGGCTGCCCGTGCCGCCCGCTGGTGGGAGGCCGCGGAGAAGGCGTCCTGCTCCAGGCGGGTCAGGCCGTAGCGGGCGTTGTACCGCTCGGTCGACTCCCCCATCGCCAGGTGGTCGAAGGCGCAGAACAGGGCGTCCTGGGACATGGCGTCCAGCAGCCGCCAGTCGCCGTACTTGACCCCCTCCCGGGACCCCAGGAGCAGGTGCGGGGCGTTGGTCATCGACTCCATCCCGCCGGCCACGACCACGTCGAACTCCCCGGCGCGGATCAGCTGGTCGGCCAGCGCGATGGCGTCCAGGCCGGACAGGCACACCTTGTTGATGGTCAGGGCGGGCACGTCCATGCCGATGCCGGCCTCGACGGCTGCCTGGCGGGCGGTGATCTGGCCGGCGCCGGCCTGGATCACCTGCCCCATGATCACGTACTGCACCTGGTCGGGCCGGACCCCGGCCCGCTCGAGGGCCCCCCGGATGGCCACGCCCCCGAGCTGCGGGGCGGTGAACCCCTTCAGGGAGCCGAGCAGGCGTCCCATCGGCGTGCGCGCGCCGGCGACGATCACGGATCCGGACATGGTGGCCTCCCAGGTGCGCGCCCACGGGCGCGCGACGTCGGAACCCCTCCACCATAGTCCCGGTCACCCCACCCCCGGATGCCGGGAGAGCCCACGGCGTAGGCTCTTCCCCGTTCGTCGAGGCCATCGGCCGAGGTGCCGGTGGGAGGAGGATGACCCATGGCACAGCCCACCACCACGTCCGTGCCCGACCTGCTCGGCCCGCTCGTGGAGCGCATCGACCACGTCGGCCTTGCGGTGTCGGACCTGGATGCCGCGATCGACTTCTACGCCCGCGTGTTCGGCCTCGCCGCGGTGCACGAGGAGGTCAACGAGGAGCAGGGCGTGCGTGAGGCGATGGTCGACGTGGCCGGCTCCGGGTCGTTCCTGCAGCTGCTGGCTCCGCTGCGTCCCGACTCGCCCATCGGCAGGTTCCTGGCCCGCAACGGCGAGGGCATGCAGCAGCTGGCGTTCCGGGTGGCCGACATCGACGAGGCCAGCGCGCGCCTGCGCGCCGCCGGCGTCCGGCTGCTCTACGACGCGCCGCGGCGAGGCACGTCGGGGTCGCGGGTCAACTTCGTGCACCCGAAGGACTGCGGCGGGGTGCTCGTGGAGCTCGTCGAGCCGGCGGCCGCGCACTAGGCGCACGAGCCGCCCGCCCGCGGCGCGACGCCGCGAGCCCTCCGGCCGGGATCGCCCACATCATGGCCGGTCCCGGCCCTGCGCCGGGCTCACCCACGGGCCTCCCCGACCCGGTGGGCGACCGGTGCCCCGGGCCCGCACCGTCGGCTGTCCTCACCGCGTTACCCGCCGGTAGCCTGACAGGGCCGGCCGGTCCGGCAGCTGGGAGGCGCACCGTGCAGCAGATCCTCGAGGCCATCCTCGCCGACGCCCATCGGGAGCCCGGGTTCGCCGACCTCCCGATCCCCGGGCACTACCGGGCGATCACGGTGCACCGGGACGAGGAGCACATGTTCGACGGGGTCCCGAGCCGCGACAAGGACCCCCGCCAGTCGCTGCACCTCGACGAGGTGCCCGTCCCCGAGCTCGGCCCCGGCGAGGCGCTGGTCGCGGTGATGGCCTCCTCGATCAACTACAACACGGTGTGGTCCTCGATCTTCGAGCCGATCAGCACCTTCGCGTTCCTGGCCCGGTACGGCCGCAGCCACGCCCTGGCCCGGCGCCACGACCTGCCCTACCACGTCGTCGGATCCGACCTCTCGGGCGTGGTCCTGCGCACCGGTGCCGGGGTGAACGCCTGGCGGCCGGGCGACGAGGTCGTCGCGCACTGCTTGTCGGTGGAGCTGGAGAGCCCGATGGGCCACGACGACACCATGCTGGACCCCGAGCAGCGGATCTGGGGCTTCGAGACGAACTTCGGGGGCCTGGCCGAGGTCGCCCTGGTCAAGGCCAACCAGCTGATGCCGAAGGCGCGCCACCTGACCTGGGAGGAGGCCGCGGCACCCGGACTGGTGAACTCGACGGCCTACCGGCAGCTGGTGTCCCACAACGGCGCGGCCATGAAGCAGGGCGACACCGTGCTCATCTGGGGCGCCTCGGGCGGCCTGGGCTCCTACGCCACCCAGCTGGCCCTCAACGGCGGAGCCCGCCCGGTGTGCGTCGTGTCCAGCCCGGAGAAGGCCGAGCTGTGCCGGCGCATGGGCGCCGAGCTGGTGATCGACCGGGCCGCCGAGGGGTACCGGTTCTGGCGCGACCCGAGCACCCAGGACCCCAAGGAGTGGCAGCGGCTGGGCCGGCGGATCCGGGAGCTGACCGGCGGCGAGGATGTCGACATCGTGTTCGAGCACCCCGGCCGGGAGACGTTCGGGGCGTCGGTCTACGTGGCGCGCAAGGGCGGGACCATCGTGACCTGCGCCTCCACGTCCGGGTACCTGCACGAGTTCGACAACCGGTACTTCTGGATGAACCTCAAGCGGATCATCGGCTCGCACTTCGCCAACTACCGGGAGGCCCACGAGGCCAACCGGCTGATCAGCCGGGGCGCCGTGCACCCCACGCTGTCGCGCGCGTTCCCGCTGGAGCAGGCCGGCCAGGCCGCCCGGGAGGTGCACCGCAACGCCCACCAGGGCAAGGTCGGCGTGCTGTGCCTGGCACCGCGGGAGGGGCTCGGGGTGCGCGACGAGGAGCTTCGGGCGGCGCACCTCCCGGCCATCAACCGCTTCCGCGATGCCTGAGGGGCCCGCATGTCGCGATCCTGTCGCGACACCGTCCGTCTGCCGCCGGGCTCGCCCCGTGGCGCCGGGCCCCCTAGCCTGATGGCCATGATGGGACCGAGCGCATGAGGCCCGAAGCACCCGCACGACGACGGGGAAGGCCGCCGCGCAGCGGCCCCGACCTGGTCATCGTGGCCAACCGGCTGCCGATCGAGCACGACGCCGAGGAGGGGTGGCGCCGGGCTCCCGGGGGCCTGGTGTCGGCGATGGAGGCGGTGCTGCGGGAGCGGGAGGTCATCTGGGTCGGCTGGTCGGGCGCGTTCAGCGACGCCACCTCCGAGAAGGACCGACCGGAGCCGCCGGCCCGCGTCGGGCCGATCCAGCTGGGTCGGGTCCCCCTGACCCGGGCCCAGGTGGAGGGCCACTACGAGGGCTTCTCCAACGGCGCCCTGTGGCCGCTGTACCACGGGGGCATCGTGCCGCCGGTGTACCACCGCTCCCAGTTCGACACCTACCGCCAGGTCAACGAGCTGTTCGCCGGTGCCGTCGCCGAGCGGGCACCCATGGGCGCCCGGGTGTGGGTCCACGACTACCAGCTCCAGCTGGTCCCGGCGATGCTGCGTGCCCGTCGGCCCGACCTGCGCATCGGCTTCTTCCTGCACATCCCGTTCCCGCCGGTGGAGCTGTTCGCCCAGCTGCCGTGGCGGCGCCAGATCGTCGAGGGGCTGCTCGGGGCGGACGTGATCGGCTTCCAGACCCACGACGCAGCCATGAACTTCCAGCGCCTGGCGGGCCGGTTCGCGACCGAGACCACGGTCGTGACCGACGGGCTGCTGGAGGTCCCCGGCGAGGACGGCCCGCGCACGATCATCTGCGACGCCTTCCCGATCGGCATCCGCGCCTCGGACTACGCCGACCTGGCCGCCAAGCCCGAGGTCCAGGCCCGGGCCAAGCAGATCCGCGCCGACGTCGGCGACCCGGACGTCCTGCTGCTCGGCGTGGACCGCCTGGACTACACCAAGGGCATCGGGGTGCGGATCCAGGCGGTCACCGAGCTGCTGCTCGACGGCCGGCTGGACCCCGAGCGGACCGCGTTCATCCAGGTGGCGACCCCCACCCGGGAGAACGTGGAGGAGTACCAGCGGATCCGCGACGAGGTGGAGCTCCTGGTCGGGCGGGCCAACGGCGACCTGGGCAAGGTCGGCACCAACCCGATCCACTACATGCACCAGCCGATGCCCCCGGCCGAGCTGGTCGCTCTCTACGTCGCGGCGGACGTGATGCTCGTGACCCCGATCCGGGACGGCATGAACCTGGTGGCCAAGGAGTACGTGGCCGCGCGCATCAACAACGACGGGGCGCTGGTGCTCAGCGAGTTCACCGGAGCGGCCGAGCAGATGTCGGAGGCGTGGCTGGTCAACCCCTACGACATCGCGGGCATGAAGAGCACGATCATGTCGGCCCTGGCCGAGTCCCGGTCGAGCGCGTTGACCCGGATGGCCCGCCTGCGAGCCGGCGTGTTCGCCGAGGACGTCACCGCGTGGGCCGAGGAGTTCCTC
The DNA here is from genome assembly GCA_039812125.1 of Candidatus Nanopelagicales bacterium. Taxonomy (GTDB): domain Bacteria; phylum Actinomycetota; class Actinomycetes; order S36-B12; family CAIYMF01; genus Prado023. The sequence goes on from JBDHZV010000001.1 coordinate 53,055, forward strand.
ACCGCGCTGTCCGAGGGCCCCGAGAATGAGCTCTGAGCTGAGCGCCGCGCTGGTCCGCCTGGCCCGGGCCGACCGCCTGCTGGTCGCCCTGGACTTCGACGGCACCATCTCGGCGATCGTCGCCGACCCCGCGTCGGCGCGGCCCGTCCCCGGGGCCCTCGAGCAGCTGCACCGGCTGTCGCTGGCCCGTGGCGTGGACGTGCTGCTGCTGTCCGGTCGGGGTCGCGACGACCTGGCCGCCGTCAGCGGGGCCGCCGAGATCGCCACGCTGGTCGGCTCGCACGGCCAGGAGATGGGGGCTGGGATCGTCCTGGCCGACGACGAGCGCGCGCTGATCGACCGGCTGGCCGCCGACGTGCGCGTCGCCGTCGCCCCGCTGCCCGAGGCCCGCGTCGAGGACAAGCCAGCGGGCTTCGCCGTGCACGTCCGCGGGTGCACGCCCCAGGACGCCGACCTGGCCGTGGCCCGGGTCGAGGCCCTGGTCGCCGACGCCCTGCACCGGATGCACGGCAAGATGGTCGTCGAGTTCTCGGTGCGACCTCTCGACAAGGGCTCGGCGCTGCGCTCCCTGATCGACGACGACCCGGATCGCCTCGTGCTGTTCGCGGGCGACGACGTCACCGACGAGTCGGCCATGGCCGTCCTGCGCGATCAGGACGTCGCCGTCAAGGTGGGGACCGGCCAGACCCGGGCCGGGCACCGCGTGGACTCCCCCGAGGCCATGGTGGCCGTGCTCACCGACCTGGCCGACCTGCGGGCGGGCTGACCGGCCCGCCCGGGCTCGGAGCAGTCCGCCGGCGCCTCGGGCCGAGCCGCGTGCCTCAGGCCAGGCCGGAGTGCCCGACGGCACCGGGCAGCCACGAGCTCAGCGCATGGACCACGGCATCGGGGTTCTCCACCGCGGTGAGGTGCCCCGACCGCGGGATCTCCACGACCTGGGTGGGGCTGCCACCGGACCGGGCCGCCTCGGCCATGAGGGCGGCCTCCGACGCCGGCGACAGCACGTCCTCGTCGCCGTACAGCACGAGCACCGGCCCGCCGAACGCCGCGATGTCGGGCAACGAGTCGGGGCGCACGGCCATGGCCCGCTGCGCCCACGCGATGGCACCAGCGCGCTGGGCGCCGATCCATCGCCGCACCGCGGTCTCGACCTCGCCGCGCTCGGCCCGCGTGGTCGTGCCGAGCAGGTTGGGGATCATCGCATCGGCGATGACCTGGGCGCGGCCCGCGGCCTGCACGGCATCGGCCATCGCCAACCGGTTGGCGATCGCCGGCGCGGGATCGAGGCCGCCCTTGGTGTCCGCCAGCACGATCCCGGCCATCCGGTCGGGGTGCCGGCGCAGCATGGCCATGACCACGTAGCCGCCCATCGACAGCCCTCCGACGATCGCGCGCTCGACGCCGAGGCCGTCCATCGTGGCGACCACCTCGTCGGCCATCACGTCCAGCGATGGCGCCAGTGGCGACAGCGGGCTGCCGCCGAACCCCGGCAGGTCCGGGGTGATCACCCGGAACCCGGCCGTGCCCAGGGGCCGGCGCTGGGACGCCCACAGGGCGCTGTCGACGGGGAAGGCGTGGAGCAGGACGACCGCCGGACCGGTCCCGGTCTCGATGTAGTGCAGCATGGCCCACAGGCTAGTCCCCGGGAACCGTCGACCGCGGCGCCCGTCGCGGCTGGATACGGTGTGGCCATGGCCAGGCGCAACCGACGTCGCGACGAGTCCGTGCCGATGCGCCCGCTCGGCTCGGTCGCCGCCGTGCAGGCGCACCCGGACGGGATGTGGCACGTCCGCACCATCCCCGGGGTGGGTGCGGCCAAGACCTACCGCTGCCCGGGATGCCAGCAGGAGATCCGGCCCGGGGTGCCCCACGTGGTCGCGTGGCGCGCCGACCACCACGACGGCGAGGAGCACCGCCGGCACTGGCACACCCCCTGCTGGAACGCCCGCGCCCGTCGCCGCCCCGGCGGGTAGGTTGGCCCCGTGTCGCTCATCGCCGCCAACTCCGTGCTGCCGGCCCGTCGCTACCCGGTGTCGCTGCTGACCGAGGACGGCGTGCGGCTGGTCGGCGAGTGGTCGCTGCCACTGGATGACGACCCCCGTGAGGTCGTGGTCTTCTGCCACCCCCTGCCCACGCACGGCGGATCGATGGACAGCCACCTCATCCGCAAGGCGGCCTGGCGGCTGCCTGCCCTGGCCGGCATCGGGGTGCTGCGGTTCAACACCCGGGGCACCTCCGCTGGGGCGGGGACCAGCGAGGGCCACTTCGAGGCCAACCGCGGCGAGGGCCACGACCTGCGTGCCGCCCTCGACGAGGTGGTCCGCGCCGGGATGCCCGACCCGTGGGCGATCGGCTGGTCGTTCGGCACCGACGTGATCCTGCGCTGGGGCAACACCGACCCGGTCGCCGGCGCAGTGCTGCTCTCCCCGCCGGGCCGCTGGTCCGACGATGCCGACGTGGCGACGTGGGCCACCACCGGGCGGCCCCTGGTGGCGCTGGTCCCCGAGCACGACGAGTTCGCCACCCCCGATGTGGTGGCCCGCCGGTTCGCGGGCGTCCCCCAGGCCCGGGTGATGGGCGTGGACGGGGCCAAGCACCTGTGGGTCGGCGAGCGGTACGCCCGGATCGCCCTGGACGGGCTCGTGGCGGCAGTCGTCCCCGGGGCCGCGCCGCTGCCGACCGCCTGGCACGGTCCGATGCAGCGCTGGGACGACGTGCCGGCGTTCGCCCGGATGGACCACCGGGCCTGACGGCCGGCTGCTAGCGGGTGTGGACGCGGAACCCGCGTCCCACCTTGCGGCCCAGGTACCCGGCCGTGACCAGGTGCTCGAGCATCGGCGCGGGGGCGAAGCCGGGTTCCCGGAACTCCCGGTACAGCGTGGTCTGGATGGCCAGGGACACGTCGGTGCCGACCACGTCGAGCAGCTCGAACGGCCCCATCGGCAGGCCGCACCCCCGCTTCATCGCCAGGTCGATCTCGTCGGCGGTGGCGTAGTGGGCCTCGAGCATCCGGACGGCGTCGTTGAGGTAGGGGAACAGCAGGGCGTTGACGATGAACCCGGCGCGGTCGGCGCAGTGCACCGCGTGCTTGCCGGTGCGCCGGCACAGCTCGTCGGCGGTGGCCACGACGTCGGGCGCAGTCGACACGTGGGACACCACCTCGACCAGGCGCATGATGGCCGCGGGGTTGAAGAAGTGCAGGCCAACGACGTCGTCAGGGCGGGAGGTGGCCGCGGCCAGCTCGACGACCGGCAGGCTCGACGTCGTGGTGGCCAGCACCGCCCCGGGTCGGCACACCCGGTCCAGGGCGGCGAACAGGGCCAGCTTGACCGGCAGGTCCTCGACGACGGCCTCCACGACCAGGTCGACGTCGGCGAGGTCCTCCAGCTGGGTCGTCCCGCTGACCCGCTCCAGGGTCGCCGTGCGCTCGGCCTCGGCGAGCTTGCCCCTCTGGACTGCCCGGTCCAACGAGCGGGTCAGGGCGGCGCGCACCGCGGCCACCTTCTCGTCGGTGCGAGCCACGTAGACCGTGTCCAGTCCGGCGCGTGCCAGCACCTCGACGATCCCGGTGGCCATGGTGCCCGAGCCGGCCACGCCCACCCGCCGGACCTCCCGGCCGGGACCGCCGGGCGCCGCCGGTGCCGGGCTGGCGCCCGGGTCCATCACCACGGTCGAGGATCCGGGCGCCTCGTAGGCGTAGAAGCCCCGGCCGGACTTCCGGCCCAGCCAGCCGGCGGTCACCATCTGCTTGAGCAGCGGCGCGGGCGCGTGCAGGCGGTCACGGCCCTGCCGGTACATGGTGTCCAGGATCTGGTAGGCGGTGTCCAGGCCGATGAGGTCCAGCAGTGCCAGGGGTCCCATCGGGTAGCCGCAGCCCAGGCGCATCGACGCGTCGATGTCCTCCCGGGAGGCGTAGTGGGCCTCGTACATCGCCACGGCGTGGTTGAGGTAGCCGAACAGCAGGGCGTTGGCGATGAACCCGGCCCGGTCGCGCACCACGACCGGGGTCTTGCCCAGGGCGGTGACCGCCTCGACGGCGGCCTGCACCACCTCTGGGGCGCTGACGACGGTGCGCACGACCTCGACGAAGTCCAGCACCGGGGCGGGGTTGAAGAAGTGCATCCCGACCACGCGGTCCGGGCGGTGGGTCGCCACCGAGATCTCGGTGACCGACAGGCTCGACGTGTTCGTCGCGATCACCGCGTGCGGCGCCAGCACCGCGTCGAGGGCAGCCATCACGACGCGCTTGGCCGCGAGGTCCTCGGAGATGGCCTCGACGGCCAGGTCGCGGTCGCCCAGGTCGGCGAGGTCGGTCGTGCCGCGGACCCGGCCCAGGACCTCCGCGCGCTCCTGCGCGGTCAGCTTGCCCCGGTCCACCGCGCGCTGCGTCGAGCGCGCCACCCGGGCGAGGCCGCGCTGCAGATCCGCGGGCGTGCGCTCCACCCCGACCACGTCCCAGCCGGAGCGTGCGAACACCTCCGCGATACCCGCGCCCATGGTGCCCAGGCCGACCACCGCGACCCTGCTGCCGAGATCCATGCGAACCTCCAGAACGCCGACGCCACGGCGGGTTCGGCGCTCCCGCCAGTCTGGCACCGGCCGTCCCGGGAAGTCCGGCCCAGCCGCGCGGGTACCCTGTGCGGATGCGCCTCGTGGTCGCCGTGTGCTCCGTGGACTACGTCGGCCGGCTGTCCGCCCACCTGCCCCCGGCGACCCGGCTGATCCTGGCCAAGTCCGATGGGTCGGTGTCCGTGCACGCCGACGACCGCGCCTACAAGCCGCTGAACTGGATGAGCCCGCCCTGCTCGGTGCGCGCCGACGTCGACGATGCCGGCGCGGGCACCTGGACGGTGACCAATCGGGCCGGCGAGCAGCTGCTGATCACCATCACCGAGGTCCTGCACGACTCCAGCCACGAGCTCGGCGTGGACCCCGGCCTGGTCAAGGACGGCGTCGAGGCCCACCTGCAGGCCCTGCTGGCCGCCCAGCCGGCGACGTTCGGGACCGGCTGGGAGCTGGTCCGCCGGGAGTTCCCCACCGCGATCGGGCCGGTGGACATCCTGTTCCGGGACCACGCCGGCAGCACCGTGGCGGTGGAGGTCAAGCGCCGTGGCGACATCGACGGCGTCGAGCAGCTCACCCGCTACCTGGACCTGCTCAACCGCGACCCCCTGCTGGCCCCGGTCGCCGGCATCCTGGCCGCCCAGGAGATCCGCCCGCAGGCACGCACGCTGGCCGAGGACCGCGGCATCCGCTGCCTGGTCGTGGACTACGACGCGCTGCGCGGCCTCGACGACCCGGGGGGCCGGCTGTTCTGAGGGCGGTCCGGTCTGGCACAGTGCCGCCATGGCGACGGATGTGGCAGTCCGGGTCCGAGGGCTGGCGAAGGCGTACGGCGACCTGCGCGCCGTGGACGGGTTGGACCTCGACGTCCACCTCGGCCAGTGCGTCGCCCTGCTGGGGCCCAACGGGGCCGGCAAGACGACGACGACCGAGATCCTCGAGGGCTACCGCCGCCGTGACGCCGGCGACGTCGCCGTCCTGGGGGTTGACCCGGCCAGGGGCGACCGGGTCTGGCGCTCCCGCCTGGGCATCGTGCTGCAACAGGTGTCGGACCTGACCGAGCTGACGGTCCGCGAGGCCGTGGCCCACTTCGCGGCCTACTACCCCGACCCGCGACCGGTCGACGAGGTCCTGGAGTGGGTGGGCCTGACGGCCAAGGCCGGGGCCCGCGGCCGCAACCTCTCGGGCGGCCAGCGCCGTCGCCTGGACGTCGCCCTCGGGATCGTGGGCCGCCCGGACCTGCTGTTCCTCGACGAGCCGACGACCGGGTTCGACCCGGAGGCGCGACGGGAGTTCTGGGCGCTCATCGAGTCGCTCAAGGCCGAGGGGACCACCATCCTGCTGACGACGCACTACCTCGAGGAGGCCGAGGCCCTGGCCGACATGGTCGGGGTCATCAACCGGGGTCGGCTGGTGGCCTTCGACACCCCGTCCGAGCTCGGCGGGCGCCAGACCGGGCAGGCCCACGTGCTGTGGGTCGAGGACGGCCAGCAGCGGGCGCGCGCCACCGACAGCCCGACGGCGCTGATCGCAGCGCTGTCGGCCCAGTTCGGAGGCGAGGTTCCCCAGCTCGCGGTCGTGCGGCCCTCGCTGGAGGACGTGTACCTGGACCTGGTCGACGACGGACCCGGAGGTGCCCTGTGAGCATGACGCAGGCGGCCCGCCGGCTGCCCAGCACCCTGGCCCTGGGCCGATCCCGGATCGGCGTCGAGGTCAAGCAGATGTTCCGCGACCGCGAGTCCGCGGTGTTCAACTTCGCCCTGCCGATGATCCTGATGATCATCTTCGGCTCCGTCTTCGGCAACCAGTCGCTGGGTGACACCGGCATCACGTTCGCCCAGTACTTCGTCGCGGGCATGATCGCCTCGGGCATCGTCTACACCAGCTTCCAGAACCTGGCCATCGGCATCCCGCAGGAGCGCGACGACGGCACGCTCAAGCGCCTCGAGGGCCTGCCGATGCCCAAGTCCGCCTACTTCATCGGCAAGATCGGCCAGGTCGCGATCACCTACGTCGGCCAGCTCGTGCTGCTGATGGCCATCGGTGTGCTGCTGTTCGACATCGAGCTGCCCTCCAGCGCGGCGAAGTGGGCCACGCTGGGCTGGCTCAGCGTGCTGGGGCTGACCACGTGGACCCTGCTGGGCCTGGCGTTCTCCTCGGTGCCGAAGACCGGCAAGGGCGCCTCCGCGGTCGTCACCCCGGTCATCCTGGTGCTGCAGTTCACCTCGGGCGTGTTCTTCATGTTCAACCAGCTGCCCGACTGGATGCAGCAGTTCGCCTCGCTGTTCCCGCTCAAGTGGCTGACCCAGGGCATGCGCTACGTGTTCCTGCCCGAGGGCGCGGCTGCCCTGGAGGTCATCGGGTCCTACGAGCTGGCCCGGGTGGCGATGGTGCTGCTGGTGTGGACGCTGCTCTCAGCGGTGCTGGCCTGGCGGCTGTTCCGCTGGCGCGCCCGCGGCTCCGGCTAGCCGCCCTCGCCCGCTGGTCCCTCGCCCGCCTGGGGCTCCCAGGGCGCCAGCCCCCGCGCTCGCCGCACCTCGTCGAGGACCCGTCCCATGACCTGGGTCGCGTCGTAGTCGCGCGGGGTGAACACCGCCGCCACCCCGCGCTCCAGCAGCGCCTGCGCGTCCCCGGCCGGGATGATCCCGCCGACGACCAGCGGCACGTCGGTCATCCCGGCAGCCCGCAGGCCGTCGAGGACCTCCGGGACGGCCACCATGTGGGCCCCGGACAGGATCGACAACCCCACCACGTCGACGTCCTCGGCCACGGCCGCGGCGACGATCTGGGCCGGCGTCAGCCGGATCCCCTGGTAGACGACCTCGAACCCGGCGTCGCGGGCACGCACGGCCACCTGCTCGGCGCCGTTGGAGTGCCCGTCGAGCCCCGGCTTGCCGACCAGCAGCCGCAGCGGCCCACCCAGCTCCTCGCCCGTGCGCCGGACCGCGGCGCGCACCCGCTCCAGCTGCGGGGTGGCCGCCACGGTGCCGGTCGCCGCGGCGATCCCGGTCGGGGCCCGGTACTCCCCGAACACCTCGCGCAACGTCTGCGCCCACTCCCCCACGGTGACCCCGGCGCGCGCGCACTCCAGGGAGGCCGGCATCAACGATGCGCTGCCCCGGGCGGCGGACACCAGCGCCTCCCGGGCCCGGGCCGCGCGCGTGGCGTCGCGTCCGGCCCGCCAGGCCCGGACCGCCTCCACCGCCGCCTGCTCGGCACCGGGGTCGGCCACCGCCACGGCAGTCCCGAGGTCGGCGAGCAACGGGTTGGGCTCCGAGGCGGTGAACGCGTTGACGCCGACGACCACGTCCTCGCCGGACTCCACGCGCGCCCGTCGCGCGGCGTGCGCCGACACCAGGGCTGACTTCAGGTAGCCCGACTCCACCGCAGCCACGGCACCACCCCTGTCGAGGATGCGCGCCAGCTCCCCGCGGGCGCCGGCCAGGATCTCCTCGGTCCTGGCGGCGACGACGGGCGAGCCGGTGAACAGGTCCGGGTACTCCAGAAGGTCGGACTCGTGGGCGAGCACCTGCTGGATCCGCAGCGACCACTGCTGGTCCCAGGGCCGGGGCAGGCCCAGCGCCTCGTTCCACGCCGGGAGCTGGACCGCGCGGGCCCGGGCGTCGGCCGACAGCGTCACGCCCAGCAGCTCCAGCACGATGCGCTGCACGTTGTTCTCCGGCTGGGCCTCGGTCAGGCCCAGGGAGTTGACCTGGACGCCGTAGCGGAACCGGCGCTGCCGGGGGTCGGTGACGCCGTAGCGCTGCTCGGTCAGCGAGTCCCACATCGCCACGAAGGCCCGCATCTTGCACATCTCCTCGACGAAGCGGACCCCCGCGTTGACGAAGAACGAGATTCGCCCGACGACCTCGCCGAACCGCTCGGGCGGGACCTGTCCGCTGTCGCGGACCGCGTCGAGCACCGCGATCGCGGTCGCCATCGCGAAGGCGACCTCCTGCACCGGCGTCGCCCCGGCCTCCTGGAGGTGGTAGGAGCAGATGTTGATCGGGTTCCACCGCGGCGCGTGCGCCACCGTCCAGGCGATCAGGTCGGTGGTCAGGCGCATGCTCGGTCCCGGCGGGAACACGTACGTCCCCCGGGACAGGTACTCCTTGACGATGTCGTTCTGGGTGGTGCCGGCCAGCGCCTCGGCCGGCACGCCCTGCTCCTCGGCGGCGGCCACGTACAGGGCCAGCAGGTACATCGCAGTGGCGTTGATGGTCATCGAGGTGTTCATCCGGTCCATGGGGATCCCCACGAACAGCGCGCGCATGTCGCCCAGGTGGCTGACCGGCACCCCGACCCGGCCGACCTCACCCCGAGCCAGCTCGGCGTCCGGGTCGTAGCCGGTCTGGGTGGGCAGGTCGAAGGCGATCGACAGGCCGGTCTGGCCCTTGGCGAGGTTGCGCTGGAACAGCTCGTTGGAGGCCGCGGCCGACGAGTGCCCGGCGTAGGTGCGCATCAGCCAGGGCGCGTCCTTGGTGGACATGTCAGCTCCCGTACTCGTGGAAGCCCCGGCCGGACTTGCGCCCGAGGTCACCGGCGGCGGCCATCCGGGTGAGCAGCTCCGGCGGGTGGAACGAGGGGTCCCCCGTGCTGTCGTGGATGGCCAGGGTGGCCCGACGCATCACGTCGATCCCGGTCAGGTCGGCGGTGGCCAGGGGTCCCATCGCGTGGCCGAAGCCGAGCCGGCAGGCGATGTCGACGTCCTCGGCGGTGGCCACCCCCGCATCCACCAGGGCGACCGCCTGGTTGACCAGGGCGCAGATCAGCCGGGTGGTCACGAATCCGGCGACATCGCGGTTCACGACGATGCAGGTCTTGCCCAGCCCCTCGGCGAAGTCCCGGGCCGCCGCCAGCGTCGCGTCCGAGGTCTTCAGGCCCCGGACCAGCTCGCACAGGGCCATCACCGGCACCGGGGAGAAGAAGTGGGTGCCGACGACGGACTCGGGCCGGGTCGTCGCCGCGGCGATCCGGGTGATGGGGATCGCGGAGGTGTTCGTGGCCAGCACCGCGCCCGGGGGCGCCAGGCGGTCCAGCTCGGCGAAGACGGCGGACTTGGCGGCGACGTCCTCGATGATCGCCTCGACCACCACGTCGGCGCCGCCGACCGCGTCGAGGTCGGTGGTGGTCGCCAGGTGCGCCAGCGCGTCGGCGGCCTGCTCGCCGCCGACCCGGCCGCGGGCCACCATCCGGTCCAGGGACCCCTCGATTGCCGCGCGCCCGCGCGACGTGGCCGCGTCGCTGACGTCGTGCAGCACCACCTCGTGGCCCGCGAGGGCGGCCACCTGGGCGATCCCGGACCCCATGAGCCCCGCTCCGACGACGACCACGCTGGACATGGCGACCTCCCTCGACGCACCTCCAGCCGATGGTAGCGCCCGTGGTTACTGATGGGTAACCGGCGACGGCGTGGGCAGTTCGGCGGCTACTGCTCGAACGGCGTCGGCACGTCCAGCCGCTCGATCCGGGCCCCGATGCCCTGCAGGCTGGGCACGAAGCCGGCGTACCCGCGCTCGATGTGGTGGATCTCGTAGACGGTGGTGTAGCCCTTGGCGGCCAGGCCGGCGAGGACCAGACCGGCCCCGGCGCGGATGTCGGCGGCCTCCACCGGCGCCCCGGACAGTGCGATCCGGCCGCGGACCAGCGCGTGGTGGCCGTCGGTGCGCACGTCGGCGCCCAGCCGCGCGAGCTCGTTGACGAACCGGAACCGCGCCTCGAACAGGTTCTCGGTGATCATCGCCGTGCCGTCGGCCACCGCGTTCAACGCGATGAACTGCGGCTGCAGGTCCGTCGGGAACCCCGGGTAGGGCAGGGTGACGATGTCCACGGCGCGGGGGCGCTCGTCCATCTGGACCCGGAACCCGGCGTCCTCGACGTTGACCAGGGCGCCGGCGGAGGCGAGCTTGTCCAGCGCCATCTCCAGGTGCCGGCCGATGGCCCCGCGCACGAACACGTCGCCCTGGGTGATGGCGGCCGCGACCGCCCAGGTCCCGGCCACGATCCGGTCCGGGACGGTCCGGTGCTCAACCGGGTGCAGGACGGGCACCCCGTCGATGACCAGGGTGGAGGTGCCGATGCCGCCGATCTGGGCGCCCATCTCGACCAGCATCTGGCAGATGTCGACGATCTCCGGCTCCCGGGCGGCGTTGTCGATGACGGTCGTGCCCGAGGCCAGCACGGCAGCCATCAGGATGTTCTCGGTCGCCCCGACGCTGGGGAAGTCCAGCCAGATCTGGCCGCCGTGCAGGGACTGCGCCTTGGCCACGAGGAAGCCGTGGTGGTTGTCGAAGGTGGCGCCGAGCTTCTGCAGGCCGGCGATGTGCATGTCCAGTCCGCGCGAGCCGATCGCGTCGCCACCGGGCAGCGCGACGTCCGCGGCGCCGCACCGGGCGATCAGCGGGCCGAGCACGCAGATGGAGGCGCGCATCCGCCGGACCAGGTCGTAGTCGGCCTGGTGGTGCGGTGCCGCCGGGACGTCGATGGTCACCGTGCCGCCCTGCACGGCGGAGGGCCGCTCGTGCTCCACCTCGCAGCCCAGCCGCCGCAGCAGCTCGGCCATGATCGTGACGTCCAGGATGTCCGGGACGTTGGTGATCGTCGTGCGTCCGGTGGCCAGCAGCGACGCCGCCATCAGCTTGAGCACGGAGTTCTTGGCCCCGACGACGCCGATCTCCCCGCTGAGCCGATTGCCGCCCGTGACCCGGAACACCTGCTGCATGGGGGTCATCGTAGGGCGGTACGCGGACGCGCCGACCGCTGAGTGCCGACCCCCGCGAGCCGCACTAGGGTGGCGGCGTGGTCAACCTCACGCGCATCTACACCCGGACCGGCGACGACGGCACGACGTCCCTGGGCGACATGAGCCGCACCTCGAAGAACGACCTGCGCCTGGTGGCCTACGCCGATGTCGACGAGGCCAACAGCGTGATCGGCGTGGCCCGGGCGACCACGGCCCTCGACCCGCGCGTCGACGCGGTGCTGGCGCGGGTGCAGAACGAGCTGTTCGACCTGGGCGCGGACCTGTGCACCCCCGTGATCTCCGCACCGGTGGTCCCGCCGCTGCGGGTCGAGCCGGAGTACATCGCCCGGCTGGAGGCCGAGATCGACCTGTTCAACGCCGACCTGCCGGCCCTGCGCTCCTTCGTGCTGCCCGGCGGCAGCCCCGCCGCGGCGCACCTGCACGTCGCCCGCACCGTGGTCCGCCGGGCCGAGCGGGCCACCTGGGCCGCGCTGGAGCAGCACGGGGACTGCATGACCCGCCTGCCGGCGACCTACCTGAACCGGTTGTCGGATCTGCTGTTCGTGCTGGCCCGCCACGAGGCCGCGGGGCAGCACGGCGACGTGCTGTGGCGCCCGGGCGGCCAGCGCTGAGCTCGGCGTGCCCGGCGCCCGCCGGCTCCGGTGCCTGCCGGGCGCGAGGCCGGCCCGGCGTCGCGGTCAGGCGCTCTCGAGCCGCTCCAGCCGGCGCACCGCCAGCCCGGGAGGGTTCTCCTGCATCCACCCCGGCCGGGTGACCGCCGGGGTCCGCCCGGCGGTGCGCCGCTTGGCCGTGGACCGGATCTGCTTGGCGTAGACCCGGTCCTGCAGGATCGTGTGCAGCACCCGGAACCCGTCGCGGAAGGTGTCCAGGTTGGTGTGGCCGTGGTACCGGTCGAACTCGAAGCTGGGCACCTCGGTGATGCGGGCCCCCGACAGCGCGAACCGGCCGATGATCAGCGCCTCGATCTCGAACCCGTCGCCACGCACCATGTCCCGGCCCTGGTCGTCGTCGACATCGGGCAGGTCGAGCATGTACAGCTGGTCGGCCCAGAAGGCGTTGAACCCGTAGCACAGGTCGCTGAAGCGGGTGTTGGTCAGGGCGCTGGCCAGCACGTTGAGCCCCGAGTTCCCCACCCGCCGCACCAGCGTGATGTCGTGGCTGCCCCCGCCGGGGATGAACCGGCTGCCCTTGGCCAGGTCGGCGCCGCGGACGAGGGCCTCCACGAACCGCGGGATCTCGTGCGGGTCCGCGGAGCCGTCGATGTCGAACATCACGATCACGTCGCCGGTCACCGCAGCGAACCCGCACGCCATGGCGTTGCCCTTGCCCTTGCGGGTCTGGCGGATCACGGTGGCCGTCGGGAGGACCTCGCGGGCCACGTCCGCGGTGCCGTCCGTGGAGTTGCCGTCGACCACGATGACCTCGTAGTGGTCGCGCAGGTAGGGCAGGATCTCGCGGACGTTCTCGGCCTCGTTGAGCGCCGGGACCACCACGCTCACCCGGGGCTGCGCCGGGCGCCGCTGCACCAGCGGCCTGCGCCGTTCCGGGATCAGCCGACCGTCCGGACCCGGGACCAGGCAGCGCCCCGGCATCCCCGTGACCACGTCGCGCCGCTCCCGCCGATCTGCCCCGGCTGCGTGCCCCTGGGCCTGCGTGCCGTCCATGTCATCCTCCCGGCTCGTGCCGTCCCACGCCCTTGAGGCCCCTGCCAGCCTCGCTCCCATCCTCGGCACCGGCGCGCCACGACTTGACCGTTCGGGGGACCCGGCGTCCCCCGACCTCGTCTCGCCCCCCGCAGCCGCTCCAGAGGGGGGCTCCCGATGCCGATGATTCCGGGGAGGCGCGGCTCGGCGGTCCGCGGGCCGGGCCGCCCGCCGATCCGGCACCGAGACCCGAGGGGGTTGGCCATGGGCAGTGCCCCGCCACAGGTGAGCATCGGCGTCGTGGTGTGCGCGTACACCGAGGACCGTTGGGACGACCTGGTCTCCGGCGTCGCCGCCGTGCAGCGCCAGCGACAGCCCGGGGACGAGCTGGTGGTGGTGATCGACCACAACGACGCCCTGGCCCAGCGGGCCCGCGCGGCGCTGCCCGAGGACGTCCAGGTGGTGACCAGCGCCGGGGTGCCGGGGTTGTCCGATGCCCGCAACACCGGCGTCTCGGCGACCCGCGCCGATGTCGTGGCGTTCCTCGATGACGACGCCCTGCCGGCACCGGGGTGGCTGTCGGGCTTCCGCGAGGTGTTCGCCGACCCGGACGTCGCCGCGGTCGGCGGCGCGATCCGGCCGCGGTGGGACGGCGGCACGGCACCGCGCTGGTTCCCACCGGAGTTCGGGTGGGTCATCGGCTGCGACTACCGGGGGCTGCCCGGCGACGGCGAGGCGATCCGCAACCCGATCGGAGCCAGCATGGCCGTCCGGCGCGAGCTGGTGGGTGCGGTGGGCGGGTTCTCGCCGCTCGTGGGCCGGGTCGGGACTCGTCCGGTGGGCAACGAGGAGACCGAGCTGGGGATCCGGATCCGCCAGCGGGACCCGGACGCCCGGATCGTGCGGGCCACCGGTCCCGTGGTGCACCACCGGGTCCCGAGGTCGCGCCAGACCGTGCGCTACTTCCTGAGCCGCTGCTACCACGAGGGGATCTCCAAGGCGGCGCTGACCGGGTCCGTCGGCAGCCACGACGGGCTCAGCGCCGAGCGGGCCTACGTGACCCGGGTGCTGCCCAGCGGAGTCGGGCTGCACATGCGCGACGCGCTGCGCGGTGAGCCGGCAGGGCTGGCGCGGGCGGCGCTGGTCCCCCTGGGGCTGGCCGCGACCGGCACCGGGTTCGTGGTCGGCCGGGCCCGCCCACCGGCGGCGGCCGCACCGTGACCGCGACGGCCGCCCCCGCCACCAGCCCCGGCATCGAGCGGGCGGGCGCCGCAGGCCCGAGCCGCCCGCCGGGATGGTCCCGGCTGCTGGCCCCGGTCGCCCTGGTCGCGACCGTGGTCGGCGCAGCCGCGCTGACCCGCGCCGACGAGCGCGACATCGGCGCGTGGGGACTGGTCCAGGCCTACCCACCGGTGGCGCTGGCCGCGGTGGCGACGCTGCTGGTCCTGCTCGGGCTCGCACTGTGCCGGCCCGTCGAGGACCGGCTGCTGCTGTACGCCACGACCCTGGGCCTGGCCACGCTGCTGCACGGTGCCGCCGCCCTCGTCGAGAGTGCCGCCCGGTTCCCGACCGCGTGGGTGCACGCCGGCATCGTGGACGCGATCACCGCGACCGGGCAGCTGCAGGTGGATGTCGACGCCCGCTACTCGTGGCCGGGGTTCTTCACCGCAGCCTCCGCGCTGACCGGTGCCGCCGGCCTGCCCTCGGCACAGGCCTGGCTGACATGGGCCGGACTGGCCGGGTGGTTCGTGGAGATCCCCCTGCTGGTCGCCCTGGGCCGGGCCACGGTCGGCCACTGGCGCACCGCGTGGGCCGGCACCGCGCTGGTCCTGGTGGTCACCTGGGTGGGCCAGGACTACTTCGCCCCGCAGAGCCTGGCCCTGCTGATGTACCTGGCCGTGCTGGTCCTCGTCCTGGGCCACCTGCGGGTGCCGCAGTCCCCCGGCCGGGTGGCCACGCTGCTCGCCGGCCTGAACCGCGGGCTGCACCCGGGGCTGGATCCCGCCGAGACCCCCCTGGCCGCCCCACAGCGGGTCGGCCTGCTGGTGCTGCTGACGCTGGCCGCGCTGGCGATGGCCAGCTCCCACCAGCTGACCCCGCTGCTCATGACCGCCGCCCTGGCCCTGCTGGCCCTGACCGGACGGTTGCGGCCGTGGCCGGTGGTGGTGGTGTTCGGTGCGGCGGTGGCCGGGTGGCTGAGCATCGGGGCCGAGCCGTACTGGCGGGGCCATCTCGAGGACATCTTCGGCTCGCTCGGGCGGATCGGGTCCATCGTCGACAGCAGCATGACCGAGCGCATCGTCGGATCGGCCACCCACATGACGATCCTGCAGGTCCGGGTCCGGTTCGCCGTCGTGCTCTGGGCCCTGGCGGCGGTCGCGATCGTCGTCGGGCTGGTCCGCCGCCGCCTCAGCGTGCCCCTGGTGCTGCTCACCGGGGCGCCAGCGTTCCTGGTCGTGGCCGGCAGCTACGGCGGCGAGGGCTTCCTGCGGATGCTGCTGTTCTCCACCGTGGGTGCCGGGTTCCTGGTGGCAACCCTGGTGGTACCGCCGCACGCCCCCGGGACCGGGTGGCGTCGGGCCGCCGGCCCGGTGGTCCTGGTGCTGGTCCTGGCGGCCGCCGTGCCGGTCCTGGGGGTCGCGCGGTACGGCAACGAGTCGTTCGAGCGCATCAGCGCGGCCGAGGTCGCCACCGCCGAGGCGCTCGTGGCGCTCGCGCCGGAGGGGTCCCGGGTGTTCACGCTGGGCTACGGCGGACCGTCGATGACCTCGCCGGCCACCGGCCTGGAGTCGGGCGGGTGGCTCATCGAGGCGCTGGCCGACCCGGGGAGCACCGACATGACCGAGCTGCGCGAGGTCATGGGGGTCGGCCCGGGCACGACGTTCCTGGTCGCGATGCGCAGCCAGGTCGAGTACGGGGTGCAGAACGAGGACCTGCCGGCGAGCTGGGGCCGCGACATCGTCGCGACCCTGCTGGCCAGCGGCGAGTACCAGGTGGCGCACGCCAACACCGGCGGCGTGATCCTGCAGCAGGTGGCGCTGCCATGACCGGGCCCGCCCGTCCCCTGCTGCCCGCGGTCGCGCCCGCCACGCGGGCGGGGTCGTCGCCCGCCCGGTCGCCCGCGGCGCCCCTGATCGCCGGCTGGGCGGCGGCCGCCGCAGTCGCCAGCTGGACCGGCGGACCGACCTGGCTGCTGGTCCCCCTGGTCGCGGGGTTCGCCCTGATCGGTCCCGGCCTGGCGGTCGGACTGCGGCTGCCGGGCATCCACGGCGAGGCGCGCGTCGCGGTGTCCGTGCTGGCCGGGCCCGGTGCCCTGGTCCTGGTCAGCCAGGCGCTGGTGCAGCTCGGTTACTGGCTGCCGAGCGGCCCCGAGCTGACGATCACCGCCCTGGCCACCGCAACGCTGGCCCTGCTGGCTGGACCGACCCTGCTGCGGGGCACCCCGAGGAGGTCGCGATGGCGGTCCTGACCTCGGCCAGCGTCGTTGCCGCCGCCCTGATCCTGACCCTGGCCCTGGGCCTGGGCGCCGCCGTCGCCATCGAGGCGCTGCCTGCGGCCGCCCCGGAGCGGCGCGCCTTGAACCGGTTGACCGTGGCGTCGGCCGGGGTGCTGCTCCTGCTGGTCGGGGTGCGATTCCTGGTGGTGGCCGGATGAGGGCTGCGCCGGGGCACAGCCCCCGGCTGGTGCTGAACTCGACCAGCCTGATGGCCTCCACCGTCCTGAC
>JBDHZV010000002.1:0-65935 GCA_039812125.1 Candidatus Nanopelagicales bacterium
GCAGGCGCCGCAGCGCCTCGGCGTCCCGGCCTCCCGGGAGGCGACCCGGGTCCGGATCACCCCGCGGGCGCGTCGGCCGGCGGCCGGCGGCGGGCTCGACCCGTCGGGGCTGGTCGAATCCGGTGGCGTCGTGACCGGTGCGGACGTGGCCGCGGCGCTGGACCGCGCTCGGCCGCCCGCCCCCGCGGGGATCGCTGCGGGGACCGCTGCGGAGCGGCCGGCGGTCGAGCGGTCGGCGGTCGAGCGGTCGGCGGTCGAGCGGTCGGCGGCGGAGCGGTCGGCGGCGGAGCGGACCGGCTCGATGCGCCGCGCGATCGCGTCGCTGATGTCGCGCTCCGCCGCGGAGATCCCGCACTACTACGTGACGCGCACGCTGGAGGTGTCCGGGCCCCTGGCGTGGCTGCACGAGCACAACGCCGCCCTCCCGGTCCGCAGCCGGGTCCTGCCCGCGGCGCTGTTCCTGCGGGCGACCGTCCGGGCCGCCCTGGCCGTGCCGGACCTGAACGGGCACTGGATCGAGGGGACGCTGGTCCGGGCCGACCACGTCGACCTGGCCGTGGCAGTGGCGATCCGGGGCGGCGGCCTCGTGACGCCCACGCTGCCCGCTGTCGAGGCCCTGGGGCTGGACGCGCTCATGGAGCGGCTGGCGGACCTGGTGGGCCGGGCCCGCCGGGGCAGCCTGCGCCAGTCCGAGATGGCGACGGGCACGATCACCGTGAGCAGCCTCGGTGACGGCGGTCCGGACGCCCTGTACGGCGTGATCTTCCCCCCGCAGGTGGCCCTGGTCGGCGTCGGCGGCATCGTGGAGCGGGCGTGGGCTGAGCACGGGATGCTGGCTGCCCGCCCGACGGTCACGGTCACCCTGGCAGCCGACCACCGCGCCAGCGACGGGCGCACGGCAGCAGCCTTCCTGGGCGCCTTCGCAGCGGCCCTGGAAGAACCGGAACGGCTGTGACCGCGGTGGGTGGCGGAGGTGGGGAGGAGGATGGCTTCGTGACTGAGGACCGTGCACACCATGTCCTGTTCGAGGCGCTGCGCCTGGTGGCCCCGGGTGTCGAGCCCGAGGCGCTCGACCCACGGGCGAGGCTGCGAGACGCCGCCGACCTGGACTCGATGGACTTCCTGACGCTGGTCGGACTGCTGGCCGACGCCCTGCACGCCGACATCCCGGAGCAGGACTACGACCACCTGGAGAGCGTCGATGGTGCTGTGGCCTACCTGCGTGCCCGTCTGGGCTGACCTGCTGCCCGGCCTGCGGGTGGCTGCCGTGGGCCCGGGGGTGTGGCTGGCGGTGTGGGATCCCGAGCCTGCGGCCCAGGCCCAGCGGGCGTGGTCCACGTTGCTCGACGCGTCCCTGCGGGCCCGGGCGGAACGGATCGGCACGCCCCGCGGTCGCGTCCGGTTCACGGCCAGCCATGCGGCCATGACGGCGCTGACCGGCGGCGACCCGGCCGGGGTGGTGACCAGCCTGGCGCACACCCGATGGTGCGCGGCCGTGGGAGTCTCACGCGACCGGATCGGGGTCGACCTCGAGGCGGACGCCCCGCGACCACTGTGGCCGGTCGCGGCCCGGACGGCCTGGGGCGTGCCCGGCCCCCCGACCTGGCCGGACTTCCTCGAGGCCTGGGTGCGTCGGGAGGCGGCCCTCAAGGCGGGCGGCGGGTCGGACGCAGCGACCGCCCGGGTCAGCCGAGTCACCCTCGGTGACGTGGCGCCTGCGCACCTGCTGGCCGTCGTGGGGGGGCCGGGGACCGGTGGCGATCAGCGACCGGGCCGGCGCCACACCAGCACGATGTAGCGGCCCAGGCGCAGCGCCCGCACGCGGGTGCCGGGCGTCCCCCACGGCGCATCCGACGGGGCAGTCACGGTGGTCGTCCACAGCCCGCCGGTCCGGGCCAGCCCGATGAGCGTCGTCCACGTGCCGTCCGCGGCGAGCTCGGGCCAGAGCTCCAGCAGCCTGCGGCCCAGCCAGTCGGTCGCGTCGGCGAGGTCCGGGGCGGCATCCACGACGCGCAGCTTCACGGCCCGGCCGGTGTCGTCGCGCACGACCTGGACCACGAGCCAGGGATCCAGGTGCAGCGCCTGCAGGGCGGTGAGCCACCACAGCTCCGGATCGCGGGGACGTACCTGGGGCAGGGCGAGCCGGGCGACCCGGGTCACTGCCGCGCAGATGGCATCGCGCTGGGCACCGGTGAAGCCCCGGGCCTCGTCCCAGCTCAGGCCGACCACGCCAGCGACCGGGCCGTCGGGCGGATCCAGCACGACGGGGATCGCAGCCGAGGCGCCGTACCAGGCCGCCACGCCGGCGACTGCCGGGAACTGCCGCAGCCGGGTGGCGCGGTCGACGTGGAACAGGGCGCGACGGTCCAGCACGGCGCGCACCATCGGGAGCTCGCGCGAGGGCGGCATCGTGCGCCAGGCGCTGATGACGTCGGCCGGGACCCCGACCTGCCCGACAAGTCGCAGCGCCCCGTCCAGCTCCGTGCGGTACAGCGTGACCTGAGCCACGTCATGGCTGGCCAGGACGTCGGCCAGCAGCTGTGCCGCCTCGTCGCCGTCTGCCGCGGCCCCGGCCACCGAGTCCAGCACCGTGGCCGCGACACGACCGCGCACCTCGACCGAGGACTGCAGCGCGCGCCACGCCGGCGAGGGGGCCCGGGACGCCGGGATGCGGCCGGTCAGCACGTCGACGGCTCCCGGGGAGATCGCCGCCTGCTCCGGTGAGGCCAGCGCCACGACCATGCTGGCGACCTCGACCAGCCGGGCGTTGTGCTCCTGGGACAGCCTGCGCAGCTGCAGGAACGCCTCGTCTGCGCTGATGCCCTCACGCTCCATGAGGACACCCTTGGCCTGCTCGATCACCGCCCGCAGCTGGGCGGAGGCGCGCAGCCCGGCGAGCTCGTCGCGCAGCGTTGACACGGTCACCTCGAGGGACTCGCCCCCGGTCTGCACGGCGCTCGCGCCCCCGCTCATCCGGCCCACCCCTCGCGGTGCTCACCCAGATACCCTGGGTTCGGCCTGATGGCCCGTCCGGTGCGCCGCGCCCGACGCACCGGTACCGGTCCCCGTGGAACCGCGCCCGTCCGGCAGGAGCGGAACCATCGATCGCCTCGACCAGCGTTGAGGCTCCATCGTGCCATCGTCCCGGTGACCCCACAACATGGTCCGATACGCGGCTTGTGGGACCAAGGTCCGCCCAGGTCGGGCCGATCGCGGGGCGACGCCGGGGTGACGCCGGGCGACGATCGCTGCAGAACAGGGCGTCCGCCGGCCGCGGCGCCCCTCCGGAGGAGGTGGTCCAGGTGCACGGCGATCCGATGCGCCCCGGCATCCCCCTCCCGGCTGCGCCGCGCCCCGGCGCCCACGACGACACGGCCGGCGCGGCCCCGACCAACCAGGGCCCACCCGAGCCCCGCTCGCCGCGGGAGCCCGCCCGGGGCCGGACCGCAGCGCCCTCGCTGGGCATGCCCCTGGCGCCCGACGCCGATGCCGAGCGCACGGTCGTCCTGGTGGTCCACCGCGACCAGGCTGCCGTCGAGGCCCTGGCCCACGCACTGCGCCTGGAGGGGTTCACCGTCGAATGGGCGGGAAGCCCGGCCGTGGCCTGCGCCCTGCTCGATGACCTGGATCCGCAGCTGGTGCTGGCCGATCCGGTCACGTGCGGAGCGGCCGGGTACGGCGAGCTGCGCACCCGGTGCCGGGTCCCTGTGGGCATGCTGGGCACCGAGTCGCTGCCGGGCACCATGCGGCTGCTCGGGGAGGTGCCGCGTCCGCGGCGCCGGGGCCCGGCCGACTAGGGCGAGGACGGCTGATCCGGCGCGGGCGGCCGGGCCGAGCGACGGCGGCGGCGGGCCCGCCTCAGCAGCACCACGACGAGCGACACGACCAGCACGAGGACTGCCAGGGTCGCGCCCAGCGACATCACCAGCCACCCCAGCAGCCCCAGCCGGGCTGCGTCGTGCTCCGGGGGGACCGGGCTGTCGGCCACGGCACCTGTCGGCCCGGCGGACACGTCGATGACGACGGCCAGCCCGGCATGGTCGCTCGGCAGGCACACCCCCCGGCCCGTGACCGGGTCGGCCAGCCCGGCGTCGGCGAGGAGCTGCGAGGAGCGCTGCGTGGTGGCGACCTGCTGCGGGGCGTCGCAGGACCAGGTCAGGCCCTGCGGCCACTGGTTGCCGACCAGCTCCGCCCGGGTGGGGTGGGCTGCGTTGCGGGTCAGCACGTAGTCCAACCGGTCGGTGAAGCCGGCGGGGTTGCCCTGCTCCAGGGCCACCCGCAGCCGGTCGGGATCCGGTCCCGCGAGATCGGCCGCGGCGCCCCAGGTCCGGTTGGCCGCCGCCAGGGAGTCCGGGCCGGCATCCTGGTAGCCCGCCTGGACCAGCGTCCAGTAGGCGCTGCAGGTCGGATCGGCCGTGGCCGGGGTGGGTGCGGGCACCTGCGGAGGGCACGCCGCGCCAGCCTCCGGCTGACCCCCGGGGTTCGGCGAGCCCGGCGGTCGCGGGTCGCGTGGGTCGGAGTTGAGGTCCCCCATCACGACCAGGGGCAGCGTGGTCGTGGCCAGGTCCGCCACCAGTTGGCGCGCCTGGGCGGCCGCCGTCACCTCGCCCTCGGGTGCCCACAGCGACTCCAGGTGGGTGGCCACCAGGCGGACGGTCGTCCCGGCGACCGCCAGGTCGGCCCACGCGTAGCCCCGGTCGATCTGGAACGCCACCGGGACGACGGCGTAGCGGTCGTCGTACTCGCCGGTTCCGACGCGCAGCACCTGGTCGCGCAGGTCGGCACGGACCAGGACCGCGTCGGCGATGGTGAACCCGCATGCCGCGCTGTCCCGGCCGAACAGCGGCTGGAATGTCGCCGGGTCCGTGACGGTGGTCAGCCAGGGGATCGGCGGGATCTCGTAGCCCGGGTTCAGCGCAGCCGCGTCAGCCGATCCGGCGACGACGTAGCCGACGCCGGCGGCCTCGGTGGCGGCCAGGAACAGCTGGGTGAAGTCCAGCACGGTCACGGGGGATCGCCATGGCGCTGGCCGGCACGACCAGGTGGTCGCCTCCTGCAGCGCGATGGCCTCCGGCCGGACCGCGGCCGCCTCCTGCGCGAGCAGGGCCATCCGTTCCGCAGCGTCGGTGCGGGCGACCTGCTCCCACATGGTCTGGGCCGCTGCCGGCATGTCGGGCAGCAGGTCCAGGGCGACGCCGACGTCGGCGCCGAGGTACAGGTTGCGGGTCATCACGGTGATGGTCGGGTCGCCGGCCCGGTCCGGCGCGGGGGCGCGCGTGGTCGGCGCGGCGAGGGGAGGGGCCGCCGCCCCGGCGGGCACTGCCAGGGCCAGGCAGGCCAGGGCCAGGCTGGTCAGGGGCCGGCAGGTCAGGGGCCGGCAGGTCAGGGGCAGGCAGGTCAGGGGCAGGCGGGCCAGCGCACGGGCCGCTCCGGCCGCCCGCCAGTGTCCTGCTCGCATGGTCGGACCGTAGGCCACCGCGGCCCCCGACGGGCTGCCCACCCCGCGGTCGCGGTCGCCGTCGCCGCCGTGGCCGCCACGCTGAGCCGTCACCCCCGTGGCGGCTGGCGGCCCTATGCTGCGGGTCTCGTCGGAAGGAGCACGCATGTCGGACATCGATGCGCTCGTCGACCTGGCCGCCCGGGTCGCGGCCTACCGCGCGGCCACCGAGGAGTTCCTGGCCGTGGCCTCGGGCCTGGGCCAGGACCAGCTCGACAGCGTGCCGCCGGAGGCCGAGGGGTGGACGCCCCGGATGGTGGTGCACCATCTGGCGGACTCCGAGACGACGTCCTACGTGCGGCTGCGTCGGCTGCTCGCCGAGCCTGCGGGGACAGTGATCCAGGGCTACGACGAGGTGCGGTGGGCGCAGGTGCTGCACTACGACCGCCCGGTGACGACGTCCCTGGCGGTCGTCCGCGCGGTGCGGGAGTCCAGCGCCGAGCTGCTGGACACGCTGTCCCCGGCGCACCTGCAGCGTCGTGGGCTGCACACCGAGTCGGGTCCGTACACGCTGGACGACTGGCTGCGGACGTACACGGCCCACCCCCGCGACCACGCCCAACAGATCCGCGCGGCGTTGGGCTGAGGTCGCCGCCCGCCTCCACCGCCCACCGAGCCCCAGCCCAGCGCCGCGGGCTGGGAGAGCCGGCCTGGCCTCAGGCGGCCGTTGGCGTGACCGGGGTGGCGGCTGGTTGGCGGCCCTCCGGCAGCATCATGAGGGATGCGACCAGGAAGCAGGCGGCCCCCAGGAACGTGCCGCCGTTGGCCCACTGCAGGTTCACGAGGTCCCCGTCGGCCGTCACGTACGCCCCGACGGCCGAGACGCCGAAGAAGACCGATCCCCAGAGGTTCAGGGCGGTGATGTGCCAGTCGCGCTTGCCGGGACGCCATGAGAACCAGCGGTGACCGGCCTCGGCGAACGCGATCGCCGAGGAGACGAGGAAGCAGACCGACCCGATGGCATCGGGGCGCCACACGACCCGGTCGACGGAGTCCGCCGGGACGTCGAGCAGCCCGGCGAAGGTGGTCGCGTTGAAGTAGAGGGTCCCGACGAACTGGATGAGCGTGGCCCAGTAGCCCATGAGTCGCGGTGTCCAGCCGAACCAGCGGTGACCGGCCTGGCGCACGACCTGGGCGTAGCTCAGGTACGCCGCGGTCGTGAAGAAGATCGACCCGATGAAGTACGTCATCGCCGTGGCCCGAGGCCCCACGGCTGCGTCATAGGCCGGGATCGGGCCGATGAGGAAGCAGGTGGAGCCGATGGCGAACAGCACGCCGATCCACCAGGTGAGGGTCCGCTCGTCGGCCTTGCGGGACTGGCGGGCATGCCAGTGCCGCACGACGCCGTCGCGGTCCCGGAACGTCACGTGCGTGACGAACGGGCGCGGACCCTCGACCTGGATGTCGGTCGCTCCGGCGGGCAGTCGGATCGGCAGCTGCCGGGACGATGCGGACCTCAATGCCGGAACGACTCCGTGTGGCTCGGGTCAGCGGGCAGCTTGTCCGACAGGCCCTCCAGGAACTCGGTCGCCCGACGCAGGTCCTCCAGGAACAGGTCGGCGAGGTCGCGTCCGAACCCGTTGCGCACGACGACCCGCAGCCCGGACAGGTCTGTGAGGTTGTCCGGCAGCGAGTACGCGGGGACCTGCCAGCCCCGCTCGCGCATCTTGGCCGAGACGTCGTACACGGTGTAGTTGGTGACCTCGGGCTTGAGGCGGAAGAAGAAGACGGGCAGCTCGGAGCCGTCGGACAGCAGCTGGTAGGGGCCGAACTCGGCGATGGCAGCGGACATGTACAGCGCGGTGTCCCGGCAGGACTGCTGGATCGCGCGGTAGCCCTCACGGCCGAGGCGGATGAAGTTGTAGTACTGCGCGATGACCTGGGCCCCGGGCCGCGAGAAGTTCAGCGCGAAGGTGGGCATGTCGCCGCCCAGGTAGTTCACGTGGAACACGAGGTCCTCCGGCAGGTCCTCCGGCGTGCGCCAGATGACCCATCCCACTCCCGGGTACACCAGGCCGTACTTGTGCCCCGACGAGTTGATCGAGCGCACCCG
The DNA here is from genome assembly GCA_039812125.1 of Candidatus Nanopelagicales bacterium. GTDB lineage: Bacteria > Actinomycetota > Actinomycetes > S36-B12 > CAIYMF01 > Prado023. The sequence goes on from JBDHZV010000002.1 coordinate 7,551, forward strand.
GGACACCCGGAAGTCCCACTCCAGGTCCGGGTCGATGAACGGAGCGACGAAGCCGCCCGACGCGGCGTCCACGTGGACCGGAACATCCGGGCCCCCGGATGCCGCCAGCGCGTCGAGGGCGTCGGAGATCTCCTTGACCGGCTCGTACGAACCGTCGAAGGTCGAGCCGAGGATGGCGACCACCCCGATGGTGTTCTCGTCGACCAGCTTCAACGCCTCCTCGGCGTTGAGCTGCAGGCGGCCCTCCTCGATGGGCGCGTAGCGCGGCTCGACGTCCCAGTAGCGGCAGAACTTCTCCCACACGACCTGCACGTTGATGCCCATGACCAGGTTGGGGCGGTCGGTCGGCAGCCCGGCGGCCTCGCGGCGCTGCCGCCAGCGCCACTTCAGGGCCAGCCCGCCGAGCATGACGGCCTCGCTGGACCCGGTCGTGGACGTCCCGGTGGCGTTCTCGTGGGCGGGGGAGTTCCACAGCTCGGAGATGATCCGCACGCACCGGCCCTCGATGGCCGCCGTCTGGGGGTACTCGTCCTTGTCGATCATGTTCTTGTCGAGGGTCTCGGCGAACAGCCGATCGGCCTCCTCGTCCATGAACGTGGTGACGAACGTGGCCAGGTTCTGTCGCGAGTTGCCGTCCAGCATCAGCTCGTCGTGGAGCAGCCGGTAGGCGACGCGGGGATCGAGTCCGTCGTCGGGCAGGCGGTCCTTGGCGATCGAGATGGACTCACCCGGACGGGCGTAGACGGGGGCGATGGCGAGGCGTTCGAGCTCGAGCAGCTCCTGCGAGTGGATGGCCATGGCCGCACGCTACCGGCGGGGACCGACATGTGGGTAGTCCAGCGTGCAACCATCAGGTCAGATGCTTGGTGGCCTCGCGGACGGACAGCCCAGCCATGCGGTCGCGGTTGGCCGCGACGAACGCCCTGACCACATCCGGGTGCGTGCGGGCGGCATCGCGCAGCGCCCACCCGATCCCCTTGCGCAGGAAGAAGTCCCGCTGCGCGAGGTTGGCCCGGCAGGCGGCCAGGAGCAGGTCGAGGTCGAGGGCCTCGCGCCGGCCCACCTGGAACACCAGGGCGATCCGGCGCGCCCACAGCTCGTCGTCGTCGGCCCACGCCGCGATCGTGGGGTCCCACCCGGGTCGCAGCAGGGCGGTCCGGCCGATCACCCCTGCCCAGGAGTCGACGGTGTCCCACCAGGGCACCTGCAGGGCCAGGGCGCGCAGCGTCCCCAGCGCCGAGCCCGGGAGGCAGCGCCGGTGGCGGTCGACCAGGTCGACGGCCACGTAGGACAGCTCCCGCTCCGGGGCGCCCACGAGCTGCTCGGCGATGGACAGCAGGTCCACGGCGTCGGGGCCGGGGTCCACGGACCGGATCCAGGCTCGGGTGGCGGCCCGACGGGCCGGAGCGCCCACCCCCAGGAAGGGGGCCACGTGCTTCATGTAGGCCGCCATGGCGGGGGCGCGGTCGGGGTCGGCCACCCGGGCGAGCATGGATCGCACCTCGACGACGGGATCGGCCACGCCGCGATGCTGCCACGCCCTGGGCTCGCCGCGGGGCCCATCGGGCCGGTGTCGGGGGGTGGTGGCAGACTCGCGCCCACGCCACGACGACAGGAGGAGCATGCGCTCGGGGATCGACCTACAGCACATCGACCCGGCGGTTCGTCCCCAGGACGACCTGTTCGGCCACGTGAACGGCCGGTGGATGGCCGAGACCCCCATCCCCGACGACCGTCCCGCCGACGGCGCCTTCTACGAGCTTCGCGACGCCGCCGAGGTGCACGTGCGCGCCCTCATCGAGGCTGCTGCCGCACGTGCCGAGCCGGGCAGTGTCGCGGCCAAGGTCGGCGCGCTGTTCGCGTCGTTCATGGACGAGGAGGGCATCGAGGCGCGCGGGCGTGCCCCGCTGGCAGGGGACCTGGCCGCGGTTGCGGCGATCCGGTCCACCGACCAGCTGGTGGCCGAGATGGCGCGACTGCAGCTCGACGGGGCCGTGGGTGGGCTGGTGGTTCCCTACGTGAACACCGACGCGCGCGACTCCACGCACTACATCGTCTACCTGGAGCAGCACGGGCTGGGCCTGCCGGATGAGTCGTACTACCACCAGGAGTCGTTCGCACCCATCCGCGATGCCTACCGCAGTCACGTGGCGCGGATGCTGGTCCTCGGCGGCTGGTCACCGGACGAGGGCACCGCGCTGGCGGCGGCCCACCGGGTGATGGCCCTGGAGACCGCGGTGGCCGGGCACCACTGGAGCGCGGTCGAGACCCGGGACGCCGTGAAGTCCTACAACCGCAGGGCCGTGTCGGAGCTGGCGAGCCTGGCGCCGACCACGTCCGTGCTGGACTGGCTGCAGGCGACCGGCGCGCCGGCCGAGCACGTGCAGGAGGTCGTGGTCCGGCAACCGAGCTTCCTCGCGGCGGTGCCCGGGCTGCTGGCCGAGCAGCCGATCGAGGCCTGGCGCGACTGGCTGGCGTGGGGGGTGATCCGGTCCGCGGCGGCGCTGCTCGACCGCGAGATCGTCCAGGCCAACTTCTCCTTCTACGGCACGACGCTGAGCGGCATCCCGATGCTCAGGGAGCGCTGGAAGCGGGGGGTCTCGCTGGTCGAGGGCTCGCTGGGGGAGGCCGTCGGCGAGCTCTACGTCGCCGCGCACTTCCCGCCCGAGGCGAAGGGGCGGATGCTCTCACTCGTGGCCAACCTGGTGTCGGCCTACCGCGAGCGCCTGGAGGCCCTGCCGTGGATGGGCCCGGAGACTCGCCAGCGTGCGGTCGCCAAGCTCGACGCCTTCACGCCCAAGATCGGGTACCCGGACCGGTGGCGCAGCTACGACGGCCTGGAGATCGACGCCGCCGATCTCGTCGGCAACGTCCGTCGGGCAGCGCACCACGAGGCTGCGCGCGAATGGGGCAAGCTGGGCCAGCCGGTGGACCGCCTCGAGTGGTTCATGACGCCGCAGACGGTCAACGCCTACTACAACCCGGGGATGAACGAGATCGTGTTCCCCGCAGCCATCCTGCAGCCCCCGTTCTTCGACATGGAGGCCGACGACGCCGCCAACTACGGGGCCATCGGCGCGGTGATCGGCCACGAGATCGGGCACGGGTTCGACGACCAGGGGTCGAGGTTCGACGGGCAGGGCAACCTGGTCGACTGGTGGACCGAGGAGGACCGGGCCCGCTTCGACGAGCTCGCCGCCCGGCTGATCGCGCAGTACAACGGGTTCCAGCCAAGGGATCTCCCGGAGGGCAACACCGTCAACGGTGCCCTCACCGTGGGGGAGAACATCGGCGACCTCGGCGGGGTGGCCGTGGCGTACGAGGCCTACCGGCTCAGCCTGGCTGGGGCTGGTGCCCCCGTGCTGGACGGCCTGACCGGTGACCAGCGGTTCTTCCTCGGGTGGGCGCAGGCCTGGCGGGCGAACGTGCGCGAGGCTGAGGCGATCCGCCGGCTGACCGTCGACCCGCACTCCCCACCGGAGTTCCGGTGCAACGCGGTGTCGAACCTGGACGCCTTCCACGAGGCGTTCGGGGTTGGGCCCGGCGACGGCATGTGGCGGGACCCGGAGGACCGCATCGTCATCTGGTAGGCGAGCCTGCACTGGCTGCGTGTCGCTGCCCGCCCCGTGCTGGTCGCGTGGCCACACTGGGGCAATGGCCGAGCGACTTGCGCCCGAGCGCGCCCCCGAGCAGTCGCTGTCGCGACCGGAGCCGCAGCGGGGCGGGCGCCGTCGGTGGCCCGCCTGGCTGGCCCTGGGGACAGCCGGAGTGCTGGTTCTGGGTGCGATCACCGTGTTGGTCGGTCACCTCCTGCTGGTCGACCGGTCCGCGCGCGGGGTGCGAGCCAGTGCCCTGGTCCCGGACGGCCAGCCGGCCCGGGTGCTCGTCGTGCTGGCCAGGCCCGGTCAGGAGGTCGGGCTGGCGGGCACCCTGGAGGCCCTGGATCGCGCGGGGGCGACCGTGAGCGTGCTGTCGCTGACACGCGGCGAGGCCCAGGCCCCCCTCGTGGGGCAGTCCCCCGGCGCCCGCGGCGACCTGCGCGCCGAGGAGCTCGCCGACGCGGCGACGCAGGTCGGCGTCGACTCGGTCGCGACCGGGTCGCTGCCTGACGGTGGGCTGCTGGAGGCGGACGAGGCCGCCGTCACTGCGGTCATCTCCGGTGCGATCGCGGCATTCCGGCCGGCGATCCTGATCGCCGTCGACGACCTGACCGGCACGGACACGGACTCCCAGGTCGTGGCCCGGTACGCCGTCGGTGCGGCGCAGGGCCCCGACGCCGGCGTCACCCGGGTGTGGTCGCTGACCCGGGCCCCCCGGGAGGCAGACCTGGCCGCGGCGCTGGGCGCCCCGCGGGCCGCGAGCCTGCCCCGCGCCGACGTCGCCATCGACGTGGGCGACTCCGCGGTGCTCAAGGGCAGCGTGCTGGCCGCGCACGGGACCCAGAGCCCCGACCTCGCCGCGCGCACCTACCCGTACGCCGACCGGCTTCCGGCCTGGGCCTACTTCCGGTTCCTCGACCGGGAGGAGTTCGCCCTCGCCTGGGGTGAGCCGCTGCCCTGACCCGATCCCCGGAGGGGCCGACCGGTCGGCGCGGGCTGCGTCGCTGCGCGGCATGGGACAATTCGAATCCCGGGGTGCGCACTGGCGTGGCCTCTGCGACGAATCGAGGGACCGTGCCGCTGCTGCACCGCGACGACCTGCGCAACATCGCCATCATCGCCCACGTCGACCACGGCAAGACCACGCTGGTCGACTCCATGCTCTGGCAGTCGGGGGCGTTCACCGCGCACCAGGCCGACGAGGGCTCGGTCCAGGAGCGCGTGATGGACTCCATGGACCTGGAGCGGGAGAAGGGCATCACGATCCTGGCCAAGAACACCGCGGTGCGCTACACCGGCGCCGGGGCGCCCGAGGGCGGGGTCACGATCAACATCATCGACACGCCGGGCCACGCCGACTTCGGGGGCGAGGTGGAGCGCGGCCTGGAGATGGTCGACGCGGTGCTGCTGCTCGTGGACGCCTCTGAGGGCCCGCTGCCGCAGACCCGATTCGTGCTGCGCAAGGCCCTGCAGAAGCGGCTGCCCGTCGTCCTGGTCGTGAACAAGGTGGATCGTTCGGACGCCCGGATCGCCGAGGTGGTCGACGAGACCTACGAGCTGTTCTTCGACCTGGACGCGACCGCCGACCAGATCGACTTCCCCATCCTGTATGCCTCCGCGCGGGCCGGGCGGGCCTCGACCACCCGGCCGGACGACGGGAGCATGCCCGACAGCCCCGACCTCGGCCCGCTGTTCGAGGCGATCCTGACCACCGCCCCGCCGCCGGCCTACGACCCGGCCATGCCGCTGCAGGCGCACGTCACCAACCTGGACTCCTCGCCCTACCTGGGTCGGCTGGCGCTGTGCCGGGTGCACAACGGCACGATCCGCCGGGGCCAGTCGCTGGTCCTGGCTCGCTCGGACGGCACGCAGGACCGCGTGCGGATCGCGGAGCTGCTGGTCACCGACGCCCTGGACCGCGTGCCCGCCCCCCAGGCCGGGCCCGGCGACATCATCGCCGTGGCGGGGATCCCGGACATCACGATCGGCGAAACCCTGACTGATCCCGACGACCCGCGGCCGCTTCCGGTGATCACCGTCGACGAGCCGAGCATCTCGATGACCATCGGGATCAACACGTCGCCCCTGGCCGGCCAGTCCGGGACCAAGCTGACCGCCCGCCTGCTGCGCAACCGGCTGGACGCCGAGCTGGTGGGCAACGTCTCGGTCCGGGTGCTCGACACCGAGCGTCCCGACACCTGGGAGGTGCAGGGCCGCGGGGAGCTGCAGCTGGCCGTGCTCGTCGAGCTGATGCGCCGCGAGGGCTTCGAGCTCACCGTCGGCAAGCCGCAGGTCGTCACCCGGGTCATCGGCGGGCGGGTGCACGAGCCCATGGAGCGGCTGACCATCGACGCCCCTGAGGACTACCTCGGCGTCCTGACCCAGCTCATGGCCCTGCGCAAGGGCCGGATGGAGCAGATGGTCAACCACGGCACGGGCTGGATCCGGCTGGAGTACCTGGTGCCGGCCCGCGGCCTGATCGGGTTCCGCACCGAGTTCCTCACCGAGACCCGGGGCACCGGGCTGCTGCACCACGTGTTCGAGCGCTACGAGCCCTGGCACGGGGAGCTGCGCACCCGGCCCACGGGCAGCCTCGTCGCCGACCGCCGGGGGCTGGTCACCTCGTACGCCCTGTTCAACCTGCAGGACCGCGGCACCATGTTCGTCGGTCCGGGCACCGAGGTCTACGAGGGGATGATCGTCGGCGAGAACGCCCGGTCCGACGACATGGACGTCAACCCCACCAAGGAGAAGAAGCTGACCAACATGCGCTCCTCCACCGGCGACGAGCTGGTCCGGCTGATCCCGCACCGCGTGCTGTCCCTGGAGCAGGCCCTCGAGTTCTGCCGGGAGGACGAGTGCGTCGAGGTGACTCCGGTCACAGTGCGTCTCCGCAAGGTGGTCCTCGACGCCACGGCGCGCGCGCGGGCGCGTGGCAAGCAGCCCTGACAGCGGCAGCCGCGGCCGTCACCCGGTGAAGGCTTTTCGTCGGATTTCGTGGGTCACCGGTGATTCGCCGGCCGATTCGCCCGTCTTCGGGACCTTTGGCGGGGACACCCCGTGTCGGTGATGGACGTGCGTACCTCTCACGCAGGGTAGTGTGTGCGCGTCTGAGGGGTCCCGTTACCGATCCCCTGCGCGGAGCCTCCGCGTCCCGGGCCCGCAAGGACCGCGACCTGGGCGGCGTGTGACATCGAGAGGAGAACGATGAGATTCCGTCACCGCGGAATGATGATCGGGGCTGTGGCCGTTGCGGGCGCACTGACCCTGTCTGCGTGTGGGTCCGACACCACCGATGACACCAGCAGCGCTGGTGGCGCCTCGGGCGGGACGTACTCCGTCGGCCTCGAGGTCCCGCAGGACCTGACGCCGAGCAACTGCTACGACCTCTACTGCGCGAACATCCTCCAGGGTGTGTTCACCGGCCTCTTCACGTTCGAGACCGACGGCGCCTCCATGAAGACGGTGGCCACGCCGCTGCTCAAGTCGGTCACCACCTCCGACAACGGCAAGACCTATGTCATCGAGATCAACCCGGGCAGCCGCTTCACCAACGGCGAGGAGGTCCAGGCCTCGACCTTCGTCGACACCTGGAACTTCACCGCCAACGGTGGCAACGGCCAGCAGCTCGGGTTCGTGTTCGGCCCCTCGCAGCTCAACGTCGAGGGCTATGCCGATGTGGCCGGCGAGAAGAGCACCGATGGCACCATGTCCGGCCTGAAGGCGACCAGCGCCACGACCATCGAGGTCACGCTGGCCCAGCCGATCGGCCAGACGCTGTTCGAGAACTACGTTGCCGGCCCGCAGGTCCTGCCGATGCCCAGCGTGGCGTTCGCGGACATCAAGGCCTACAACAAGCAGCCGATCGGCAACGGTCCGTACATGCTCAAGGACGCGTGGGGCAACACCGGGGCGACGCTGGTGCGCAACCCGGACTACCCCTACACGCCGGGCAAGGCCGACCAGATCGACTTCAAGTTCTACGCCGACACGAACGCCGAGTGGGCGGACCTGCAGGCCAACACCCTCGACGTGATCTCGAACCTGCCGCAGCAGGCGCTGGGCCAGGCGTCGGCCGTGCTGGGTGACCGGTACATCAACCAGGCCGCGATGTCCTTCTCCTACGAGGCGTACCCCACGCAGGTGAAGGCGTTCCAGAACCGCGACGTGCGCGTCGCGCTGGCCAAGGCCGTCGACTGGGCCGAGATCAACAAGAAGCTGTACTACGACACCCGCACCGTCGCGACGTCGTTCGGCCCGCCGAGCGTCCCGGGCGGCGGTACGGACATCTGCGGTGCTGACTGCACCTACGACGCGGCGGCAGCGAAGTCCATGCTCGAGGCGGCCGGCGGCCTCCCGGGCAACAAGGTGCAGGTCGCGGGCCTGGCCAACAGCCCGAACGAGGCGCCCAAGGCCGAGTGCAACATGATCCAGAAGAACCTGGGCGTGGAGTGCACGGTCCGCGTGTTCGAGTCGTTCGGCGACATGCTCGACGCGTTCAACGCGCTGGGCGCCGATGACGAGGGCTTCATCCTCGGCCTGGGCTGGGGAGCGGACAACCCGACGCTGGCCAACATGATCGCCCCGATCTTCGGCACTGGGTCGGGCTCGAACTACACCGGGTACTCCAACCCCCAGTTCGACAAGCTGATCGCCGAGGGCAACCAGGCCCCCGACGAGCAGGCGGCCATCTCGAAGTGGCAGGAGGCCGAGAAGGTCCTGTACCAGGACTTCGCCGGTCATGCCACGCAGTGGCGCAACAACGTCGGCGGCTACTCGACCAACGTCTCCAACGTGAAGATCAACCCGGGTGGGTTCGTCAACATCATGGAGATCACCGTCAACTCGGCCGGGTGACGTCGATCCTCGCGATCGGGTCTCGCCCTATGCTGTGACCCACCATCGGGGGGACGTCCCTTCTGGGGCGTCCCCCCGTCGCCGTCCTGAGCCGCGACACGAGCAAGAGATGGGGTGCACATGGGTCGCTACGTGATCCGGCGCCTGCTCCAGATGATCCCGGTGTTCTTCGGGGTGACGTTCATCATGTACTTCCTGATGTTCGCCCTGGGGGACCCGATCAAGAACCTGGGCGCCGGCAAGCAGAAGAACCCGGCCTATGAGGCGTTCCTGCGCGATCAGTTCAACCTGGACGATCCCTTCGTCATCCAGTACCTGAAGTACATCAAGGGGATCTTCACCGGTGACTTCGGCTCGACGTTCGCGGGCAAGGCGGTGTCCGAGATCTTCCTGGAGCGGTGGCCGGTGACCCTGAAGCTGGGCCTCACGGCGTTCGTCATCGAGGTCGTGCTCGGCATCGGGATCGGCATCATCGCCGCCCAGCGCAAGGAGGGCATCGTCGACAGGCTCTCGCTCGCGGGCACCCTGGTGGTCCTGTCGATCCCGGTCTTCGTGCTGGGGTTCACGGCCCAGTACATCTTCGGCGTGAAGCTCGGCTGGTTCCCGCCGTCGGGGATCTCGGACGGGTGGCCGATGAGCTACATCATGCCGGCCACCGTGCTGGCGGCAATATCCCTGGCATACGTGCTGCGGCTGACCCGCTACAAGCTCCTGGAGACCTTCGGCGCGGACTTCATGCGCACCGCCCGGGCCAAGGGCCTGCCGTCGCGCACCATCCTGCGCAAGTACGGCCTGCGCAACTCGCTGATCCCCGTGGTCACCTTCCTCGGGGCCGACCTCGGAGCCCTGATCGCCGGTGCGGTCATCACGGAGGGCATCTTCAACCTGCCCGGCATCGGCAACCAGCTCTACGTGTCCATCCGCCTGCAGGAGGCGGCTGTCGTGGTCGGCATCGTGACGATCATCGTGATCATCTTCCTGCTGATGAGCCTGCTCGTGGACATCCTGTACGCCTTCCTCGACCCGAGGATCCGCTATGAGTGACAACACCCCCCAGGCTGAGCTGCTGCTCAGCACCGACCACGACGAGGCACGCCTGGCCCCGGACAGCCCCGGGCGGACCCGCACGCTGGCCGGAGACGCCTGGTACGACCTGCGCCACAACGGGGTGTTCTGGCTGGCCGCCGTGCTCCTGGTCTTCATCACCGGCATGGTGCTGTTCCCGGGGGTGTTCGCCGACGCGGAGAAGACCTCCTCGCTGTCCGGTGGCTGCGACCTGTCCGACTCGCTGCTGCCACCGAGCTCGCAGCACTGGTTCGGCACGGACCAGCAGGGCTGCGACGTCTACGCGCTCAGCGTGTTCGGGGCTCGCCCCAGCGTCATGGTGGGTGTGATCGCAGCCGTCGCGACCACCCTGATCGGCGCGCTGACCGGCCTGGTCTCCGGGTTCTTCGGCGGCAAGGTCGACTCGGTCATCTCCCGCATCGTCGACGTGTTCTACGGCCTGCCCCTGATCGTCGTGGGCATCGCGGTGCTGTCCGCGATCAGCCTGCCCGGGATCTGGGGGGTCGTGTTCGTGCTGTCCCTGCTGGGCTGGGTCGCCGCTGCCCGCATGGTCCGGGCGCAGACGATCGAGGCCAAGGGGCAGGACTACACCCTGGCGGCCCGGGCCCTGGGGGCCAGCAACACCCGGATCATGGGCCGGCACATCCTGCCCAACGCCATCGGGCCGAGCATCGTGCTCGCCGTGATCTCGCTCGGCGGATTCATCGCCGCCGAGGCCACGTTCTCCTTCCTGGGCCTGGGCATCCGGCCCCCCCAGTTCTCGTGGGGGACGATCATCGCCTCATCCCAGGCCGTGTTCTTCCAGGCGCCCTGGACGCTGCTGTTCCCGTCGGTGTTCCTGAGCATGACCGTCCTGGCATTCATCCTCCTCGGCGACGCCGTCAGCGAGGCCCTCGACCCGAAGCTGCGGAGGTGATGATGGGCGAGGTTCTCCTCGAGGTCGAGGACCTGTTCGTGGAGTTCAGCACCCGGGACGGGGTGGCACGCGCCGTCAACGGCGTGTCCTTCACCGTCGAGCGGGGCCAGACGATCGCCATCCTCGGCGAGTCCGGCTCCGGCAAGTCGGTCACCGCCCAGGCCGTCATGGGCATCCTCGACACGCCACCGGCCCGCATCGCGGGCGGTTCGATCCGGCTGCAGGGCCTGGAGCTCGTCGGGCTGCCCGAGGCCCAGTACCGCGAGATCCGCGGGCGCCAGATCGCGATGATCTTCCAGGACGCGCTGTCGGCGCTCAACCCGGTCATCAGCGTGGGCGAGCAGATCGCCGAGATGTTCCGCATCCACCAGGGCCTGGATCGGCGCTCCGCCCGGGACCATGCGATCCAGGTGATGAAGCGCGTGCGGATCCCGGCCGCTGAGGAGCGGTTCTCCAACTACCCGCACGAGTTCTCCGGCGGCATGCGCCAGCGCATCATGATCGCGATGATGATCGCGCTCAAGCCCCTCGTGCTGATCGCGGACGAGCCGACGACGGCCCTCGACGTCACGGTCCAGGCCCAGATCATGGACCTGCTGGCCGAGCTCAAGGAGGAGACCAACATGGGTCTCATCCTGATCACCCACGACCTGGGCGTCGTGGCCGACGTCTCGGAGCGGATCCTGGTGATGTACGCCGGGCGGACCATGGAGCGCGGGTCGGTCGACGAGATCTACACCAACACCGCCAACCCGTACACGTACGGCCTGCTGCAGTCCATCCCCAAGATCGACCAGAAGCTGTCCCGGCTGCCCGCGATCCCCGGCCTGCCCCCCAGCCTGTACCGCGTCCCCCCGGGGTGCGCGTTCAACCCGCGGTGCCCGAGGGCGACCGACCAGTGCCGCCAGGGCGACCCGCCCCCGCTCGAGATGGTCTCGCCCGACCACGCCAGCCGCTGCTGGTACGCGACGGAGGTGCTCGCCCATGGCATCCAGTAGCCCGACCCGGGTGATCGAGGCCACGGACCTCGTGCGGCACTACCCCATCACCCGGGGCATCGTGTTCAAGAAGCAGATCGGCACGGTGCGGGCCGTGGACGGGGTCAGCCTGCACCTCGACGCGGGGGAGACCCTGGCGATCGTGGGCGAGAGCGGGTGCGGGAAGTCCACCACCGGGCGGCTGCTGATGGGGCTGGAGCCACCGACGTCGGGGTCCATCCGCATCAACGGCGACGAGATCACCACGCTCAACGCGCGGGAGATGCGCGCCAAGCGACGCGACATCCAGATCATCCTGCAGGACCCGTACACGTCGCTGAACCCCCGGATGACGGTCGGGTCGATCATCGGTGAGCCGTTCGACATCCATCCGGACGCGCTGCCGGCCGGGACGACCAGGAAGGCGGCCGTGGCCGCCCTGATGGACCAGGTCGGGCTCAACCCCGAGTTCGTCAACCGCTACCCCCACCAGTTCTCCGGTGGGCAGCGCCAGCGGATCGGCGTCGCCCGCGCCCTGGCCCTCAAGCCGCGCATCATCGTCGCCGACGAGCCGGTCTCCGCCCTGGACGTCTCGGTGCAGGCCCAGGTCATCAACCTGCTGTTCGACCTGCGCGACCAGCTCCAGCTGTCCTACGTCTTCATCAGCCACGACCTCGCGGTCGTGCGCCAGATCGCTGACCGCATCGCCGTCATGTACCTGGGCAAGATCGTGGAGTCCGGGCCACAGGACCGGATGTACGGCGCCCCCGCGCACCCGTACACGCGTGCCCTGCTGTCGGCGGTCCCGCTGCCCGACCCTGAGGCCCAGCGAGCCCGCACCCGCATCGAGCTCGTCGGTGACGTGCCCAGCCCGGCCAACCCCCCGTCCGGCTGCCGGTTCCGCACCCGCTGCTGGAAGGCGCAGGACATCTGCGCCGCGCAGGAGCCGCTGCTGCGCGAGATCGCACCCGGCCAGCAGGTCGCCTGCCACTTCCCGGAGGAGGCGCAGGCGGGCTGGGAGGACAGCCGGGCCGTCGGCGGCGAGGTGCTGCCGGAGACGCAGGTGACCGGCTCGGACTGATCGCTCCCCGGCGGCGCTGCCCCGCGAGTCTCCCCACGATCGGGCGGGGCGGGGGGCAGGATGGAGCGCGTCGTCGTCGGCCCCGGGAGGTGCCCATGTCCGATCGCCCCGAGCCGCTGCTGTCCGCCGTGGGCCTGGTGCGCGAGCTGCCGGTGCGGGCATGGTGGCAGCGCGGCCGCACCGGGGTCCTGGCTGTCGACGGCCTCGACCTGGAGGTGCACGAGCGCGAGGTCGTCGCCGTGACCGGCGTGGCGGGCTCGGGCAGGACGACGCTGGGCCGCCTGCTGTCCGGGGACCTGTCGCCCTCTGGAGGTCGGGTGCTCGTCGACGGGCAGGCCCTCGCGGACGCCCCGTCGGGCAGCGTGGTGCTGCTGCCCCTGCCCACTGCGGCACGACTGCCCCGCCGTGCGACTGCGGGTGCGCTGCTGTTCCCGGCCGACGGGTCGCTGTCGCGCGCCGCGCTGGTCGCCCAGCTGGCCGAGCGAGTGGGGGTGACCCCGGACCTCCTCGACCGCCGCATCGACCACCTGGCCTCCGACGAGCGTCGGGCAGTGCTCGTCGCCCTTGCGCTGGGAGCCCTCCCGCGCCTGGTCGTCCTGGACGGCGAGACCGACGTCGACCCCGGCCTGCGTGCGGGCATCCAGGGGGCCCTGGGGCTGCTGCGTGAGCAGGTCGGCACGGCTGTGGTCGTCCTGGCCGCTGCCGGGGAGCCGATGCCGCAGGCGGACCGCCTGGTCGTGCTCGACTCGGGGCGGATCGTGGAGGATGGCGCGCCGGGCGACCTCGCCCGCCAGGCGCTGCACCCGCTGTCCGACCGACTCCTGTCCGGTCCTCGCGACGCCACCGGTCCCGCGGCCGGGACGCCGGGACGGGCCGAGCAGGCCCCCACCGGCTGCGCCTATCGCGATCGCTGCGCCCTGGCCCAGGACGTCTGCGCTTCCGCCCGGCCCCGGCTGGAGCGCCCGCTCGGCGCGAGCCATCGGGTGGCCTGCCATTTCCCGCTGCACCTGCGGGTCCCGGACCCCGCAGGTCCGGGACGCGTGATCGTCCTGCCCGACGCCGAGCCCACGGCCTGGGAGTTCGCGCGCGACTGACCCGTGGGACCCGGGGCGGCTCGGGGTGGCGCACCTGCCGCGGCCGGTCGGACGCGCTGCCGGTGCGGCCGTGCCCCGCTAGCCTCGGCCCATGCCCAGTCCCGCTCAAGTGCCCCTCCTGTTCGTCCACGCCCATCCCGACGACGAGACCATCGCCACCGGGGCGACGATGGCACGGTACGCGGCCGACCCCCGGGCGCACGTCACCCTGGTCACCTGCACCTCAGGGGAGGAGGGCGAGATCCTGGTCCCGGCGCTGGCCCACCTGGCAGCCGACCAGGACGACTCCCTGGGCGCGCACCGTCGCGGGGAGCTGGCTGCTGCGATGGCTGCCCTGGGGGTCACGGACTGGCGGTTGCTCGGGGGGGAGGGCCGCTACCGGGACTCCGGCATGATCGGCACCCCGCCCAACCAGCGGTCGGACTGCTTCTGGCGCGCCGACCTGCTGGAGGCCGCGTCACACCTGGTCGCAGTGATCCGGCAGGTGCGTCCTCGCGTCCTGGTCACCTACGACGAGGTCGGGGGATACGGCCACCCCGACCACATCCAGGCCCACCGGATCGCCACCTATGCCACCGCGCTGGCCGCGGCGCCGTCGTTCCGCGCGGACCTCGGTCCCGCGCACCGCATCGACAAGGTGTACTGGTCGGCGTTCCCCCGCTCGGTGCTGAGGGAGGGCATCGACGCGCTGCGCGCCGCCGGACAGACCACCGGGTTCGCCGCCATGGACCCCGACGACCTGCCGTTCGCCGTCGACGACGCCCTGATCACCACGGCGATCGACGGCAGCAACGTCCATGCCGCCAAGCTCGCAGCGATGCGTGCCCACGCGACCCAGATCTCGGTGGCGGACGGGTTCTTCGCCCTGAGCAACAACCTGGGCTCGCCGGCCCTGAGCACGGAGTTCTTCCGGCTGGTGTCGGGCACGCCGGGCTCGCCCGGCCCGCACGGGTGGGAGACCGACCTGCTGGCCGGGCTCACCGGCTGACCGGCGCGACGCCCGGGCCTGCTAGAGCTCGGCCACCGCCATGGCGGCCCCGGCGATGCCGGCCTGGTTCTCCAGCGTGGCCGGGACGAGCTCGGCGTTGATCGACAGCAGCGGCAGGAACTTCGCATGCTTGCGGCTGACCCCGCCGCCGACGATGATCAGGTCCGGCGAGAACAGGAAGTCCAGGGTCTCGTAGTAGCGCTGCAGGCGCGGTGCCCACTCCTTGTAGGTCAGGCCCTCACGCTCCTTGGCCGCAGCCGAGGCCCGGGTCTCGGCATCCACCCCGTCGACCTCCAGGTGGCCCAGCTCCGTGTTCGGGACCAGCTTGCCGTCCAGGAACATGGCCGACCCGATGCCGGTGCCCAGGGTGGTCACGATCACGACCCCCTCGCGGCCCTTGCCCGCTCCGAAGTCCATCTCGGCCAGACCGGCGGCGTCGGCGTCGTTGAGGACGGCGACCTTCTGCCCGCAGCGCTGCGCCAGGATGCCGGCGAAGTCCACTCCGAGCCAGTGGCTGCCCAGGTTGGCCGCCGAGTGCAGCACGCCGTGCTTGACGATGCCGGGGAAGGTGCAGCCGAACGGGCCGTCCCAGTCACCCATGGCGACCACGTCCAGGACCGTCTGGACCACCTCGTCGATGTCGTACGAGCGCGGCGTGGGGATCTTGTACCGCTCGCTGGCCAGCTCCCCGGTGGCCAGGTCGACCCGCGCTCCCTTGATCCCGCTGCCGCCGATGTCCACGCCGAAGCCGATTCCTGGGGTCATGGGGGGATTGTAGGGTCTGGGCTCCCGGCCACGCAGGCCGTGGCCGGTCCGACGGCGGGCCTGCTGCCCGGCGTGCCGACAGCCTGCCCGGGGCTGGCCGGCGACCGCGCGGGGGGTTGGTCCGATCGTGTGAAGTGGCCCGGTCCCGCTCAACCCGGCGGTCGCGCCTCCGGCACCATGGCGGCACAGGAGGTCGTGCTGATGCCGATGCTGGACGATGCCGGGGCCGGTCGCATGCCATTGTCGGCAAGCGACGTGGGAGCGGCCCGGGAGCGCGCCCGCGCCCGCCGCCTGGGGTGGATCGCGCTGCTGCTGGCGCTCCCCGGCGCCTGGCTGTGGTTCCGCATCATCACCGGCGAACCGGTGGACGTCACGGCGCTGTCCCTGCCGCAGATCGACCCGTTCCTGCTGATCGTCTTCCTGTTCTTCGCCGTCATGGCCTTCTCGGTGCTCGGGATGACACTGTTCGCCGGTCGCAGCCCGCACCTGACCGTGCGTCCCGAGCAGATCGACGTCCGCCTCGACGACGTCAAGGGCATCGACCCGGTCAAGGCCGACGTGGTGCGATCGCTGAACCTGTTCCTGGCCCATCGGGCCTTCCGCGACCAGATGGGCGGCACCCCCCGCCGCGGGCTGCTCTTCGAGGGCGCTCCCGGAACGGGCAAGACCTACCTGGCCAAGGCGATGGCCGCCGAGGCCGGCGTGCCGTTCCTGTTCGTGTCCGCCACGAGCTTCCAGTCGATGTACTACGGGGCCACCGCCCGCAAGATCCGCTCCTACTTCAAGGCGCTGCGCCGGGCCGCCCGCCAGGAGGGCGGCGCCATCGGCTTCATCGAGGAGATCGACGCCATCGCCACCACCCGGCAGGGGATGGCCTCCGCGGCCACGGCCGTGGCCCCGACCACCACCGCGCCGCTGGCCTGCGGCGGCCTGTGCGGCCTGCCGGCCACGGGCAAGGCGCCCGGCGGTCCCGTGATCAACCGGGTGGTGTCCGAGGGCACCGGGGGCGTCGTCAACGAGCTGCTGGTGCAGATGCAGTCGTTCGACCAGCCGGACGGGTGGTCCCGGCTGACGGCCTGGGTGGTCGATCGCGTGAACCTGCTGCTGCCGGTCGGCCGGCAGCTGCGCCGCCCGGTCCCGGACCCCTCGACGATCCTGCTCATCGCGGCCACCAACCGGGCCGACAACCTCGACCCGGCGCTGCTGCGCCCCGGCCGGTTCGATCGGCGGTTGACCTTCGAGCCGCCCACGCGCGCGGGCCGCCTCGAGCTGATCGAGCACGTCCTGGTCCGCCGGGCGCACGATCCGGAGCTGGACGACCCGGAGATCCGCGCCGGCATCGCCGCGGTGATGCAGGGCTACACCCCCGTGATGATCGAGCACGTCTTCGACGAGGCGCTGGTCAGCGCCCTGCGGTGCGGGCGGCACGCCATGAACCGCTCCGACGTCGAGACCGCCCGGCTGACCGAGGAGATCGGGCTGGGCCAGCCCGTGGCCTACACCTCCCACGAGGCGCGCCTGATCGCCACCCACGAGTCCGGGCACGCCGCGATGGCCCACCTGGTGGCGCCGCTGCGCCGACTCGAGGTCCTCAGCATGATCAAGCGCCGGGACGCCCTGGGCATGCTGGCCCACGGCGACTCCGAGGAGGTCTACACGCGGTCCTCGTCCGAGCTGCGGGCGCTGATCCAGATCGCCATGGGAGGCATGGTCGCCGAGGAGCTCTTCTTCGGCGACACGTCGACCGGTCCGGCCGGCGACCTGGCCTACGCGACCACTGTGGCCGCCCAGATGGTCGGAGCCTCGGGGATGGCCGGGTCGCTGATCAGCCTGTCAGCGGTGCAGCACGGCGTCCTGTCGGACTCCAACCTGGTCGGACGGGTGCTGGCTGACCCGGCGGGGCGGGAGGCGGTCGAGGCCATCCTCGACGAGCAGCGGGAGGTGGCCCGCAGGCTGCTGCGCAGCCACCGGCACGTCGTGGCGGCGCTGCGCGACGCCCTGCTGGAGCGCCACGAGCTGGTGGGCCGCGAGATCCTCGACGTCATCGAGGGCGCCGCGATCGACCTGCGCGACACGAGCCCCACGCGATAGGCGGGCTCAGGCCCCCGGCAGCGAGCGGACCTCCGGTCCCACGTACACCTGCCGGGGCCGGCCGATGCGCGTCGCAGGGTCGGCCATCATCTCGCGCCACTGGGCGATCCACCCCGGCAGCCGGCCCAGCGCGAACAGCACCGTGAACATGCGCGGCGGGAACCCGAACGCCTTGTAGATCAGGCCGGTGTAGAAGTCGACGTTCGGGTACAGCTTGCGGGTCGCGAAGTAGTCGTCGGCCAGCGCGATCTCCTCGAGCTCGAGGGCGATGTCGAGCAGGGGGTCGTTGACCCCGAGGCGCTCGAGGACGTCGTGGGCCGCGGCCTTCACGATCGCCGCGCGCGGGTCGTAGTTCTTGTAGACCCGGTGGCCGAAGCCCATCAGCTTGTGCCCGGGCTCGCGGTCCTTGACCCGGGCGACGAACTGGCGGGCGTCCATCCCGCCGTCGTGGATCTGGGTCAGCATCTCCAGCACTGCCTGGTTGGCCCCGCCGTGCAGCGGACCGAACAGGGCGTTGATGCCCGCGGACACCGAGGCGAACAGGTTGGCGTGCGACGAGCCCACCAGGCGCACCGTCGACGTGGAGCAGTTCTGCTCGTGGTCGGCGTGCAGGACGAACAGCATGTCCAGGGTCTTCACGATCAGCGGGTCGACCTGGTAGGGCTCGGTCGGCACGCCGAACGTCATCCGCAGGAAGTTCTCCGTGAGGCTCAGCGAGTTGTCCGGGTAGAGGAACGGCTGGCCGATCGACTTCTTGTGCGCGTAGGCCGCGATCGTGGGCAGCTTCGCCAGCAGCCGGATCGTGGAGATGTGCACCTGCTCGGCGTCGAACGGGTCCAGCGAGTCCTGGTAGAAGGTCGACAGCGCGCTGACCGCGGAGCTGAGCACGGGCATGGGGTGGGCGTCGCGGGGGAAGCCGTCGAAGAACCGGCGCAGGTCCTCGTGCAGCATGGTGTGCCGCGAGAGGTTGGACTCGAAGGCAGCGAGCTCGTCGGCCGTGGGCAGCTCGCCGTAGATGAGCAGGTGGCTCACCTCGGTGAACGAGCTGCTCGCGGCCAGCTGCTCGATGGGGTACCCGCGGTAGCGCAGGATCCCGGCATCGCCGTCGATGTAGGTGATCTCGGACCGGCACGTGGCGGTGTTCACGAAGCCCGGGTCGTAGGCGACGTGCTGGGACTCCTTCATCAGCATGCCGATGTCCCACCCGGACTCCCCGTCCGTTGCCACCAGCTCGGCCAGCTCGATCTGGCCGCCCTCGAAGGAGATGTGGGCATTCCCCATGCGGATCCTCTCGACAAGGGCCACCACGTCGGCCGCAGATGCGGCACAGAATACCCAGAGGTGACGGGGCGGGCCCCCGGGCGAGGGGGTGGCCCTGTCGCGAAACCATGTGAGCGGTGCAGGGGGTGGCCGGCGTCCCGGCCGGCGGACGGTGTTCTATGTGCACATGCGCCTGGACCATGTCTCGTACGCCGCCCCTGCCGAGCACCTCGCCGACACCGTGCAGCGGATCGGGTCGGCCGTGGGCGCGTCGTTCGTCGACGGGGGCATCCACCCGCGGTTCGGGACCCGCAACTTCGTCCTGCCGCTGGCCGGCGGAACGTACATCGAGGTCGTGGCGGCGCTGGACCATCCCGCCGCGGAGTCGGCCCCGTTCGGCCGCGCGGTCGCGCGCCGGGCGGCCGAGGGTGGCGGCTGGCTCGGCTGGGTCGTCGCGGTCTCCGACATGGGCCGGGTGGAGGCCCGGCTCGGCCGCCCGGCGGTCCCCGGTCACCGGATCCGCCCGGACGGCTTCGACCTGACCTGGCGCCAGCTCGGCATCCTGGACACGATGGCCGATCCGCAGCTGCCCTACTTCGTGGCGTGGGACGTCGACCCGGCGCACCACCCGTCGGCCGGCGGGCACGACGCCGTCATCGCCGAACTGGAGATCGCCGGGTCGCCGGAGCGCATCTCGGCCTGGCTCGGCGAGCCGGCGAACCATCCCCTCGACGAGGTCGAGGTCCACTGGCTCGACGAGTCCGACCCGGCCGGACCCGGCCTGGTCGCCGTCACCCTGCACACGCCGCGTGGTCCGGTGCGCGTCGACTGAGTGCGACCCCGCAGGCCCGGGCGGCAGCTCAGGGCACCAGCCGCCCGGCAGCCGCCTCGACGCGCTCGTCGGTCGCGGTGAGCGCCACCCGCACGTGCTGGCCGCCTGCGCGGCCGTAGAACTCGCCGGGGGCCACGAGGATCCCCCGCTCGGCCAGCCAGTCGACGGTGTCCCAGCACGGCTCGTCCCGGGTCGCCCACAGGTACAGGCCGGCCTCGGAGTGCTCGATGCGCAGCCCCGCCTCCGTGAGCGCGGCGTGCAGGACCTCGCGTCGGGCCCGGTACCGGGCGCGCTGCTGCGCCACGTGCGTGTCATCGCCGAGCGCCGCGACGGCTGCGGCCTGCACCGGCCCGGGGACGATCATCCCGGCGTGCTTGCGCACCTCGAGCAGTTGCGCCACCACGGTGGGGTCACCGGCGACGAATCCGAACCGGTAGCCCGCGAGGTTGGAGCGCTTCGACAGCGAGTGCAGCGCGAGCACGCCGGTCGGGTCGCCCCCGCACACGGCCGGGTCCAGGACCGACACCGGCTGGGCGGTCCAGGGCAGCTCGAAGTAGCACTCGTCGGACACGACGAGGGCGCCGCGCGACCGGGCCCAGTCGACGACCTTGGCCATGTGCTCGGCCGGCAGCACCCGTCCGGTCGGGTTGCTGGGGGAGTTCAACCACACCAGGCGCACGGGGGCGGGCCCCACCGCGGTCAGCGCGTCCGTGGCCAGCACCTGCGCGCCGGCCAGGCGAGCGCCGACGTCGTAGGTCGGGTAGGCCAGCTCCGGGATGACGACGCGGTCGCGCGGCCCGAGACCCAGCAGGGTGGGCAGCCAGGCCACGAGCTCCTTCGTGCCGATGGTCGGCAGCACGTCCACGTCATCGGGGGCGTGCAGCACTCGTCCCACCCAGGTCCGGATCGCTGCGCGGGTGGCCGGAGCACCAGTGGTCAGCGGGTATCCGGGGGCGTTGCTCGCCGCCTCGAGCGCCCGCGCCACCACCGCGGGCGTGGGGTCGACGGGTGTGCCGATCGACAGGTCGACGATCCCGTCCGGGTGCTCCCGGGCGCGAGCGGCGTACGGCGCCAACCGGTCCCAGGGGAAGTCAGGCAGCGCTCTCAGTGGTCGTGCTCCTGAGGCGGCAGGGCCTTGACCAGCGGCACGTCGTTGGCGATCAGGCCCAGCTTGGCTGCCCCACCCGGGGAGCCGAGCTCGGTGAAGAAGTCCGCGTTGGCAGCCGTGTAGTCGCTCCACTCGGCCGGCACGTCGTCCTCGTAGAAGATCGCCTCCACGGGGCAGACAGGCTCGCACGCCCCGCAGTCCACGCACTCGTCGGGGTGGATGTAGAGCATCCGCTCGCCCTCGTAGATGCAGTCGACGGGGCATTCCTCGATGCAGGCCTTGTCCTTGAGGTCGACGCAGGGCAGGGCGATCACGTAGGTCATCGGATCTCCAATCTCGTTCCGGCTGGGCCGAATCCTATTGGGTGGCGTCCCCGGTGTCGTCCGTCGGTTCCGGCTTGGGGGTGGGCTTCGGGGTCGGCTTGGGTCCGCAGATCACGTGGGGGGTGGGCTTGTACGTCGTCGGCCAGGTCTCGGTGCGCACCGCCCGGCCGTCCGACCAGAGCCGTCGGGTCACGGCGATGGAGAACCCCTGGACCCCCTCCGAGGGCACGCAGCCGGCCTTGTCGTCGTACACGGTGGTGAACCCCGTGTAGCTGTGCCGCGGCGTGAAGCTCGCCGTGACCTTGTCGTACTTCTTGGTGCCCCACATCGTGACCCGCACGCCGTCGTTGTACCGCGTCGCGGTGATGAGCACGCCATGACCGGTGTCGTTCCTCATCCGCAGGTCCAGCGCGCCCCACGCCACGGTGGCCTCCAGGCCGGCCTGGTAGCGGCTGATGTACAGGCCGTGGGCGTGCTGCTCGACCCGCTCGAGGCCGGCGTGGAACCCGGCGGTCCAGGTGGCGGTCGTGATGATGGACACCCCGCCGCCGAGCTCCTCACGGAACCGGCCCCCCGAGATGATGAACCCCGTGGTGTACCCGTTGGCGACGGTGCGCTCCTTGACGGTGTCGTTCATCGAGAACGTCTCGCCGGGCCGGATGATGGTGCCGTTGAGGTACTGGGCAGCCCGCCCGACGTTCTGGTAGCGGTACGCGGCAGGCGGGAACCACTGCCGGAACGACGAGAGCTTCTCCGTGATGCCCAGTTCCTTGGCGTCCGCGGTGGTGAACTCCGGGTCGCTGGCGGTGACCGCGACCGTGGCCACCCTGGCCCGGGTGTCGGTCTCGGAGAGCACCGGCAGCAGGGCGCCGGACAGGTCGTCGGGATCGACCGCGCGGCCGGCCCTGGACGGGACCACGACCGGCTTGTCCTTCACGATCTTGAAGGAGGCATCCCGGCCGGGGCGCTCCAGGGATCCCAGGTCGTCCGCCAGGGCGGCCCGCAGCGCGGCGCCGTCCAGGGCGGGCTCCAGGGTGCCGTCCGCCACGGCGAAGGTCAGGGCATCGGCGATCACCCGGGCCGGGACCACCACCTCCTTCTTCGCGATCGTCACCGTCACCGGTGCGGCCACCGCAGGCTGTGCGACCCCGGACAGGACCTCCTCGGCGCGCTCGGCCGAGACGGTGGGCTGGACCGTCGTCATGGGCAGGGCCAGCGAGGTCGAGCGCGGGTCGAGGTAGCCCTCGGCGACGACGGCCGTCGCGGCCGCGAGGTCCAGGGAGCTGCCGGGCTTGCCCGGCTGCAGCGTGGCGACCGCCTTCTTCGAGTACGTGATCGTCGGCTCGGTCGCCGGGACGTCGGCGACGGTGGCCAGCCCGTCGAGAGCCTGGCCGAGCGCCTCGGTGTTGACGCGGGTCTCCGGCTCGACCTCGACCTGGCCGCTCAGGTGCCGCACCAGGGTCACGGGGTTGAGGATGAGCCCGGAGGCTCGCTCGACCGTGGCCTGCCAGTCCGGGGCCAGCCCGACAGCAGCGGGGTCCAGCTCGGTGGTGGTCTCCCCGGCGGTGACGGGGATGGGTGCCGCCGCCGTCGTGGCGAGCTCGGACTCCAGGGTCTGCACGGCCTCCTGCTGGCTGCGGCCCCCGATGTCGACGCCGAGGACCGTCGTGCCCTGCGGCACCGGGCCCGAGACGGCGGCGACGGCGGCGAGGTATCCCGCGACGAGCAGGGCGGCGGCCAGCACGAGGGTGATCCACAGTCCGCGATGTCGGCGGCCGGGGCGATCCCCGGAGTTGGTCGTGGCATCGGTCACAGCACCAAGGGTAGGTGCTTGCGCAGCGTCAGGGTGCCAGGCTCCGGTACCGGGAGGCGAAGTAGACGGTGGGCGGGACCTCGGAGGTGGGCAGGTGCACGTCGGTGACCCGCCCGATCACGACGTCGTGGTCGCCGGCACGGATCACCTGCTCGGTGGCCAGCTCCAGCCCGGACAGCATCGCGTCGAGCAGGACCGCGCCGTTGCCGCCCCGATGGTGCGGGAAGGGGTCCAGCTGGCCGTCGAGCGGTCGGCCGCGGGTGGCGAACCAGCGGGCGGTGCCCTGGCCCCCCTCGGGCAGGAACCCCACCGCCCAGGTCCCCGAGCCCAGGATCGCCTCGTGGAACCGGGTGTCGCGCTGGACGCACACCAGGGCCATCACCGGGTCGAGGGAGACCGAGGCGAACGAGTTGGCCGTCATGGCGTGGTCGTGCCCCTGCCAGGTCGTGGTCACGATCGCGATGCCGGTCGCGTACCGGGAGGCGGCCCGGCGGAACGCCTCGGGCGTCGGCTCGGTCATCGTCAGCTCAGGCCTGCTCGGAGGGTGCCGGCGCGGAGGTCGCAGGCTCGTGCTGGCGGGCAACGACCAGCGGG
Source organism: Candidatus Nanopelagicales bacterium (assembly GCA_039812125.1). Taxonomy (GTDB): domain Bacteria; phylum Actinomycetota; class Actinomycetes; order S36-B12; family CAIYMF01; genus Prado023. The sequence continues at coordinate 30,914 of JBDHZV010000002.1, forward strand.
AAGGCGCTGGCGGCCGCGAGCAGCATCGATGCGCCCACCAGGTACGCGAGCTGCCGGGTGCCGCTGGTCAGCACGAGGTCGCCTCCGGGGGTGCGGGTGGCCATCCCGAGGGTGGCGGCCAGCCAGCCCGCCGACAGGGCGAGCGCGCCCCACCGGCTGCCCACCCACCAGGCGCACGCCCGGGCGACCAGCACCAGGGCGACCACGACCAGGACCATGCCGGTGGGCAGCAGCAGGCCCGCCACCTGGGTCTGGCGGGCCTGGAGCAGGGCGCCCACGACCCCGAGGAACGCACCGAGCAGCACCAGGGCGACGGCGCGCATCCGGGCGCCTAGTTGGCGTGCAGGTGGGCGGCCAGGCCCCCCCAGTGCCCGGTGCGCGGGGTGGCCTCCAGGGCGCCCGTGACCGAGTTGCGCCGGAACAGCAGGTCGGCGACCCCGGACAGCTCGCGGCCCTTGACGACGGTGCCGTCGGGCAGCGTGATCTTGGATCCGGCCGTCACGTAGCACCCGGCCTCGACCACCGAGCGGTCGCCCAGGGAGATCCCGATGCCGGCGTTGGCGCCGATGAGCGCGCCCTCGCCGACGGTGACCTGCTGTCGCCCGCCACCCGAGAGCGTCCCCATGATCGAGGCGCCGCCCCCGACGTCGGAGCCGGGCCCGACGACGACACCGGCGGAGATGCGGCCCTCGACCATCGAGGGCCCCAGTGTGCCGGCGTTGAAGTTGCAGAAGCCCTCGTGCATCACCGTCGTGCCCTCGGCCAGGTGGGCCCCGAGCCGGACGCGATCAGCGTCGGCGATGCGCACCCCGGCCGGGACCACGTAGTCCACCATGCGCGGGAACTTGTCGACCGAGAGCACCGTGAGGGCGACCTCCGCGACCCGGGCCCGCATCCGCACCTCGGCCAGGTCCCCGACGGCGACCGGGCCCAGTGAGGTCCAGGCCACGTTGGGCAGCACCCCGAAGATGCCCTCGACGTTGATCGTGCGGGGCTGGACCAGCCGGTGGGACAGCAGGTGCAGCCGCAGGTAGGCGTCGGCGACGTCGGCCGGGGCTGCGGAGAGGTCGGCGATCCTGGTCGTGATCACCCGGGTGACCACCCCACGGATGGGGTCGTCCGCGCAGGCATCGGCCAGGTGGGGCAGGTCTGTCGGGTCGGCCGACAGCGCCGGCGCGGGGTACCAGACGTCGAGGATCGGGGCGTCCTCGCCGGTCCCGGCGTAGGTGGCGATCCCGTGGGCCGATGCGGGCAGGGTGAGCAGCTCCATGGGTCGATAGCGTAGGGGGAGCCGATCCGGATGGGAGACCGACATGGCCCTGGACCCTGCGGGGGACCTCGTGACGCTGCTGGCCGACCTGGTCGACATCCCCAGCGTGAGCAGGTCGGAGGCCGCCATCGCAGACGCGATCCAGCAGTGCCTGGCCCCGCTGGGGCACCTGGCCGTGGAGCGCGACGGCAACTGCCTGGTGGCGCGCACCGACCTGGGCCGGGCTGAGCGGGTCCTGGTGTGCGGGCACATCGACACGGTGCCCGAGGCAGCCAACCTGCCGCACCGGCTGGAGGTGGTCGACGGCGAGCAGCGCCTGGCGGGTCTGGGGGCCTGCGACATGAAGGGTGGGGTCGCGGTGCTCCTGGCGCTGGCCGCGACAGTGGCCGCCCCGGTCCACGACGTCACCTACGTGCTCTACGACAGCGAGGAGATCGAGGAGCGGTTCAACGGGCTCAAGCGCCTGGCGCAGACCCGTCCCGAGCTGCTGGAGGGCGACTTCGCGATCCTCATGGAGCCCTCCGTCGCGGGCGTGGAGGCCGGGTGCCAGGGAACGCTGCGCGCCGAGGTGCGCACGACCGGGCGGCGGGCCCACAGCGCCCGGTCCTGGCTGGGCGTGAATGCGATCCACGAGGCTGCCGACGTGCTCGCCCGGTTGGCGGAGTACGTGCCCGCCCGGGTCATGATCGACGGGCTGGAGTACCGGGAGGGGCTCAACGCTGTCCTGATCTCCGGTGGCGTGGCAGGCAACGTGATCCCCGACGAGTGCGTCGTCACGGTGAACTACCGGTTCGCGCCCTCGGTGCGCCCCGAGCAGGCGATCAGCCACCTCACCACCGTGTTCGAGGGGTTCGACGTGCGGATCGTCGACGTCGCCGCCGGGGCCCTGCCGGGGCTGTCGCATCCGGCGGCCTCGGCGTTCGTCGCCCTGACCGGGTCCGAGCCCCGACCGAAGTACGGGTGGACCGACGTCGCTCGGTTCTCGGCGCTGGGCATCCCCGCCGTCAACTACGGGCCCGGCGACCCCTCGCTGGCGCACACCAGGGAGGAGTACGTGCCGACGAGCCAGGTCCGCCAGACCTATGAGGTCCTGCGGGCCTGGCTCGTCGGGTAGGGCGGCCGGGCTCCGGCCTCGCGTCAGGAGGCCTTGACGGCCGACACGTCGAGCTGGATGCGGATGGCGTCGCTGACCAGGACGCCTCCGGCCTCGAGGGCCACGTTCCAGGTCAGGCCGAAGTCCTTGCGGCTGATCTGGGTCTCGCCCTCGAAGCCTGCGCGGACGTTCCCGAACGGGTCGGTGGCGACCCCGGTGGGCTCGAAGGGGATCTCCACGGGGCGCGTGACGCCCTTGATGGTCAGGTCGCCGAGCAGGACGAACGACGCGCCGTCCTGCTTGACCACCGTCGAGGCGAAGGTCATCTCGGGGTTGTTCGCGACGTCGAAGAAGTCCGGGCTGCGCAGGTGGGCATCGCGGTCCGCCGAGCCGGTGCTGACCGACTCGAGGGCCACCGTGACGCTGGCCGTGGAGGACGCCGGCTCGTCGGCGTCGATGACCAGGGTTCCGGAGAACGTGTCGAAGGAGCCGCGCACCTTCGTGACCATGGCGTGGCGGGCGACGAAGCCCAGCCGCGAGTGGCTGGGGTCGATGGTCCAGGTGCCGGCGTAGGCGCTGTAGTCGGTCATGCTCGCTCCTCGGTTCGATGGGACACGCGTGCCTCGGGGGGACACGCTGGTTGAAGGTTCAACGAGATAATTGAAGCTTGAAGCAACGCTCCCGTCAAGTCGGGTCCCGCCGGGATAGCGTGTCGGGCATGGCTGACAGCGACGAGGCGGGCGTCCAGCGCCGCACCAAGGGGCCGGTGACCCTGCGCCGCCGGCAGGTCAACGGCACGACCACCGACCAACGGCTGCTGGACACCCGGGACTCCGGCGACTGGGTCCACACCGACCCATGGCGGGTGCTGCGGATCCAGGCCGAGTTCGTCGAGGGCTTCGGTGCCCTGGCGACCCTGGGGCCGGCAATCAGCGTCTTCGGGTCGGCGCGCACCCCCGAGGGGCACCCGGAGTACGAGCGGGCCCGTGAGACGGCGCGCCGGCTCGCGGCCGCGGGCTACGCGGTGATCACCGGCGGCGGCCCCGGGATCATGGCCGCGGCCAACCGGGGGGCGTGGGAGGCGGGCGGGACCTCGGTCGGCCTGGGCATCGAGCTGCCCTTCGAGCAGGTGATGAACGAGTGGGTCGACCTCGGGATCAACTTCCGCTACTTCTTCGCCCGCAAGACCATGTTCGTCAAGTACGCCCAGGGCTTCGTGGTCTTCCCCGGCGGCTTCGGCACGATCGACGAGCTCTTCGAGTCGCTGACCCTGGCCCAGACCGGCAAGGTCACCGCGTTCCCGATCATCCTGGTGGGCCGCGCCTACTGGGCCGGCCTGCTGGACTGGCTGCGGGGCACGATGGCGGTCGACGGCAAGATCTCGCCGGGCGACGTCGACCTGGTGCACGTCACCGACGACCCCGAGGACGTCGTGCGGGTGCTGCGCGAGGCCGCGGCCGCCCGGGCCGAGCAGCACGGCCGGCCGGCCGGCCGGGTCGGGGACGGCACCTGAGCCCCCCACTGCGGGGCATCCACCGGCCGGGGCTCACGCCAGCCCGCGCCGGCTCACCGCCGGCTGGCGGGTGCCGGCGATGGTGCGCTCCATGTCCAGGGCCTGCAGGGTCTCCACCACGTCGTGGGCGCGGTACACCCGGGCGCCGAGCATCGAGCTGACTGTCGTGGCCGCGAGCGTCCCGACCAGGCGGCTGGCGGGGTCCGCGATGCCCAGCGACTCGCCCACGAAGTCCTTGCGCGACAGCGACACCAGCACCGGCCACCCGGTGGCGACCATCTGCCCCAGCTCGCGGGTCGCGATCAGGGAGTGTCGGGTGTTCTTGCCGAAGTCGTGGCCCGGGTCGATCATCACCCGGTCGGGCGCGACGCCCAGTGAGACGGCGCGCTCGGCCTCGGCGAGCGTGCGGCGCAGGATGTCGGCCATGACGTCGGGGTAGCCGACCCGGTGCGGCCTGGTCCGCGGGGCCTGCCCGCCGGTGTGCGTGCAGACCAGGCCGGCCCCGTGCTCGGCCGCCACCGCGGCGAGCTCCGGGTCGACGCCGCCCCAGGCGTCGTTGAGGATGTCCGCCCCGGCGGCGCACACCGCGGCGCCCACCTCGGCGCGCCAGGTGTCCACCGAGATCGTCAGGTCGGGATGCTGCTGGCGGACCTGGGCGACCAGGTCCACCGTTCGCGCCCGCTCCTCGCGGGCATCCACCTCGTCGCCGGGGCCCGCCTTCACCCCGCCGATGTCGACGATTCGGGCCCCCTGGGCCACCACGGTGGCCACGCGCTCCAGCGCCGCCTGCAGCCCGTAGGTGGCCCCGCGGTCGAAGAACGAGTCCGGCGTGCGGTTGACGATCGCCATGACGACGCGGTCGTCGGGGCCCACCGCCCCGTGCCGCAGCTGCAGGTCCATGGGAGGATCCTGCCGTGCTGATCGTGTTCGTGCTCGTGGCGATCGCCGTGGTGGCCGCGGTCGCCGTGCTGGTGGCCCGGGACCGGCCGGTGCTCGCCGACGATCCCACCCCGGGCCGGCCGCTGCGCTGGCCCGAGACCCCACCCACGGCCCAGGACGTGGCGTCGGTCCGGTTCGCCGTGGCCGTCCGGGGGTACCGGATGGACCAGGTCGACCGGGTGCTCGACGACCTGGCCCGGGCCCTCGAGCATCGCGACCGGGTGATCGAGGCCCTGCAGGCACCGCCGGACCGCGAGCCGTGACCCGCCGCGTCCGGCTGGCACACAGTGTGGTCGTGGCAGCCTCCGCGCAGGAGTGCTTCGACGCCCTCGTCGACTGGCCCGCCCAGGGACGGTGGATGATGCTGACCGCTGTCACCGCCGACGGCCCGGCGGCCGGCCCGGGTGGGCGGCTGACCGCAGTGACCGGCCGGGGCCGGGTGGCGCTGGTGGACACCATGGAGATCACGGGGTGGGATCGGCCCCGTCGGGTCGAGGTCCTGCACACCGGCCGGGTGGTGCGCGGACCCGGCGCCATGGAGGTGCTGCCGCTTCCCGACGGGCGCACCCGGGTGGTCTGGAGCGAGGACCTGGAGCTGCCGCTGGGAGCCGTCGGCCGGGCCGGCTTCGCCGTGTTGCGCCCGCTCGTGGCGCTCGGCGTGACGCGCAGCCTGGCCCGGTTCGCCGCCCTGGTGGCCGCCGGGCAGATCGGCTCCGGCTGACCCCCGTCGGTGCGTGGGATCCCCCGAATCCCCCGCCATGGGGGATAATGCCCCCAGCGGACCAGAGCGGGGACGCTGGCCAACGGAAAGGGGTTCGCAGATGGCGGCCATGAAGCCACGCACGGGTGACGGCCCGCTGGAGGTGACCAAGGAGGGCCGCGGAATCGTCATGCGCGTCCCCCTGGAGGGCGGCGGCCGCCTTGTCGTCGAGCTCTCGGCCGACGAGGCGCGTGACCTCGGCAGCCAGCTCTCCGAGGTTGCCGGCTAGCTCCTCCAGCGCATCGGGAACCCCGCAACCCCCGTCCGATGACGGTACGGTTGCGGGGTTCTTCGTCGTCCGGAAGGGGTCGCGTGGCCGATCAGCCACTCATGCGCGTGGAGCTCGCCGAACCCGGGGCGACCGGATCAGTCGTGGTCGTCGGGGTGTGGCCGGGCGAGCCGGACGCAGCGCCACGCATCCGGGAGCGGGACGCGGCGCTGGTGGCCGGTCTCGGTGTCGACCTGGGCCGCCGGCTCGCGCGGGCGCGCGCCACGGGTGCGCGTGGCGACATGACCTGGATCGACCTGGAGGGCGACGAACCGGTCGCGGTGCTGGCCCTGGGCATGGGCAGCGCGGGGCCAACCGACGCCCGGCGCGCTGCCGCCCTGGCCGGGCGCCGGCTGCGCGGTCAGGGACAGGTCCTCGTGCGAGCCACCGCGGAGCTCGACACGGCGGCGCTGCAGGCCTTCGTCGAGGGCCTGCACCTGGCGGTCCCGGCGCCCACCTGGGCCCGGACGTCACCGAGCGCCCCAGCCGAGGTGATCCGCCTCGAGCGGGACCCCGACCGGGCGCCCGGGCACACCGCCGCCGACGACGCTGCGGCCGTGGCCAGGGGCGCCGCGCACGGTCGGGCCACGCTCCTGGCCCGACGCCTGGCACACACCCCGCCGCAGCTCAAGGGTCCCGACTGGCTGGCGCAGCAGGCCGTGCGGGTCGCCGGCGAGGCCGGGCTGCGGGCCCGCACCTGGCAGCCCGAGCAGCTCGCGGCGGACGGGTTCGGCGGCATCGTGGCGGTCGGCGCCGGTTCGGACCGCCCGCCACGGCTGGTGCAGCTCGACTGGGGCGACCCGGGACAGCGCCGTGTGGTCCTGGTCGGCAAGGGGATCACCTTCGACTCCGGTGGGCTCTCGCTCAAGCCCGCCGACTCCCAGCCGCTGATGAAGACCGACATGTCCGGTGCCGCGGCCGTGCTGGCCACCATGGCGGCGCTGCCCGCGGTGGGCGTGACCGGGCTGCACGTCACGGGCCTGCTGGCGATCGCCGAGAACCTCCCCGGCGCCGCCGCCACCCGTCCCGGTGACGTCGTCGTGCACCACGGCGGCGGCACGAGCGAGGTGGTGAACACCGACGCCGAGGGTCGCCTGGTGCTCGCTGACGCGCTGGACTACGCAGTGCGTGACCTGGCGGCCGACGTCGTGGTCGACCTGGCCACCCTCACCGGTGCCGCGACCCTGGCCCTGGGCCGCCGGCACGCCGCCCTGTACGCGACGGCGCCGGCGCTGGGCAGAGCCCTTGAGGCCGCCGGCGCGGCCGCCGGCGAGCTCGCCTGGCCGATGCCCCTGCACGCGGCCTACGCGGACCTGCTGCACTCCGAGGTCGCCGACATGGCCAACGCCGAGCTGTCCGGGCCGGGGCCGGGCTCCATCACCGCCGCGCTGTTCCTGCGCCGCTTCGTGGCGGACACCCCGTGGGCCCACCTGGACATCGCCGGGCCGGCGCGCTCGGAGGCCGACCGCGACGACCTGCCCAAGGGCGGCACCGGATTCGGTGCCCGGCTCCTGCTGCGCTGGCTGGAGGCGGGGGCGCCCGCCTAGCTGCCCGGGGCGCGGTCCCGGAGCACGGCGACGAGCAGGCCGTCGCCGACCGGCAGCAGGGCCGGGGTCAGCCGCTCGTCGCCGCGGATCGCGGCGACCACGGCCCGCAGGTCCACCGTCTGCGGGTCACGCTGGGCGGGGTCCGCGACCTTGTCGTGCCACAGGGTGTTGTCCAGGACCACCGCGCCCCCCGGGCGCAGCAGCCGCAGGGCCTGCTCCAGGCAGGCCGCGTACTCGGACTTGTCGCCGTCGATGAACACCAGGTCGTACCCGGAGTCGGTCAGGCGGGGCAGGACCTCGAGCGCCCGCCCCGTGATCAGCCGCGCCCGCGACGGCGCGATCCCGGACGCGGTGAACGTGGCCCGGGCCACCCGCTGGTGCTCGGCCTCGACGTCGACGCTGGTCAGGATCCCGTCCGGGCGCATCCCGCGCAGCAGGGCCAGTCCGGAGACCCCGGCCCCGGTGCCGACCTCGACCACGTGGTGCGCGCCCAGCAGGGCCGCGATGACGGTCAGCGCGGTGGCCGCGCCCTGGCCGACTGCTGGGCACCCGAGCTCCTCGGCGCGCATCCGGGCCTCGGCGACGACGTCGTCCTCCGCCAGCCAGTGCTCGGCGAAGCTCCAGCTGGCGGTGCTCGGGGGGGTCACGGCGGCGCACATCGGCGGCACCCTTTCGTCGCGGGGCGTGTGGGGCCCAAGCGTAACGGCCGGGATCGAACCGGGACGCCATGGCGCCGGGCCCTTCCCGGGTGCGGCGATTACCGGACCCGAACGTTGCCCGGACCGGGGCTGCGGGCGCCATCCCTACAGTGCTGGTGTGACGACGACGCGCGATGATGGCCCCATGGACGACAGCCGCCCCGCCGAGCGCCCCGACGGCGAATCCCAGCCCCAGCCCAGCGGCTGGGACCCGGGCCCCGACTCCGGACCGGCGGCCCAGGGGTGGGAGCAGCCCACCGCCTGGCAGGCGCCCTACGGAAGCGGCGAGGCCAGCTACGCCGCCCCCGACGCTGCGGCGACGGCCCAGCAGCAGCCCTTCGGCTACGAGGCCCCGCAGGCGCCGGCGCCGACCTGGGACCCCGCCACCTCCACCTGGGTGCAGCACCCCCAGCCCGGAGCCCACGGCTGGACCCAGGGGCAGCAGGGCCAGCCCGGTGGCTACGCCGGCTGGTCGGACACCTCCGTCCTGCCCCCCGCGGGCGGCGCGGGTGCGCCCGCACCGGCTGCCGCGGCCGACCGCCCCCGGCGATCCCGAACCCTCCCGGTCCTGGCCATGGCCGCCCTCGTCGGGCTGCTCGCCGGGGGCGTCGGCGGGTACGTGGGCGCGCAGGCCGGCGACAGCTCGGGTCCCGGCACGTCGGTGACGCTGCCGCAGGCGGCCTCGGGCACGTCCCAGCGCCCCGACGGCTCGATCGCGGCGATCGCGGCGAAGGTCAGCCCGGCGGTGGTCTCGATCGCCGTGTCCGACCAGAGCGGCGAGGGGACCGGCTCCGGGTTCGTCATCCGCACGGACGGCTACATCCTGACCAACAACCACGTCGTGGAGTCCGCGGTGGACGGCGGCACCATCAAGGTGGACTTCCCGGATGGCCGCTCGTTCGACGCCACAGTCGTCGGCCGCGACCAGTCCTACGACCTGGCCGTGATCAAGGTGGACGCCTCCGACCTGCCGGCCGTCACGCTGGGCAACTCCGACGACCTCGTGGTCGGCGACACGGCGATCGCCATCGGCAGCCCGCTGGGGCTGGACGGCACCGTCACCGCCGGGATCATCAGCGCGCTGAACCGCCCGGTCACGGCCGGTGGGCAGGGGGAGACCTCCTTCATCAACGCGATCCAGACCGACGCGGCCATCAACCCCGGCAACTCCGGCGGCGCCCTGCTCAACTCGGCAGGCGCGGTCATCGGGGTCAACTCGGCCATCGCCACGCTCGGGGACGGCAGTGGCCAGAGCGGGTCGATCGGCCTGGGCTTCGCGATCCCCATCAACCAGGCCAAGCGGATCGCCGAGGAGCTCATCGGCACGGGGAAGTCGACCAAGCCGATCATCGGCGTGACCCTGGACCTGCAGTACGCCGGCGAGGGTGCCAAGGTGCGGACCGTCACAGCCGGCGGACCGGCCGACAAGGCCGGCATCGAGGACGGCGACGTGATCGTGAAGTTCGACGGTGACCCCGTGGCGGACTCCACGCAGCTGGTCGTCGACATCCGGGCCAAGAACCCCGGGGACGCGGTGGAGCTGACCGTCGAGCGCGGCGGCGACACCAAGGAGATCACCGTGACGCTCGGCTCGGACTCGTCGCAGTAGCGCGCGACGTAGGCTGGGGCGGTGCTGTTCGACATCGGTCTGGGGGAGTTGCTGCTCATCGCGGTGCTGGCCCTGCTCGTGTTCGGACCGGACCGCCTCCCGCGCGCCGCGGCCGATGCCGCCAAGCTGCTGCGCCAGGTCCGCACGGCGGCGACGTCGGCTCGCCGGGACCTGGTCGATGCGGCCGGGCTCGACGGCCAGGACGAGCTCTCGAGCGCCCTGCGCGACCTGAAGGACCTGGACCCGCGCCGGGTCCTGGGCAGCATCCTCGACGACCCCGGGGTGCAGGCCCCGGACGCCGCTGCGGGGCCGGCCTCGGCCCGTCCCGCCGGTTCGCAGCCCGGCGCACCACAGACCCCCGGGGCAGCACGGCAGGCCGCCAACCCCGGGCCCACTGCTGGGTCGGGGACCGGACCGGGGTCGGCTGGTCCCGTCCTCGACCCAGCTCGTGGCGGCGACCGGACACCAGCTCCGGCGGCGGGGCAGCCCTCGGCAGGGACCGGACCGGGTGCCGCCAGCGCCGACGACGTGGGTGCCGTGGACCAGGACTGGACCTAGTGCGTGGTGCTGCGCCACCCAGTCCCCCCGGTCCGGTCAGGACCGGGCAGCGGGGGTGAGGCCCAGCCGGGTCGCGGCCCGGTCAGGACCGGGTAGCGGGGGTGAGGCCCAGCGACATCCCGGACAGGCCGCGAGGGCGCCGGCCCAGGCGGGTCGCGACGCCGCGCAGCACCTCAGCGGCCGGGGAGGTGGGCTCGGCCAGGACCAGCGGCTCGCCGTTGTCGCCGCCCTCGCGCAGTCGCACGTCGAAGGGCACCCGGCCCAGCAGCGGCACGTCGGCGCCCAGCTCCCCCGAGAGCACGGCTGCCACGGTGGCCCCGCCACCGGCGCCGAAGATGTCGACGACCTCACCGCAGTGGGGGCAGGGGAAGCCGCTCATGTTCTCGATCACCCCGGCGACGCGCTGCTGGGTCTCGCGCGCCACCATGCCGGCGCGCACCGCCACCTCGGCGGCCGCCGTCTGCGGTGTGGTGACGACGACGATCTCGGCCGAGGGCAGCAGCTTGGCAGCGGAGATGGCCACGTCCCCGGTCCCCGGGGGCAGGTCCAGCAGCAGCACGTCGAGGTCGCCCCACCAGACGTCGGCGAGGAACTGCTCGAGCGCCCGGTGCAGCATGGGACCGCGCCAGGTCACCGGCTCGATGACGCCGCCACGCTTGAAGGGCAGGATCGAGATGACCCGGACGCCGCGTGCGACCGGCGGCATGATCAGGCCCTCGACCCGGGTCGGCAGGCCGGTCACGCCGAGCATCCGCGGGATGCTGTGGCCGTACACGTCGGCGTCCACCACGCCCACGGCCAGGCCCTGGGCGGCCATCGAGACGGCCAGGTTGGCGGTGACCGAGGACTTGCCGACGCCGCCCTTGCCCGACGCGATCAGGTACACGCGGGTCAGCGAACCGGGCTGTGCGAACGGGATCTCCCGCTGGGGCCCACCGAGGTGCTCGCGCAGGGCCCGGCGCTGCTCATCGCTCATGACGTCCAGCGCAACGGTGACCTCGGTGACGCCCGCCAGGCCCGCCACCGCGGCGGTGACGCGGGAGGTGATCTCGTCGCGCATCGGGCACCCCGCGACGGTGAGGTACACCTCGACGTGCACCGCGCCACCGGTGATCGTGATGTCCTTGACCATCCCGAGCTCGGTGATGGGGCGGTGGATCTCGGGGTCCTGGACCCCGGCGAGGGCGGACTCGACCTGTTCACGCGTGGGCATGGGTCAACCCTATGTCCGATCCCGCGGCGGTGATCCCACCCCTGGGGGCCCGACCGCCGATGGGACGCTACTGCCAGATCCGGGCGAGGTAGTCGCGAACGGCGCGGTCCGACGAGAAGTACCCGGCGCGGGCGGTGTTGCGGATCGACCGCGCGGTCCACGCCGCTGGGTCGGCCCACAGGGCGTCGGCGCGCTCCTGGGCATCGAGGTAGGACCGGTAGTCGGCCAGGACCAGGTACTCGTCGTGCACCAGGAGGCTCTCCACGATGGGTCGGAACAGCCCGGCCTCCCCGTGCGGGGAGTAGAACCCTGAGGAGATCTCGTCGAGCACGGCGCGCAGCTCGTCGTCGGCGACGTAGAGCGACGCGGGGTTGTACCCGGCAGCCTTGCGGGCCACCACCTCGTCCTCGCGCAGCCCGAACCGCAGGAACGCGTCGTCGCCCACGAGCTCGCGGATCTCCACGTTGGCACCGTCGAGGGTGCCGATCGTCAGGGCCCCGTTCAGCGCCAGCTTCATGTTCCCGGTCCCGGAGGCCTCCCTGCCCGCAAGCGAGATCTGCTCGGACAGGTCGGCGGCGGGGATGATCCGCTCGGCAAGGGTGACGTTGTAGTTCGCCGGGAACACGATGGACAGCCGTCCCGCCGCGGCCGGGTCGGCGGCGATGGTGGCCCCGACCTGGTTGATCAGCCGGATGATCAGCTTGGCCATCTGGTAGCCGGGCGCGGCCTTGGCGCCGAACAGCACCACCCGGGGCGTGCTGACGCCGCCCGGGTCCAGCCGCAGCCGGCGGTACAGCGTCGCCACGTGCAGCAGCTTGAGCATCTGGCGCTTGTACTCGTGCAGGCGCTTGATCATGACGTCGTACATCGGCCCGACGGGCACCTCCCGGCCGCTGCGCTGCTCCAGCAGCGCGGCCAGGGCCTGCTTGTTGGCCCGCTTGACGGCCCGCCAGCGGTCCTGGAAGGAGGGGTCGTCGGCCAGCGGCTCGAGCTCGCCCAGCCGCTCCAGGTCGGCCAGCCAGCCGTCGCCGATCGCCTCGGTGATCAGGGCGGACAGGCGGGGGTTGGCCAGCTGCAGGAACCGTCGTGGGGTCACCCCGTTGGTCACGTTGGTGAACCGTTCGGGCCACAGCTCGGCGAAGTCGCGCAGCACGGTGTCGCGCAGCAGCTGCGAGTGCAGGCCGGCCACCCCGTTGACGTGGGCGCTGCCGATCGCGGCCAGGTGGGCCATGCGCACCATGCGCTCGGGACCCTCCTGGATGATCGACATGCGGGACACCCGGGCCCCGTCGCCGGGGAAGGCCTGCTCCACCTGGCGCAGGAAGCGGGTGTTGATCGCATAGATGATCTCCAGGTGCCGCGGCAGCAGCCACGCCATGAGGTCCACCGACCAGCGCTCCAGCGCCTCGGGGAGCAGGGTGTGGCAGGTGTAGTGGAACGTGCGCCGGGTGATCTCCCACGCCGCGTCGAAGCCCAGCCCCCGCTCGTCGACCAACAGCCGCATGAGCTCCGGGATGGCGATGACCGGGTGGGTGTCGTTGAGCTGGATGGCCACCCGCTGCGGGATCTCGTCGAGCCCGACCCCCTCGCTGTCGCCGATGCGCAGCAGGTCGGCCAGCGAGCACGCCGTGAAGAAGTACTGCTGGCGCAGCCGCAGCTCCTTGCCCGCCGGGGTCGAGTCCTCGGGGTAGAGCACGCGCGAGATGTTCTCGCTCATCGACTGCTGGCGGACCGCCTCGATGTAGTCCCCGGCGTTGAACACCTGCAGGTTGAACTGCGAGGAACCGCGGGCCTTCCACAGCCGCAGGGAGTTGACGACGTGGTTGCGGTACCCCGGGACGAGCAGGTTGTGGGGCACCCCCAGCACCTTCTCGGCCGGCAGCCACGCACGGCGGCCGGTGTCCGGGTCGTCGACGACGTGCCCTGCGAAGCCGACCTCCACAGCGTGCTCGCGCTGACCGAACATCCACGGGTTGTCGTGGTCGAGCCACTGGTCGGGCCGCTCCACCTGGCGACCGTCCTCGAAGGACTGCTCGAAGATCCCGTACTCGTAGCAGATCCCGTACCCGACGGCCGGGCGGCCCAGGGTGGCCAGGGAGTCGGCGAAGCAGGCTGCCAACCGGCCCAGGCCGCCGTTGCCGAGCCCGGGCTCCACCTCGAGGTCGGCCACGTCGTCCAGGTCGATCCCCAGCCCGGACATCGCCTCGCGGGCCACGTCGGCCAGCCCCGTGGCCAGCAGCGCGTTGCCCAGCTGCCGGCCCATCAGGTACTCCGCCGACAGGTACACGACCGTCCTGGCCCCGGTCGAGCCGCGGGTCCGCACGGTGTCCAGCCAGTCGGCCATCAGGCGGTCGCGCACCGTGTGGGCAAGGGCGGAGTACACGTCGCCCCGGCCGGCCCGCTCCAGGTCCACCGCTCGATCCAGGTGCAGGTGCTCGAGGAACCGGGCGGCGAACTGCTCCGAGGTGGTGCCCGGGCCGGTGGGGGTGGCGGGGTCGGTCATGGGTGCGCCTGCCTCACGTCGGTCGACGACCCCGCCCACGGTACGCCCCGGCTCAGCCCCGAGGGTCGTCGCCGGGAGCGGGTCGCCGCGACGCCGACTCCTCGGACAGCAGTGCCGTCAGCTCCTCGGCCAGGTCGCGGACCTCGCCGCGCAGGAAGTCCCGGGTCGCCAGGTCGCCCGTGGCGATCCGGATGCTGGCGATCTCCCGGGTCAGGTACTCGGTGTCGGCGACCAGGCGCTCGGTGAGGTTGCGGTCCTCCTGGTACTGGACCCGGTCCCGGTCGGCCTGTCGGTTCTGCGCGAGCAGGATCAGGGGAGCGGCGTACGAGGCCTGCAGCGACAGCAGCAGGGTCAGGAAGATGAAGGGGTACGGGTCGAACCGCAGGTCGGGCGGGGCCAGCGTGTTCCACAGCAGCCACACGGTCACGAACACCGTCATCCACCCGAGGAACCGGGCGGAGCCGATGAACCGGGCGATGCGCTCGCTCAGCCGCCCGAACAGCTCCGGGTCGTACTGGGGTCGCAGCGACCTGCCGCGGGGTCGGGGCTGGTCCAGGCGGACGCGGGAGGTCGGTCGTGCCACGGCCTACTCCTCGTCCTCGGGCTCGGCGTCGATGTCGCGCCAGTCCTCGGGGAGCATGTGGTCGATGACGTCGTCGACCGTCACCGCCCCGAGCAGGCGGTCCCGCTCGTCGACGACCGGCAGCGCGACCAGGTTGTAGGTGGCGAAGTACCGGGTGACAGTCGACAGCGGGGCCTGCGGTCCCACGGGCTCGAGACTGGTGTCGACGACGGCCGAGACCAGCCGGGACGGCGGCTCGCGCAGCAGCCGCTGGAAGTGCGCGACGCCGAGGAACTTCCCCGACGGGGTGTCCAGCGGAGGACGCACGACGTAGACCTGCGCCGCCAGCGACGGGGAGACCTCCGGGTTGCGCACGCGGGCCAGGGCCTCGGCCACCGTCGCGTCCGGGGGCAGCATGATCGGCTCCGGGTTCATCAGGCCGCCGGCCGTGTAGTCGCCGTACGACAGCAGCCGGCGCAGGTCCTCGGCGTCGTCGGGCTCCATCTCCTTGAGGAACTGCTCGGCCTGCTCGGGGGTCAGCTCGGACAGCAGGTCCGCGGCGTCGTCGGGCTCCATCTCCTCGAGGACGTCCGCGGCCCGCTCGATGCCCAGCTCCGTCAGGATCTGGACGCGGTCGTCCTCGGGCAGCTCCTCGAGGACGTCGGCCAGGCGCTGGTCGTCGAGGTTGCGGGCGACCTCGAGGCGGCGCTTGCCGGGCAGGTCCTGCAGGACGTTGGCCAGGTCGGCCGGGCCGAGCTCGTCCATCGTGGCCAGCAGGCTGTCGGTGCCCTGGTCCCCCGGCTGCGGGGCGATCGACAGCCCGTCGACGGCCGACCAGTCGACTGTGGTGGCCTGGGCCCGGCGGCGGAACCCGCGGTGCGGGGCCGCCACGTGCAGCTTGGTGATCCGCCAGTCCTTGTTGCGGTCCAGCTCCAGCCCGGCGTCCACCACGGTGACCGTCTCGCCGGTGGCGCGGACCACGACCGCCCGGTCCAGCAGCTCGCCGATGACCAGGGTCTCGCCGGGCCGCTGCTCGAAGCGACGCAGGTCCAGCCGCGCGCGAGCGACGACCTGCCCGGCGTCGATGGAGGTGACCCGCGTCATGGGCAGGAAGATCCGCCGGCGCGGGGGCACCTCCATGACCAGGCCCAGGACCCGCGGGGGCTCCCGGTCGTGGCGCAGGGTGACCACCAGGTCGCGGACCTTGCCCAGTGGGTCGCCCGCGGGGTCGAAGACCCCGATCCCGGACAGGTGCGAGACGAACACCCGAGGTCCGCCGACTCCTGTCACAGGGGTGAGGCTACTGCCGGGGATATGGTCCCGACGTGATCGACGCACCCGGTCCCGCGCTGGCCCGCCCCCCGGTGCGGGACCTGTGGCTGCTGGCCCTGGCGGTGCTCGCGATCTCCACCTCCGGGCCGGTGATCGCGGCGTGCACGGCGCCGGCGCTGGCCATCGCGTTCTGGCGCACCGCCCTCGGCTCGGCGCTGACCGGTGGCTGGCTGCTGGTCGGCGACCGTGGGGCGCTGCGGGCCGCCGCCCCGGCCCAGTGGCGGCTCATGGCCCTGGCCGGGGTGCTGCTCGGGGCCCACTTCGCCACCTGGGTGCCCAGCCTGCGGTTCACCACGGTCGCCTCCTCGACCGCCCTGGTGGCCACCCAGCCGGTGTGGGCCGCGCTGGTCGCGCGCTGGCGCGGGGTCCGGATCGCGCGGTCGGCATGGGTGGGGATCGGGGTGTCGCTGGGCGGGGTGCTCGTGCTCACCGGCGTCGACGTCAGCCTCGACCCGCGGGCGCTCGTGGGCGACGGGCTGGCGCTGGCGGGGGCGGTGCTGGCCGCCCTGTACGTGACCGTGGGGGAGCAGGCCCGCCAGTCGGTGTCGACTGCCGCCTACACGACGGTGTGCTACGGGGTCGCCGCGGTCAGCCTGATCCCCCTGCTGGTGCTGCTGCGGGTGCCCCTGGCGGGCTGGTCGGCGCGCGACTGGGGGCTGATCGCGGTGCTCACACTGGGTGCCCAGCTGCTCGGTCACACCCTGGTCAACCGCGTGCTGGCCACGACATCGGCCACGGTCGTGTCGCTGGCCATCCTGTTCGAGATGCCGGGATCCACGCTGATCGCGGCGGGCTGGCTCGGCCAGCGGCCGCCGCTGGCGATCCTGCCGGCGGTCCTGCTGCTGCTCGGCGGGCTGGCCCTGGTGATCCGCTCGACGACCGGACCGCGCGACGAGCCGACGGAGACCATCCCCGGCTGATCCGCCCCGCCGAACCCGGGCCCCGCCGAACCCGGGCCCCGCCGAACCCGGGCCCCGCCGAACCCCGGCCCCGCCGAAGCGCCCACGGCGTGGGCGATCGCTAGTGTGGGGGGCGACTGATCGGAGTCCCCATGGTCCCGTCCGCACGCCCCCTGCGCTCCCGTCGCTCCAACCTCGCCGTGCCCGGCAGCAGCCCCAAGATGCTGGACAAGGCTCGCGGCCTGCCCGCCGACCAGGTCTTCATGGACCTCGAGGACGCGGTCGCCCCGCTGGCCAAGCCCGACGCGCGGCACACCATCGTGGCCGCGCTGAACGAGGGGGGCTACGAGGGCAAGGTGCGCACCGTGCGGGTCAACGACTGGACCACGCCGTGGACCTATCGCGACGTCGTGACGGTCGTCGAGGGGGCGGGGGCGAACCTGGACTGCATCATGCTGCCCAAGGTGCAGACCCCGGAGCAGGTCGTCATGCTCGACACCCTGCTCACCCAGATCGAGCGCACGATGGGCTACGAGGTGGGACGCATCGGCATCGAGGCCCAGATCGAGAACGCCCTGGGACTGGTCAACGTGGACGCGATCGCGGCGGCCTCGCCGCGCGTCGAGACCGTCATCTTCGGTCCGGCCGACTTCATGGCCAGCATCAACATGAAGTCCCTGGTCGTCGGCGAGCAGCCACCCGGCTACGACGTGGGCGACGCCTACCACTACATCCTCATGCGGATCCTGATGGCGGCCCGCGCCCACGACCGGCAGGCCATCGACGGGCCCTACCTGCAGATCCGGGACGTGGACGGGTTCCGCCGGGTCGCCGGGCGCTCCGCGGCGCTGGGATTCGACGGCAAGTGGGTGCTGCACCCGGGCCAGCTCGAGGCGGCCAACGAGGTGTACTCCCCGCGCCAGGAGGACTACGACCACGCCGAGCTCATCCTGGACGCCTATGACCACGCCACGTCCGCGGCCGGTGGCGCCCGCGGCGCGGTGATGCTCGGCGACGAGATGATCGACGAGGCCTCCCGCAAGATGGCGCTGGTGATCGCGGCCAAGGGCCGCGCTGCCGGCATGGCCCGCCGGTCGGCCTTCACCCCTGCGCAGGGCTGAGCCGGCTGCCCGTCCCGCGTCCCACCGCGCGGAATGCCGAGCGGCGGGGCGATACTGGCCAGTAACAACGGGCGAGCAGGAGGCGGCATGGGGCGGCTGGCGCAGACCGAGGGCCTGACCGAGGATCAGCGCGACATCCTCGCGGCGGTCCGCGACTTCGTCGACAACGAGGTCATCCCGAACGCGCAGCGCCTCGAGCACGACGACGAGTACCCCACGGAGATCGTCGAGGGCATGAAGGAGATGGGGATCTTCGGGCTCATGATCCCCGAGGAGTACGGCGGACTGGGGCAGTCGCTGCTGACCTACGCGCTGTGCGTGGAGGAGATCGCGCGGGGCTGGATGTCGGTCAGCGGGATCGTCAACACCCATTTCATCGTCGCGTGGATGGTCATGCAGCACGGCACCGCGGCCCAGCGCGCCGACCTGCTGCCGCGGATGGCCACCGGCGAGCTGCGGGGGGCGTTCTCCATGTCGGAGCCGCACTGCGGGTCCGACGTCGCCGCGATCACCTCCCGGGCGGTCCCCGACGGCTCCGGGGGCTACCTGCTGTCCGGGCAGAAGATGTGGCTGACCAACGGCGGGTCCTCCTCGCTGGTCGCGGTGCTGGTGCGCACCGACGCCGACGGCGACCCGCAGGACCCGGTGTACCGCCGGATGTCGACGTTCCTCGTGGAGAAGCCCGCGGGGTTCGGCGAGGTGCTGCCCGGCCTGACCATCCCGGGCAAGATCGCCAAGATGGGCTACAAGGGCGTCGACACCACCGAGATGGTCATGGACGGCCTCGCCCTTCCCGCGACGGCCCTGCTCGGCGGGGCTGCGGGCCGCGGCTTCTACCAGATGATGGACGGCGTCGAGGTGGGCCGGGTCAACGTCGCCGCCCGGGCCTGCGGCGTCGCCGCGCGGGCCTTCGAGCTCGGCGTGGCCTACGCCCAGCAGCGCTCCGCGTTCGGCAAGCCGATCGCCGAGCACCAGGCGGTGTCGTTCCGGCTGGCCGACATGGCGGTCAAGGTCGAGGCCGCCCACCAGATGATGGTCCGCGCGGCGCGGACCAAGGACTCCGGCCAGCGCAACGACCTCGAGGCGGGCATGGCCAAGTACCTGGCCAGCGAGTTCTGCAAGGAGGTGGTCGAGGACTCGTTCCGGATCCACGGCGGCTACGGCTACGCCAAGGAGTACGAGATCGAGCGGCTCTACCGGGAGGCACCCATGCTGCTGATCGGCGAGGGCACGGCCGACATCCAGCGCATGATCATCGCGCGGCGGCTGCTGGAGGAGTACCGCGAGCGCTGAGCCGGCCCCGTGGCGCCCCCGGTTGGGGGACGCGGCTCGGCACGAGGACGTCCGAGGGTGCATCATTCCCCCCGGTGGCCCTTTCCCGTGGCCCGGAACTGGAGGTCGCGCGCGCCGATGAGCGTCATGGCCAACGTCATCCACGGCGACGAGGCCGTCAGCTTCGACGAGGCACTGCGGACGCAGGCGTCGTCGTGCGCCGGTCTGGGCTCGACCCTGTCGCACGACGTCCTGCTCGCCCTGATCGACCTGGCGGCACCCGGGGGCGAGCTGTACGGGATGTTCGCTGAGTGGCGCTCGGTGCGCGGCGGCGACCTCGTCGGCCTGCGGCTGCTGGCCGCGGCGCACCGCATCGTGCTGACCCGACGCTCGCCCCGGCTGGCGGCGCACTACCCGACCACCGGCGGGGTCGCCCCGGTCGACGACGCGGGCCGGGAGGACCTGCGCGCCGCGCTGGCCGAGGCGTTCCTGCACCATCCCGGCGCGGTCGAGGACTCACTGCGCCGGATCCCGCAGACCAACGAGACCGGCCGGGGACTGCCGCTTCGCGGCGCCCTCTCGCGGGTCGCGGCCGCTCATGGCCACCCGATCCGGCTGCACGAGCTCGCGGCGTCCGCCGGGCTGAACCTGCGCGCCGACGCGATGCCGTGGGCGCAGATCCCGATGGCCCCCCCGATCCGGATCGTCGAACGGTCCGGCTGCGACCTGCACCCGCTGGACGTGACCAACCCCGAGGACCGGTTGACCCTGGCCTGCTACGTCTGGGGCGACGACCTGGCCCGCTTCGAGCGGCTGCGGACCTCGTTCGCGCTGGCCCAGCGGATCCCGGCCACGATCAAGGCCATGCCCGCCGGGGCCTACATGGCGGCGCTGACCCACGCGGAGCCGGTGCCGCGCCAGACGCTGGTGATCTGGCACTCGGCCACCTGGTTCTACCTGGACCGGCAGTCCCGCGCCGAGATCCGCTCGGCGGTACGGCGGCTGGGGCACCGGGCCACCCCGACCAGCCCCGTCGTGCACCTGTCCTGGGAGTGGATGCGCGACTCGAGCGACCCGGCCCGCTCGTACGCCCTGATCGGGCGGTCCTGGCCGGCGGCGGGGGCATGGGCGCCGTGGCGGGCGGGCACGTCGGTGCAGCTGGGCACCGGTCCGGCCCACGGCATGCCGGTGCGCTGGAGTGAGCCGCGGCCGCTGTCCGCCGATCCGCTGGAGGCCTGAGCCACACCCGCCGGGTCGTCACGACCCCTCGCGGGGGCGAGCGGGTCAGACCGGGAGGTCCAGCCAGACCACCTTGCTGTGCCCCGTGGTGCGCCAGCCCCAGCGCGCCGAGAGCTTGTCCACCAGCTCCATGCCACGACCGCCCTCGTCGTCGGGGCGAGCGGTGCGCGGGGCCACCTGTCGGTCGATCGCCGAATCCGCCACCTCGAGACGCAGGAAGCCGTCGCGCACATAGGCCCGCACGTCGATCGGGCCGCCGGCGTGGCGCACGGCGTTGGTGACCAGCTCCGAGGCCAGCAGCTCGGCGTCGTCGGTGAGCTGGGGCAGGTGGGCGGCCGTCAGGAAGCGGGCGACGGCGTGACGAGCCTCTCGTGGTGCGCGGGCATCAGGGGAGAGGATCTCGTGCAGGGCCATGCCGGTGAGATACCCACCGGTTCGGGGATCCACACCTGGCTCGTGCGGCGCCGCCGCGTCAGGCATCGACGTGGGCCATCCCAGCCGCGTGGCTGAAGATGTCGTGCAGGACGGTCGCCGCGAGCCGGGGGTCCTCGGCTGCCGGACTGTGCCCGACACCGGGCAGCAGGTGCCACGGGACGGCCAGCCGGATGGCCATCCGCTCCTGCTCGTCCGGTGGCCATGCGTCGTCGCGCTCGCCGGTCACCACCGCGCTCGGCAGCCCGGCCGTGGCCAGGGCGGCGGCCGCGAGCTCGGTGCGGTCCGGGGCGGTCATCAGGATCGTCGCGAAGTCGGCCAGCGCGTCCGGGTCGTTGGCGAGGAACCGGCGCCGCACGAACGTGGCGACGTCGTCGCTGGGCGGGGTCCAGCCGCCGGCCCGGTCCGCGGCCTCCTTCTGCTGCCAGATCGCCGTCATCGGCAGCACCCCGATCGCCTGCGACAGCGCCTGCAGGGACGGCCAGGTCGCTGCGGGCACGGGCCCCGGCCCGCTGCACAGCAGCGTCCAGGACGCCAGCCCGGACGTGTCGGCCAGCACGACCTCACGGGTCACCAGCCCGCCCATGGAGTGCCCGACCAGGTGCACGCCGCGCCCGTCGTCGAGGCGGTCGATCTCGGCGCGCACCGACTGCGCCAGCGCGGCCGGGGTGTGCGACCCCCGCGGTCCGAGGCCCGGGAAGCCCGCCTGGCCCGGCAGGTCCATCGCGGCGGCGCGCCACCCCAGCGCCGCCAGGGGCGCGAGCACCGCCAGGAAGTCCTCCTTGGACCCGGTGAACCCCGGGACCAGCAGGGCGGTGCCGTGCGACGGCGCGGGCTCGGCCAGCAGCGTCGGCACCGGCCACTCCGGGGGCTCGGAAAGCGCCACGCCGTCGGGCATGGCGATGAAGGGCGGGGTGCTCATGGTGTGCACAATAGAGCCGCAGCCGCCGACCGCGCAGGGGTGCCCATGACGCGCACGATCGCAGTAGCCAACCAGAAGGGCGGCGTCGCCAAGACCACCACCGTGGCCTCGACGGGTGCCGCGCTCGTCGAGCTGGGCCAGCGGGTGCTGCTCGTGGACCTCGACCCGCAGGCGTGCCTGACGTTCTCGCTGGGCCTGGACCCCGAGGCGCTCGGCATCTCGGTGCACGACGTGCTGCTCGGCAGGGTGGCCGCCGGGGCGGCCATCGTGCCCACGGACGAGGGCATCGACCTGCTGCCGGCCACGATCGACCTGGCGGGCACGGAGGCCCAGCTGCTGACCCGCACCGGCCGCGAGTTCGCCCTGCGCGCGGCCCTGGCCGACGTCACCTCCGACTACGACACGATCCTGCTGGACTGCTCCCCGTCGCTGGGGGTGCTCACCATCAACGCGCTGACGGCCGCTGACGAGGTGCTCATCCCGCTGCAGTGCGAGACCCTGTCGCACCGCGGGGTGGGTCAGCTGCTGGACACGATCGGCGACGTCCGCAGGATCACCAACCGCGACCTGACGGTGCTCGGCGTCCTGCCGACGCTGTACGACGCCCGAACCACGCACGCCCGGGCGGTCCTAGCCGACATCTCCGACCGGTACGGCCTGCCCGTCCTGGTGCCGCCGATCCCGCGCTCCATCCGGTTCGCGGAAGCCCCTGCCGCCGGCCGCTCCGTGCTGTCGGGCAGCCGGTTCCGGGGAGCCCAGGCGTACCGCGAGCTGGCCCAGGGGCTGGTCGACGGCAGCGCCGTGAGCGTGGCTGCCGCGGCTGGGGCCGGAGCATGACCACCTCGTTCGACCGGGTCCGCACCCGCACCGGCAGTGGGGGACCCGGTCCCACCGTGGACGCCCAGGGCAAGGCGGCGCTGTTCAGCCACTCGCCGGTGGCGCCCTCGTGGGGCCGGACGCTGGTGGTCACGTGCTCGGCCTGCCACGGCTCGACCTGCGTGTCCTACCTGCACGCGCTGACCCTCGCGCTGCCCAGCCTGCACCTGCTGGTCGTCCGTCGGGACTACCCGTCGTGGATGCGCTGCCCGTCGTGCGGCCGGCGCACCTGGGTCAGCCTGCGGTTCTGCTGAGCCGCAGGCTCCCCTTCGGTCGGCAGGCCGGGCCCGCGGTGGCCCTACGACTCGGACGCGGGGCTGGCCGGGGCGCCGCCCTGGCCGCTCTGGGCCTGGTCCCCGACCGCCGCCCCACCGCGGGTGCGCCGCCGCTGGCGCGGCCGGCGCCGCCGGGGCCGCTCCTCCTTGCTCGGCGGGGCCTCGACCTCGCGGGACTCCTTCGGGCCATGGCCGATCGTCTGGCCGTGGTGGTGGGAGTGCCCGCTGCGCTGATGGCCGCGGCCCCGGGCGGCCGCTGGAGCCCGACCCCCGAGGTCCTCGACCTCCTCGGCGTCCAGTCCGGCGTGCGTGCGGGCAGCCCTCGGCAGGGTGCCGGCCGTGCCCGCGGGGATCCCCAGCCCGGCGTACAGGTGCTCGGAGGTGTGGTAGGTCTCCACCGGCTCGTGGAACGGCAGCCCCAGGGCCCGGTTGATCAGCTGCCAGCGGGGCACGTCCTCCCAGTCCACGAACGTGATCGCCACGCCCGAGGCGCCGGCCCGACCGGTCCGGCCCACCCGGTGCAGGTAGGTCTTCTCGTCGTCCGGGCACTCGTAGTTGATCACGTGGGTC
The DNA here is from genome assembly GCA_039812125.1 of Candidatus Nanopelagicales bacterium. GTDB lineage: Bacteria > Actinomycetota > Actinomycetes > S36-B12 > CAIYMF01 > Prado023. Next base: position 54,385 of record JBDHZV010000002.1, read on the forward strand.
ACGCCCTCGACGTCGATGCCACGCGCGGCGACGTCCGTCGCGACCAGGATGTCGACCTTGCCGTTGCGGAACGCGCGCAGCGCCTGCTCCCGGGCGCCCTGGCCGAGGTCACCGTGCACCGCGCCGGCGGCGAAGCCGCGCTCGGTGAGGTCATCGGCGACCGCTTGGGCGCGCCGCTTGGTGCGGCAGAAGATCATGGACGGGCCGTGGCCGTCGGCCTGCATGACCCGGGCCAGGATCTCCACCTTGTTCAACGGGTGGACCCGCCAGACGTGCTGCTCGATCGCGTCCACGGTGGCGGAGTCGTCATCCGGGCTGATCGCGCGGATGTGGGTGGGCGTCGACATGTACCGGCGGGCCAGCGTGATGATCTGCCCGGGCATGGTCGCCGAGAACAGCATGGTCTGGCGGGTGGCCGACAGCATCGACACGATCCGCTCGACATCGGGCAGGAACCCCATGTCCAGCATCTCGTCGGCCTCGTCGAGGACCAGGACGGACACGTGGCCCAGGACCAGGTGCCGCTGCCGGGCCAGGTCGATCAGGCGGCCCGGGGTCCCCACGACGACGTCGACGCCCTTGGTCAGGGCGTCGACCTGGGGCTCGTACGCCCGCCCGCCGTACACGGCGAGCACGCGGGCGCCCAGCCGGGCCCCGGCCTGCTGCAGGTCGCTGGTGACCTGCACGCACAGCTCACGGGTCGGCACGACGACGAGGGCCTTGGGGGCGCGCTGCTGGGCCTCGGGGAGCGAGGTGTACGCGTCGGTGCCCGGCGTGGCGATCCGCTGCAGCAGCGGGATCCCGAACCCCAGGGTCTTGCCGGTGCCGGTCTTGGCCTGGCCGATCAGGTCGCGGCCCTCGAGGGCCTGCGGGATGCACATCTCCTGGATCGGGAACGCATCGGTGATGCCGACGGCCGCGAGCGCGTCGGCGACGGGCGCGACGACGCCCAGTTCGGTGAAGGTGCTCAAATCTCTCCTCAGTAGTGGCCCCAGCGTACCGTCACGGGCTGGCGGGGACGGGATACCTTTCCGCCATGGCCTCCCCGTCGCGTCCCGACCTGTCCGAACCGGCCTATCGGCAGGGTGTCGTCGAGCTGCTGGCCCTGCTCGGCTGCGGGGAGTACCTGGCCTTCGAGCGGCTCGTGTCCGAGGCGGCGCTGGCCCCCACCCTGACCCAGCGGGTCCGGATGGCCCACATCGCCGAGGGCGAGCTGGCCCACTTCCGGATCCTGCGCGACCGGCTCGCGGAGATGGGGGAGGACCCCGAGGCGGTCATGACCGTGTTCCTTGGCCCGCTGGAGCGCTACCACCGCACCACGGCCCCCTCGGACTGGCTGGAGGGACTGGTGAAGGCGTACGTGGGCGACTCGATCGCCTCGGACTTCTACCGCCACATCGCCAGCTCGCTGGACGAGCAGACCGAGCGGATCGTGCTGGAGGTGTGCGCCGAGCTCGGCCAGACCGGGGTGGTCGTCGAGGAGGTCCGCGCCGCGATCGCCGCCGACCCCCGGGTCGCCGGGCGGCTGGCGCTGTGGGGCCGTCGCCTGCTCGGCGAGATGCTGTCGCAGGCGCAGACCGTGGCGGCCGAGCGCGACGCGCTCAGCGGGTTGATCCTGGGCGACGGCCAGCGCCCCGCCATCGAGCTGGACGGCCTGTTCGAGGGGCTGACCGCGGCGCACGTGGCCCGGATGGGCGCGCTCGGCCTGGCGGCCTAGCGAGCTCCGCCTCCCGGGCGCCGGTCAGATCGTGCCGAAGCCGACCCGCCGGGTCTCCGCCGCGGCGATCTCGACGTAGGCCAGCCGGTCGGCCGGGACCACCACGCGATGACCCTTCTCGTCGACGAGCACGAGCACCGGGCCGCCGGTCAGGGCCGCCTCGACCTTCGCCGACACCCCCTCGGGGGTGTCGTTCACGTCGATCACGAGCTCGCGGGCGGCCTGCTGGACGCCGATGCGCACCTCCATGGGTGCCTCCTAGGGGTTCTGGGGGGACAGGGGGAAGCCGGAGATGCCCCGCCAGGCCAGCGCCGTCATGGCGCGCGCGGCCTCGGACTGGGAGATCGTGCCCGGCGAGTGCAGCCAGCGACGCGCCGCGGTCTGGGCCATGCCGGTCAGGCCGGCGCCGAGCATCATCGCCCGCTCCTCGTCGAGGCCCGTGTCCTCGATGATGACGGCGGCGATCATCTCGGCGCACTTCTCGTTGGTGCGGGCCACCCGGCGCGAGACCTCGAGCACGTTGGTGAGGTCGGACTCGAAGATCAGCCGGAAGCCGCCCGACTCCTCGGCCACGAACGAGAAGTACGCCTCGAAGGTCGCGTGCACGCGCCGCTTGTTCTCGTGGGTGGAGGCCAGCGCCGCCCGCACCGAGGTGATCAGCCGCTCGCTGATCTCGTCGAGCACCGCGAGGTAGAGCTCGAGCTTGCCCGGGAAGTGCTGGTACAGGACGGGCTTGGAGACCCCGGCGAGCTCGGCGATCGTGTCCATCCCGGCGGCGTGGTAGCCCTGCTGGACGAAGGCCTCGCGCGCCGCCCCGAGCAGCTGGGCGCGGCGCTCCTGGCGGGGCAGCCGGCCCGGTCGGTCGGTGGTCAGCGACATGGGGGGAATAGTAGACCCAGCGTCGCGAGTGGGCGCCGGGCCGCGGCCACGGCTGCTCCGGCGCGCGGTCGGGTCCCGGCGTAGGCTGCCGGCTCGTGACCGTGCTGCCCGTTCCCCCTCCCGTCGACCAGGTGGACACCAAGGCCGGACCTGTCGCGGTGCGGCGCACCCCAGTGCGCGGCGACGGTCCCCATGAGCCGGCCGTGCTGGTCCACGGCCTCGGAGGGAACTCGCTGAACTGGGTCGACCTTGCAGACCGGCTGGCCGATCGGCTGGACTGCGTGTCGCTGGACCTGCCCGGCTTCGGGGGATCCGAGCCGCCCCGCGACGGCGACTACTCGCTGGCTGGGCATGCCCGCGCTGTCGCGGCGCTCACCGAGGCCGTGTTCCCGGGCCGGCCGGTGCACCTGTTCGGCAACTCGATGGGCGGGTCGATCGCGGTCGAGCTGGCGGCGCGTTCCCCGCACCTGGTGCGCACCCTGTGCCTGCTGTCCCCGGCCCTGCCCGCCCGCATGCCGCGCCGCACCAACGTGCACATCCCGGTGATGGCGGTGCCGCGGGTGGGCGATGCGCTGTTCGGCAGGTACCAGAGCGTGGACGTCGCCCGGCGGGTGCAGGCCACCTATGACCTGTGCTTCGCCGTGCCGGCGCGGCTGCACGAGCAGCGCCGGGCCGAGGCGGAGGAGGAGATGCGCCGGCGCGACGGCCTGCCCTGGGTTCGTGAGGCGTTCGTCGGGTCGGTGCAGGGGCTGCTGGCGACCTACGTCGACCGCAGTCCCGACCGGCCCTGGCAGCTCGCACGGCGGGTCCAGGCGCCGACCCTGCTGATCTATGGCAGGAAGGACAAGCTCGTGGACGCCCGTGCCGCGCATCGAGCCACGACGGCGTTCCGGTCGGCGCACGTGGTGGTGCTGCCGGACGCCGGGCACATCGCCCAGGTCGAGCGCCCGGAGGTCGTGGCCCGGATGTGGCAGGACGTGCTCGGAGGCTGATCCGGGGCGCTGGGCCGTTCGGGTGGTCGCGCGTCGTCGCGCGGCGCAGCCGTGGCGGGTCGCCCGGGTCGCTCGCTACCGTGGGTCACGACCTGTTCCTGGAGAGTGATCGCTCGGCACGGGGGTGCGAACGGGATGGCGAGGCTCGGCTCTGTGGTCCAGCGGTTCCCACCACGCGTCCTGGACGGCGTCGGGGTCGGGATCCTGGCCGCGGTGCTGGTCGCGATGCAGCCGGCCATGGCGCAGTCCCAGGCCGGCGACCTGCAGGTCTACCACCTTGCCGTGCGACGTCTGCTCACCGACGACGTCTACCACCACGGCTACCCCGACTGGCCCTTCACCTACCCGCCCAGCGCCCTGGTGCTCCTCGGCTTCGCCGGCCTGCCCTGGCCGGTGGCCCGTGGACTCATGCTCACGCTGTCGGTGGCGGCGTGCGCGGTCACCATGACCCTGACCATTCGGGCGGCTGCACCGGGGAGCCGATGGGTGCGCCCCGGGCCGGTGGCGGTGGCCACCGCACTCATGCTGCTCTCCCCAGCCGTCGTGGTCGGGACCTGGCTGGGACAGGCTGCCCCGGTGGTGCTGGGGCTGTCGGCGGTCGCGGCCTACGGCCACCGGCCCACTCGTGACGGCATCGTCATCGCAGTGGCGGCGGCCATCAAGCTGACGCCTGCCCTGTTCGTCGTGCACTGGGCGTTGACGGGTCGGCGTCGCCACGTGCTCCGTGCGAGTGTGGCATTCGCCGTGATCACGGGGGCAACGGCGCTGGTCATGCCGCGCTCGTCGTGGTGGTACTTCGGGCAGGGCGGCATGCTGCGCGCTGCGCAGGACTACGACAGCCCCAGCAACCAGGCGATCTCCGGGACCCTGGCCCGGCTCGGGCTGGACTCCGCAGCAGGGCGTGGCCTTGCCGTCGTGCTGGCGCTGCTCGCCCTGCCCTGGGCCCTGCTGGTGGCCCGCCGGCTGCACCGGGCGGGCCGGAGCGCGGTAGCGATCCCCCTGGTGGGCGTCTGGTCCGGGCTGGCCGCCCCGCTGGCGTGGATCCACGCCTTCGGCTGGTGGGTCCCGCTCGCGGTGGGGGCGGGGATGACAGCGGTGGGCCGCAGGGACCGGGCGGCTGCGCTGCTGGCCCTGCTCGGGCCGCTGGTCATGTACCTGGGACCCTGGGGGGCGCCGGGCACGGACGGTGCAGTCACGGCCCTCTGGTGCGCCAACAACCTCATCGTGGGCGTCATCGTGACGCTGCTGCTGCAGGGCCCGGTGCGCGGCGAGCCCACCCGGCCCGCCGCCGAGCCGGCAGGTCCCGGGCAGCGGGCGCGGGCCGCGGTGGGCCCGGCCTAGTCGATCCGGCCGCACCGAGCCCGCGGCCGCAACGGGCGGGGGCATGGCCCCGCGAGCGGGGCTGGGCTCAACTTCGAGCCGGCGCGGCCGATCGGAGGAGCGGGTCCCCAGCGGGGGGCCGCGACGCGTGGTCGCGTCGGTCGTCCCGGCGACCCCGGAGGAGGGCAGCCCGTGCCGAGCGTGCCCGCTCGCGGTGACGTGGTCGGGGTCGGCCTGTACCTGGCCGCGGTCGCGCTCGTGGCCGGCGTGCTGCGCGACGTGCGGGCGCCGGACCTGCAGGTCTACCACCTGGCGCTGGAGCACCTCGGGGCCGACGACGTGTACCGCCACCTCTACCCCGACATCACCGCGCCCTACACCTATCCGCCCTCCGCCCTGGTGCTGTTGGCCTGGCTGGCAGTCCCGTTGGCAGCAGGGCGGGTGCTGATGGTCGTGGCGACGGCGGTGTCGGTGTGGCTGACGTCGGCCGTGGTGGTCCGGACCGCGGCGCAGGGCAGCCCATGGGACCGCGCCGGGATCGTCGGTGCCGTGTCGGCCGTCACCCTGCTGTCCTTGCCGCTGTTCCTCGCCGCCGGGCTGGGTCAGGCGGCGCCGGTCGTCATGGGCATCTCGGCGTGGGGGATGCTGGGTGCGCGCACGCGCTGGCGGGGCGCCTGGGTGGGCGCCGCTGCGGCACTGAAGCTGACTCCGGCCGCGTTCGCCCTGCACTGGTGGTCGACCGGCCGGCGCCGGGACTGCCTTGTCGCCGGTGCCGCATTCCTGGCCTGGACGGCGCTCGGGTGGTGGGCGATGCCCGCCTCGTCACGGTGGTACTTCCGTGACGGCGGCGTCCTGCGCGCCCCGCAGGACTACACGAACGTGAGCAACCAGGCCCTGTCCGGCATCGCAGCGCGCGCCGGCTGGGGGTCGCCCCCTGCGGGCGTGGCCGTGCTGGCGGTCAGCGCGGCGCTGCTGGTGGCCGGGCTGCTCGTCGCCCGACGGGCCCACGACGCTGGCTGGGACGCGGCCGCCGTGGCCCTGGTGGGACTCTGGTCGGGGGTGTGCGCACCGCTGGCATGGATCCACGCCTTCGGCTGGTGGGTCCCGCTGGCCGCGGCGATCGCCCTGCACGGACGCACCCGCCGGGACGTCCTCGTCGCCGTCGTGACGACGCTCTGGCCGGCGGCCCTGCTCGTGGTCCCGACTGGCCCGGGCCCGTCGATCGGCAGTGCGTGGTACCCCCTCGGGGTGGTGCTGGTGACCACCTGGCTGTGGCGTCGCCTGCCGGCGCGCGCGGCGGGGCGCCGGGGCCCCTCCGTCGGGCAGCCCCGGCAGGCGCTCACCGGGGCTCCCGCGTGACCCCCCGGGACCGGGCGCTGCCGTGGCTCATGGGATGGCTGGTCCTGCTGCCGGTGGTCGTGCTGCGCGCGGGCACCCTGGCGGAGTCCGACACGTTCTGGCAGGTCCGCACCGGGCTGGACATCCTGGCTTGGGGCCGGATGCCGCACGTGGACGCGTACTCCTGGACCGCGGCCGGGGCAGCGTGGACGCCCAACTCCTGGGGCTTCGACGTCCTGCTGGGCGTGGCACATCGGGTCGGGGGCCTGCCGGCGGTCGCCGTGGTGGCCGCAGCCCTGGCGTGGGTGGTGCTCGGCATGGTCCTGGTGCTGGCCCGCGAGCTGGGCGCCCACGTCGTCCCGGCGGTGGCCGGGGCGCTGTCCGCCGGGGTGATCCTGGTCGGGTGGCTCTCGGCGCGCCCCCAGCTGGTGGACTACGCCGCGGTCCTGGGCCTGGTCCTGCTGGCTCGGGCGGTGTCCGTCGGGCGGTCCCCGGGGGTGGCCGCAGCCGCGATCGTCGCCGTGATGCTCGTGTGGATGAACCTGCACAGCGCCGCGATGCTCGGTGTGGTCCTGGTCGCCGCGGCGGCCGGTGCGGCGGCGACCGCTGGGCAGTCCCGGGCGGCGGGGCTGCTGGTGGCCACGGCTGTGGCCGGGGGAGCCGCGTGCCTGGTCACTCCGTACGGAACCGAGCTGATCCGGCACGCCTGGACAGTGCACCAGCAGTCCGTGGGGGTGGTCGACGAGTGGGCCCGGTTCGACCCGAGCGACGCCAGCCAGGTCGTGGTCCTCGCCGCAGGGCTGACGGCGCTGGGCGTCGCCCTGCGGCGCGCAGAGCGGGTCGTCGTCGCCGCACTTGCCGTGCTGGCGGTGGCTTCGCTCCCGGCTCAGCGCCTGCTGCCCCTCCTGCTGCTGGTGGCCGTACCCACCCTGGCCGCGGGTGCCTCCTCAGCCCGGGTGCTGGCATACCTGCGATCCCGGAGGCGCGTGCTGGTGCCCGCTGCGGTGGTCGGGGTCGCCCTGCTGGGCGGGGTGGCCGCCCCCGCCCTGGGTCACCTGGGGCGACCGGACCCCTCGATCTACCCGACCAGGGTCGCGGCTGCGATCCCGATCGGGTGCGACGTCTACGTCCCGTACCTCGTCGGCGGGTACCTGATCCTGGCCCGGCCCGACGTGCGGGTCTCGATCGACTCGCGCAACGACCTCCATGGTGCCGTGGCGGTCCTTCGCGCCGAGCGGGGACTGACCGGGGCGGCCGGGGTCCCGGCGATCGTGGGGGCCGCGGGCTGCGTCCTGGTGCCCCCCGGCAGCGGGCTGGCGGCCCTCCTGGCTGCCGATCCCGGATGGACCCGGGTGGCTGCGGAACCGGCCGGGGTGCTCTACGCGAGGGCGTGAGTGCCGGTCGCGTCCTCCGGCAGCGGGGCGCCCGAGCGGGGCGCGTTGTGGCGGCGCAGGTGCGCCAGGACGGCCACCAGCCCCACGAGCAGCAGCACCAGCCGAACGGTCTGGATGGTCAGGCCGACCCACCCGCCGGCCAGGAAGCTGGGGTAGCCGGTGGGGTAGAGCAGCTGGGCAGCCAGCGCGGTTCCTGCCAGGGGCAGCAGGACGGTGCGCGGGACCCGGGTGTGGGCCTGTGCCAGGGCGCACAGCCCCAGCACCCAGATGTCGAACTGCGGGGACAGCACACGACTGGTCACCAGCAGGACCAGCACGACCAGCAGGGACACCAGTGCCGCCGTCCCGGTGTCGGCGGCCGGAACCCGCAGCCATGCCCAGGCCAGCACCACCAGGGCGGCGGCCACCCCCAGCGGCAGCAGCCACCGGGCCACCAGGTCGGCGGCGCTGTGGGCGACCTCGGTGGCGCCGTTGCGGAACACCAGGTCGACCGGAGCGCCGAGGGTCCGGGCGAGCATGAACGGCCAGGCGGCGACGGACTCGACCTGCAGTCCGCGGGCCTCCTGGTTGCCCACGAACGACGGGCTCGCGACCAGCGCCCGGGCCACCAGCGCGGTCGCCGCGTAGGCGGCTGCCGCGGCCAGCGCCCGGCGGACCACGGCCCCGCGAGGTGCCGAGACCAGCAGCCCGGGCCAGAGCTTCAGGCTGGCCCCGAGGCCCAGGAGCAGCCCGGAGCGGGTCGCCACCGGCGCCGTCAGCCCGAGCACGGCGACCAGGGTGACCAGCGTGTCCAGGCGGGTGAGCATCATCGGGCCCACCAGCAGCCCGGCCAGGGCCCACAGCAGCGCCCCGCGGGTCCGCACCAGCCGCGCCATCAGCACCGCGTCGCTGCCGACGATGACCACGAGCAGCGCCGCGAACGAGTGCTGGGTGAGCCCGGCGGCCGCGAGCACCAGGGCCACGCCGGGCGGGTACTGCCAGGCGTCGGTGCTGATGGTCGTCCCGTGGGCGAGTGCGTCGGACCACAGGGCGAACAGGTGCAGGTCGGACGGGACGTAGTCGCCCCCGGGCAGCCCAAGGGTCAGGATCGCGACCAGCCGGGCGGCCAGCCACACGGCCCACGTGGTGGTGGGACGCAGGATCATGGCCCGGTCGGTGCCGACAGCAGCACGTAGCCGTTCTCGGCGCCCTGCTGCGACCAGCCCCGCTCGGCGACCAGGACATGGGCCAGCGGGGCGTCCTGCTTGAGCAGCGCCACGGTCGGGTCCAGCCGGTCCAGCATCGACTCCCAGGGGCCCTTGAGCAGGGCCAGGTCGGTGTAGTCCTGGATGTACTGGGCCCCGTACCGATCGGTCCGGCCGTCGATGCCGACCCGGGTCGCCCCGCCCCCGAACGACAGCACGATCCCGGCCAGGTTGTAGTCGTTGAGGACCCGCTGCCCCGCCGGCAGCTCGGCGATGCGGCCCGCGAGGTCGTAGGGGTAGGTGGTCGTGGGCAGCTGCGGCTGGCCCGGGACTGTGGCCAGGCCCAGGGCGGCCAGGACCGCAGCCAGTGCGATGCCGGCCCGTGCCGACCACGCGGGCTCCGGCCGACGGCCGAACCGGGGGTATGCCTGGTCCATGCGGTGCGCGATGAGCGGGATCAGCATCAGCATGGCCACGACGAGGTTGCGCCAGGCCATCCAGCCGAAGACGAACAGGCTCACCGTCGCCAGCACCTCGCTGCGCGGCACCCGCCCGTGCCCGGACCAGGCGACCAGGACCACGACCCACAGCAGCAGGCTCAGGATCCCGATGTCCTCGGTGGGGGTGACCGCCTCCCACTCGGAGATGACGTCGGTCGCGCGGGCGAACCGCAGCACCGCCGTGATGTTGCTCGGGCCGGCAGGGCTGAGGGCCCCGACGGCCAGGGCTGCCACGGACAGGCCCAGGGCGCGCAGCGCCGACCGGTCGCGCAGCCCGTGGTCCAGCCATCGCCCGAGGGCCACCAGTGCCAGCGCGGCGGGAGCCAGGATCCAGCCGCCGTGCCAGTTCGCCCACACGACGGTCAGGGGCAGCAGGACCCACCAGCGGGGCAGTCGCCCGCGCACCAGCCCGGTGACGATGACCCCGCCGAGGGCTGCGGCCCCGACGTAGGTGGCCTGCTGGGTCCGCTCCTGGGCGTACGCGGCGACGGCGACGACCCCCACCACGTAGGGGAAGGCCGCCAGGACCGGGGGGCGGTGGCGCAGCGTGGTGGCCGCCAGGATGGCCAGGACCAGGGCGGCCGAGAGGGTGCGGTAGGCCGCGAAGGCGGCCCAGCCGCCCACCTCGTACAGCCCGTGGAAGAGCAGCTCGCCCAGCCACTGGGTGGAGACCCAGGGCAGCGGGTCGGGGGCGAAGGACCAGCCGTCGCCGATCCCGGCGGGTGAGGACCCGGAGGCCAGCTCGCGCCCGGCGAGGACGTGCCAGTAGACGTCGACGTCGCGGAAGGACCCCTTCGCGACGAGCATGAGGGCCAGCCCGGTGATGGCGCCGAGGATGACCGCGAACGGCAGGCCGGGCCGGACGGACGCGCGGGGCGGCGCGGGGGCCTCTGCGGTGTCGATGGCGGTCACGGTAGCAGTACCTCCTGTGCTGGGCCGGTGCTCGAGCTCGTGTCCGGCTCCCCGGGACGTGCAGTCGGGCGGGGCGCCCTGGGGCAGCCCCGCCCGACGTGGCCGAACAGGTCAGCCGTTGGCGGACAGGCAGCTGCCTGCCTTGTTGAAGACCCGTCCGATGCCGCCCGAGAGGAAGACCACGGCGGCGATGAGCACCACGGCGATGAGGGCGACCAGGAGGCCGTACTCCACCATCGTGGCGCCCTCGTCCTTGCGGGCGATCCGGCGGCCGAACTCACGGACGCGGACCTCGAGGTCGGTGTAGGTGCGAACCAGCATGACTGCTCCTCCTTGGGTGCTCGTCGCGACTGTCAGCCGTTGGCGGACAGGCAGCTGCCGGCCTTGTTGAAGACGCGGCCGATGCCGCCGGACAGGAAGACCACGGCGGCGATGAGCACGATCGCGATGAGGGCGACCAGGAGGCCGTACTCCACCATCGTGGCGCCCTCGTCCTTGCGGGCGATCCGGCGGCCGAACTCACGGACGCGGACCTCGAGGTCGGTGTAGGTGCGAACCAGCATTTCCAATCCCTTCTGTTGTCCCGTGGTGCCGGGCGGCCCAAACGGATTCTGTTCCCCCAGTCCCGGTCCCCCGACGGGCGACGACCGAGATTGCCTGGTTACTTGGATAATAGGCATCCGGCGCCAAGAAATGCGGGAAACAGTCCGAAGTTGGGCCGAATAGGTGAATGCGTGTGGTGGCCGAATCCACGCGTCGATCGGGGCTCTCGTCGCGAGATTCTCACACAGCGTCGCGGCGGTATGCGCCTTTGGCGGGGGTATTCCGGGCTCGTGGTGTGCGTGGGCTTCGTTTCTGTGCTCGACGCGTGGGCACCGGAGCGGAATGCGTCACCCACGGTGAGCGAATGGTGGTCCGATGTCCCCTGAAATGTCCCCGAGCCCCGCGAGGAATGCGTCCCCACTTCAGGGGACGCATTCGCCGCCGGCGCATTCCTGACCGGAATCCCGGGAATGCGCCGGACGGGTGACAGGGGCCCCTGGCCGCGGCCTGAGCCCCCCTGTCACCCGCCTCGTGGCAGCGTGGCGTCAGCTGCCGCCCAGCTGGTCGTAGATGCTCAGGGCGGCCGGGCCCAGGATGATGATGAAGATCGCGGGCATGATGCCCAGCATCACCGGGAACACCATCTTCACGGGCAGCTTCATGGCCTGCTCCTCGATGCGCTGCGAGCGCTTGAGCCGCATCTCCGCGGTCTGCACCCGCAGCACGTCGGCGATGGGGATGCCGAGCTTCTCCGCCTGGATCATCGAGTTGA
>JBDHZV010000003.1:0-61754 GCA_039812125.1 Candidatus Nanopelagicales bacterium
CCGAACTGCTCCGGGTCGACCCGCTGGCGACGCAGGGACAGCGTGAGCATGGTCAGCCCGAGGAGGGCGGCGACGGCCGACGCCGCCGAGGCGACCCAGGAGTGGTGGACCGACCATCCGAGCATCGCACTGGGGACCGCGAGCAGTGACATCCCCATCCGGGACCACGCCAGCGACGTCCGCTCTCCCGCCAGGCCGACGTCCGAGGGCCGGTTCGCGCTCACCGCGACGCGCCCAGGGCGATCCCGGACACGAGCGCGAGCAGTCCGATGGCAAGGGCGACCACGGGGATCGAGGTGGACAGCGGCAGGGCGTGGCCGAGCCGCATCGCCCGTTCCAGCCGGAACCACCGCACCACGGCTCGGACCGCGAGGACCGAGGACAACCCGATCCACAGGCCGGCCACCACCCGCACCCACGTGGCGTCCGGCGGGGCCAGGGAGCCCACAGCCAGCCCGATGCCGAGCAGGCCCAGGGATGTGGTCATCCAGGACAGGAAGGTGCGCTCATTGGCCAGGGTGAACCGCGGATCGGGGTCGGTGCCCGCAGACCGCACCCACGCATCGAATCGCCGCACAGGTGGAGTCTGGCCCGGCATGGACCGGTGCAGCGCGGCGGGGAGGCGGCGGCGGTGCCCGGGCGGGCGCCAGATCGCAGACGGCGGCCGTCGGTCACATGGGCACCTCCAGCAGCACCGCTTCCAGGGCCTCGGCCTCGGACTCCGTCGTCAGCCCGCGCAGGGCGGCGTCGCGTGCGCGGGACACGTTGCCCCGGCGCAGCTGCCGCAGCGCCAGTTCGTGTGCCACGTCAGTGATGAGGCTGAGCATGTCGTTGATGTGCACGTCCGCCCATGGCAGTTCGCGAGCAGCGACTGACCCGAACGGCCGACCCCGGACCAGGGACAGCGCAGCGGTGAGGTACTCCACGTCACCGGGGTCGTCGAGGCCGCGAGCAGCGAGGGCCTGGAAGTCGCCCCAGTCCGTTGTGACCTCGTCGCGCATCCGAAGCCGGCTCCCGGTCTCGGCGAAGGGCATGAGGTACGGCTGCCCGCCCTCGGTGCGCCCCAACCAGGTGCGAGTCCGCGAGATCATCTGCCGGCAGGTCTGCGGGCTGGACCGCCGTCCCGGCCAGAGCGCACTCTGCAGGTCGCTGGGACGGGCTCCTGGGTTCAGCGCGACGAAAGCGGCTGTCTCCGACAGCCGGCCGATCCTGGACGACTCGGCCCTCCCGTGCGCCTCCCGGACGACCACCCCGCCCAGGACGAGCACCCGCGGCGCGGCTGGTCGGATCCCCAGCAGCTGCTCCGCGGTTCGCATCGGGGCCTGCGCGATGGCCCCCGGACGCAGGGGCCCTCCCAGCGCCGCCCGGATGTCGGCGATCACGGTCCCGGAACTCGACTCCGGGACCGTGCCCGTCCCCGGGGTCTCCGGCTCAGGCAGGGCGGGCAGATCGGTCGCCACGAGGAGTTCCACCATCGCGTCCTCATCCGGGCTCATGAGGCGTGAGCATTCGAAGACGATGCCGTCCGGTTCGAGGCGGCAGTCGGGACCGTCGTCGACGCTCAGGACCATGCCGGCCGAGTCGGCGTCCACCGCGATGAGCCCGCAACCCGATCGGGGAGCGACGGCAGTTCCCAGATCCCCGTCGACCAGGAAGATCTCCAGCGGGTCGCCATCGCTGAGGGTCTCACCCGAGCCGATCGGGGTCGACGCCTCGGCAGCCCGGACCCGTGCCAGCGCGGCGGCCATGTGATGGTCGACAACCGCCCGTACCCGGTCCCGCGAAGTCTCGACGCACATGTCCCCGGGCTCGAGGGCCGGGGGCAGGCCGGTGGCTGCGACGCACAACGTTCGCGAGGTGACCCGGCTGCTGCGACCGAAGGCGAGCTCCGCGGCCAGCGCCCGCAGGACGGGCTCCACATCGCACTGCTCGCCGCGCAGGCTCAGGGTGCCGATCGACTCCAGGTTCACGAGCAGCGTCTCGTCGCCCGTCGTCCCCAACGTGATGAGCCCAGGCAGCGCGGGCGCGGCAGCCCCCTCAGGATCAGGGGCCACCGGATCGCCCACCAGGAGGTGGGGGTCGAGCAGCCAGTCCCCCTGCGGCGTCCTCACGAAGGGCGGGACAGCTGGCAGGTCGCGGGCGCGCGGCGCTGGGACGAGCAGCAGGGAGGCTGCGCTCACCCGCGCCAGACGGATGTCAGGCACCGGGATCCGTCGGCGGGCGCACTCGGCGACCAACTGGTCCAGGCAGCGTTCCAGCAGCGCGGAGCGGTCGGCCGAGGTTGCCACACGAGCAACCTCCTCGACTGCCCTGGCCGCTGGGCCGGGAGCCGCCATGCGCTCGCCAGGGACGCGATGGCGTTGGTACTGACGTCGCCGTCGGGTGAGCTCCGCCGCGAACCCAGCCATGAGCAGGGCCGCCATCACGCCGCCGGCGGGCATCCGCACCACGCCGTCCGCAATCCCCTGGCGCTGCACCTGCCGGTCGACTGGTGGCAGGTCAAGGGAACCTGCCGGACTCGACACATCCGGGCTGGTGGGCACGTCGTCCGGCAGGTCCTCACCGATGCCCGCAGTGCCCGCGGCGGAATCGAGCGACGTGGGAGCAGATGCGCCCGTGGGTGCCGGTTCAGGCGACTGCCCCGCTACGACCGGCCCAGCCCTGTCGATGTCCGGAGTCAGGCCGTCGGCCGAGTCGGGATCCTGCGGATCGGCCTGGGGCCCACGCCGATCCCCATCGCGCTTCGAGTCGTCGGAGCTCGAGGCGTCCCCCGGGACTTGCAGGACCCACCCCGGCAGGATCACGTCGGGGTCAACGAGCGCCCCACCAGCCTGCTGCCGGATTCCCCGATTCGCCTCGAAGAGGACGGGGTACTCGGCCCCGCGGCCCAACTCGTCCTGCGCGATCGACCACAGCGATTCACCCGGGTGCACGACATGGTCCCGGTGCGGCGCCACGGTTGCGTCGGCCGGCAGCGCGAGCGTCCAACCGGGGTAGATGCGACCGCCCGGCTGGAGGGCTCGACCATCAGGCTGCTCGAGACCGCGGTTCAGGTCGACGATCTCCGGGTAGCGGCTCCCGTCGCCCAGGTGCTTCTCCGCAAGGCCCCAGAGCGTGTCGTGACGATGGGTGACCACCGTCGGCAACTTCGCTGGTCGCGGCAAGGCAGGTGCCGTCAGATCGACGCGCCCCGGTTCGACCGGTTCTGCCCCGTCCACCCGCTCCTGCGACGACGCCGCGGCACGCGCGGCTCCGAGCGCAACTCCCGGAGGGTCAGGCATCGCTGCCATGGCGGGGCCGGCCACGCCGTTGAGCAGGAGCATCCCGATGAGCGCCGCGGCCAGGCGCTGAGGTCCGCCGAGACCCCGGATCCGCCGCGTCGGGCGGCACCTCATGACCGACCATGCCTCGACGAGCAGGCTCAGCACGGTGACCGCCCACGACGCCCACGCGATGGCTGCGATCGCGAGGAGGAGTAGACCCCCGTCATCCGGCGAGAGCAGGCGTGAACCGAGGTGATCCAGTTCGAGGGGCAGCGCTCGCGTCAACGCCAGCAGCAGGGCCGGAACCCCAGCGACGAGGATTCCGATGAGGCCAGCGGCCGCCACAGCGCCCCAGCGAGCCCGTACAGCCGACTCCCCGCGACCAAGTGAGCCGCGCTCAGCGGTGGACAGATCAGTCATGGAGCACCTCCCATGTCATGGACGAGGACAACGTCAGCCCGTCCGCTCACGCGCAGCTGCGCAACACCGACCAGGCTGAGGAACACGGTGGGAGTGCTGGTGTGCGTGACGACCGTCAGCCGAGACCCACCGGCGAGCGAGGCTGCGCCCTCGACCCCCGCAGACGCCAGGTACTCGTGAGCGGCTCGTACGGCAGCACGCCGGTCAACCGCGATCCCCTCGCCGGACCGCACCGCAGCGATGTCCAGGGCCTGTGCCGCGGATCGTGCGGCTTCAGCGGCGATGCGGTCGGCACGCTGGACTGCCCGGACCTTCGCACCTCCGTCAACGGCCAGACCAGCGAGCACCAGCAACCCCACAGCGGAGATCGCCAGGAACAGCGTGATCGAGCCCTCCTCCGACCGGCTCGCCGCAGTGCATCTCGGTCGTCGCGGTGCAGCTGTGCTCATTGCCGACCTCGGTATCGATCCAGGGGACTGGTCATCTCGACGCTGATCGTGCGGGTCCCCGGCATCCCCGGAACCGCGAGGTCGGCCAGCGGCACCGTGCACGAGACCTGCGCCCGGACACTCGCCGCCTGCCCAACGGAAATCCGGAAGCCGCTGACGTCGACCGCGCTCGTCAGCGGCTGACAGGTGACCCCCTGATCGGCCAGGGACTGCCGTGCCGCAGAGTCGGCCCGCACGGCCGCGGTCCGCGGGGATCGGGACAGCGACGCGGCTCGGGCGGCTGCGGCCGCGGCCTGTTCCACCGCTCCCGCTGCCGCCTCGATCCGACCAGCGACGATCACCAGGCTCAGAAGTGCGATGAGCCCCGGGGCGAGGATGGCCAGCTCGAGGGTCGCGGATCCGTCGTCTCGGCTCATGGCGTCGTGAACTCCTCGAACGGTGCCTGCGCGCTCTGGGCGACCCCCAGGCCCGGGACCCCGGGCAGCACGCTCAGGGACCGACCGGTGACCCGGACGACAAGGTCGCCGCCCCGCCGGGAGGAACGCACCTCCGGATCGAGGAGGGAGTCCCCGGCGCGCTCGGCGAGGAACCGCTCGGCACTCGCGCCGCCCGCGTTGTTCGGCGCCCCGTAGGCGCGACCCGCCGCGACACCCTCCTGAGCGGCTGCGAGGGCCAGTGATCGCGCGTACGACCACAGCCCGACCTGGATGATGGTGAAGACCACGAGCAGGAGCACGGGCCCGAGGATCGCGATCTCCAGGGTGACGGACCCGCGGGAACTCCCCGCACTGGTCATCAGTTGATCTGGTCGGTCCGGGACTTGACCGCCGCGGTCAACGCCGCGACGAGCATCGTGGCCACCGTCACCAGGCCCAGGATGAGGATGACCATCTCCAGGGTGCTGGCGCCGCGGTCGCCTTCTCGGCGCAGTCCCGCACGAAGGCGATCGAACATGCCGGCCAGTGTGGTCGCGGCGAGGACGAGCATGGGGTGCATCGGAGTTCTCCTTTGTGATCAGCCGAACAGGATTCGTGAGAAGGCGGGAAAGCCCAGCAGCGCCATGAAGGCAACGCCCAGCAGGGCGACAGGGATCGACATCCGCTCGCTGGCTCGATTGGCCCGAGCGACGTCGGCCTGGAGCAGGGCCGTGCGCAGTGACGCGGCCCGCGCGCGAAGCGTCGGCATCACCGCGGCGCCGTCCTCACCTGACATCCGCATGATGTCGGCGACGTCGCCGAGCTCCGGGACCTCCACCTGCCCCGCCAGCAGGGAAAGGTGGTGCCAGGGCGCGCGACCCTCCAACCGGGCCCGGAGCAGGGACTCCTGGATGAGGCGGAACCCGAGCCCAGAGCCGATCGCGCACGCCCGCTCCATAGCCTCCACGGCCCCCGCGTCGGCGGCCCGCTCCAGCGCCACGAGTTCGAGGTAGGCGCAGATGGCCCGGCGCACCTGGTCACGCGCTGCCCGGGCACGCCGCATGAGGTCCTGCTCAGGGACGAAGGACAGAGCGGCGCCGAGTGCCAGCGACGCGCTGGCGGGGATCGCCACTGGAACCGTGAGCCCCAGGGATGCCACCGCAGTGGTGAGCACGAGCGGGAAGATCACCCCGAGCGCGGCGTACCCGAGCTTCTCCGTAGCGAGCCTGCTGGCCGTCGTGCCGGTGATGGCG
The DNA here is from genome assembly GCA_039812125.1 of Candidatus Nanopelagicales bacterium. Lineage (GTDB taxonomy): Bacteria > Actinomycetota > Actinomycetes > S36-B12 > CAIYMF01 > Prado023. The sequence continues at coordinate 5,802 of JBDHZV010000003.1, forward strand.
ATGTCCGCCCGGTAGCGATCCAGACGCGCCCAGCGAGCCACAGCGGCTGCAGCCTCGGGGGGCAGGAAGCCCCCGGGCGGACAGACGGGCTGGCGCTCCTGGCTCTGGTCCAACCGCTCGAGGGCATCGGACATGTCGGGAGCCGCCGGCGTCAGGGCGGCGATGATCAGGCTGGACCCCCACCCCACGAGGACCGCTGCCACGACGATGGGGATCATTCGGCCGATCCGTCCGCGAGGATCCGGGCGTGCTGGGCACTGGCGGTCATCGAGTGCATCCACCCGAGCGAAGCGGCGAAGAGCACCAGGGTGGCTGCCAGCACCACCTGTCCGAGTTCGGTGGCGTACGGCTGCGTGTAGCCGGGATTGACGACCCCCGCCAGGACGAGGGCGGCCGTGATCGCGGTGACCGCCCGGGCGGTCGTTCGCGGTCGAGCGCGGTCCGCCTCGATGCGGCGGCGCGCTGCCACGTCCTCCCCGACGGAACCAGCGATGGCGGTCAGCGCTGCTGCGACCCCCGGGCCGCGGCGCCTCACAGCCAGGATCAGCGCGGCAACTACAAGGTCAGCGGCGGGATCAGCCACATCGTCACCGAAACGCCTGAGGGCCAACTCCGTGGGCGTACGGGCTGCGATCCGCGCCGCCAGTGTCCCCACCTCCGCCGCCACCGCAGGCGGCGCGGTACGTGCGGACGTCTGAATGGCCTGCTCCACTCCCACACCGATGGCAAGGAGGTCGGCCACTCGGCGGGCCCACTCCTCGACACCCTCGATCCGGGCGATGGACTCGCTCGCTCGGCGCCCTTGACCCAGGACCGTCGGCAGCCCCACCACAGCGAGGGCCGCGCCCAACCCGAGGGCCGGCCAGCCTGAGATCGCCCACACGGCACCGGCCACCAGGCCCCCAGCCAGGTAGCGCCGGAGCGCCGGTGCCAGTCGGGAGGCCCTGCGCCATGCGAGGGCCCCGCCACCCCGGCCTGGTCGTGAGCTGCCGGCGATGCCTGCGGCCACTATCCACAGGCCCGCCGCGGTCAGGATCGCGGCCAGGGCGGCGACACCTTGCGCTGCCGTCATGAGGACCCCGCCCAGCGCGCGAGTCGGGAGGCGTCGGCCCACTGGGGATCGAGCAAGCCGGGGTCGAATCCGTGTGACACCAGATCCGGCAGGCAGCGCGGGTGATGCGACGGAACAGCGCGACCGTCGGGGCCGGGCACGAACACCGACGTGGTCACCGGCCGACCGGACTCTCCGATGCCATCCACCTCGAGGACCTCGGCAACGAACCGGTGGCGTTCCCCGCCGGTCGACGCGTCATGGCGCAGCGCCAGGTGGACGATGAAGTCGATGCCGTCAGCGGCGGCGCGGAATGCGAACGAATCGGTCATCCCATGCCCCTGCTCCAGGCAGAGGTTCACGATGCGATCCAGCGACTTGGCCGCGGATCGGGCATGTAGCGTGCACATCGAGCCATCGCCCACGCTCATGGCGTTGAGCATGGGCAGGACCTCGGGCCCTCGTACCTCGCCGACAATGACCCGCCGAACATTCATGCGCAACGCGTCCACGACGAGGTCGGACAGGGTGACCTCGCCGGAAGCCCGGCCTGAGGCGTCGCGTTCCGATGAGCCCAGCCGGGCCTCCATCGCCACGACACGCGGGTGGCGCTCGAGCTCATGCAGGTGCAGTTCGAACTCCCGCTCGATGGTCGCGAAACGCTCCATGGGCGGGAACTCGGCGGCCAGTGCACGCAGGAGGGTGGTCTTGCCGGAGTTCTGGGGTCCTGTGACCACCACGTTCTTCCCCGCGCGGATCGCCGCTCCCAGGAAGTCGGCCACCGCCTCGGACATGGAGCCCCACGCCACCATCTGGGCGAGCGAGGCATCCCGTACGCGATGCCGGCGGATCACGATGACGGGGCGAGGCGTGACCCACGCCATCGCGGTCAACCGGGACCCGTCGTCGAGGCGGAGGTGCAGGACGGGGCTTGCCGTGGAGAAGGACCGTTCCGACTGCCCCGTCCTGGTCACGAGGGCCTGGACCAGTTCGATGAGTTCGGCATCGCTGGACGCGACCGGTTCGGCCCGCACCTCGCGCCCATCGGCGAAGGCCACCCACACCTGGTCGCAGCCATTGACCTCGATGTTCTCCACCTCGGGGTCGTCGATGAGCGGCTGCAGCCTCCCCATTCCGAAGAGGGCATCCATGACGGCGTCGGCCAGCCCATACTCCTGGTCGACACTCCACGGATGATCCCCACCCAGGATCCGCTCTCTCGATCTCGCAACAAGGACATCGGCCAGCAGCGCCCGAGCCAGCTCCCGTCGCGCACCCGCATCGCTGACAGGTGCCTGCTTGAGTCGGAGGGCTAGGAGGTCCGACACCTCTGCCCTGACGTCAGCAACGACGCTGTGATCGACCTCGGGCAGCGCACGGCCTCCAGGGCCGACATCGGGACCACCGGTCGCGGTGGGATCTGACACAGCAGCCAGCGCCAGCGGCGATGCAGGCACCGTTCGAAGCGGATGCGAGTCACGGCGCATCGGTCAACCCCGAACGCTGAGGAGTGAGGACCTCGGCGAGATCCTCAGCCAGGTCCGCCGCCAGCGCGGTGAACGAGCGCACGAACCGAGTCCTGGCGAACGACCTGTGGGGGGTGTCACCGTCGGAGTACACCCGTGCCGATCTGGCATCGAAGGCGATCTCGTGGACCGGACACGAAGCGACAGCCCGCACCACGTCCGCCCGCCCGTACGGCGAAGGCGAGGCCACCAGGACCGCACGGGGTGTCAGGCGGTGGGGACCCCAGGCCGACAGGAGCGCCCGAGCCGCACGCACCGATGGCAGGGTGGGCCTCAGCACGAGCAGGATTCGGTCGGCATGCTCGATCCAGGGGCTCGTCCCCAGGTGGGTTCCCACCCTCCCCGCGTCAACCACGAGATCCACGCCGCCCTCGGACAGCTCCGAGCGGCAGGAACGGAGTCGCTCGGACGCCAGCTCCAGGGCGGTGAGCCGGGCGGAGTCCGGGATGCCGGGGAGCAGGCGAACTGACCCATCCCCCGTCAGTTCCACGGCATGCCGTTCGATCATCTCGAGCGAGTCCTGCTCGCGCGAGGCTCCGAGCGCGAGCATTCCGCGAGCGCTCGGCACCGAGCCCCGCAGGATCCCAGCCCCCATGTCCCCGCCGACCGGGTCGGCGTCGACCACGAGGGCGCGCCGACCCGGCGCCACGATGGGCCAGGCAAGGGCCAATCCCAGCGTGCTCACGGTCGCCCCAGGGGACCCTTTGGCGCTGATGACGCTGATGACCGCCATCAGGAGCTCACCGGCTGCCTGATGACAGCTGACTGGCCATTCAGCGCCGCGGCAGCGAGCCGAGGCCCTGACGAAGCCTCCGTGGTGAGGTCGACAACCACCGCGCCGTCGAGATCCGGCTCGCCCACTGCGACCACGACAGCGGGGATCGGTGCACCGCCCTGGCTGCCATCGACGACCAGGAGGGGATCGCCCGGACGCAGCCCCGACACCGGCATCCGGTTGCCGGGCAACGCCAGGGGAACCAGCACGCGAGAGGGTCGGGGCTCACCGACCGAGTCCGTCATCGTGGAGGTGAGCACCATCCCCGCGCTGAGGCTCACGGACGCGACCCGGCCCACCACCCACGATCGGGAGGTGGCGGGGACGGTCCTGACCACCGGATCCGCAGAGACGCGGGCTACCGACAGGTCCTCGTCACTGATGGTCTGGCCGTACGCCACGTCTCTGGAGATCACAAGGATCTCGTCGCGATGGCCGACCGAACCGATCAGCCAGACCGTGATCAGCACACCCGCCGCGGAGATCAGGACACCGACGGCGATCAGCCACGGCCGCCGCCGACCTCGCACGGACACAAGTCCGCTCGGGCCGACAGCCCGCGGGCCGCCGTGGCGGACGTCCGCCTCCCCCGCCGCCGCGCTCATGCCGGCCGTCCCGCGCACGGCGCTGCCCACAGGCACATGTGGCTCACGTTCCCCCCTCGGCTCCCCCTGCCACAGCCGATTCGCGCCCTGGGGCGCGTCACCGGCGAATGGCATATATGGTACCGAACTCGCCGACTGCTACTAGATCTGGTCAATCTGGACCCATCCCGACACCTGATGCCCCGACCCTCCGAACTCCACCAGGTGGCCTGACGGCCCACCCAGGTGCCGCCGGGTCGTCGCGCGAACAGCAGCCCGGAGGCGCGGGTCGTCCAGGACTGGCGGGCCAGCCACGGCCATCAGCTCCAGAACACCGGGACCACCTCCCGATCCGAGGAGCAGCTCGGAGAGCCGACGAACCTGCCACTCCGGAGCCCCAAGTTCGCGTGCCACGCGTCGCCAGCACGCGCGAGGGGCACGCCCACGGACCGATCGCGCCGAGTCGGCCAACCGGGCGATGGCCTCAACGGCCAGATCCCGTTCCCAGGAGTTCTCCACCAGCAGCGGGACCAATGCCTCCAGGGATCGACCGAGCTCCTGCGCGCTGTCGCCACCCCAGGCTGCTCCCAGCCACCCAGACTCGGCCATCACCTCGAGCGGCAGAGTCGTGGCGCGCGATTCCGGGTCGGTCCCTCCCCGTGCCCACACCGAGCCGCCCAGCTCCCTCAGAACCGCCCGTCGGACGGCGACCCAGACCAGCCCCGCGGGGTTCTCGGCCTCGCGAGCCTGGGGACTGTTGAGCAGCTCCCAGGCAGTCGCCCATCCCGTTGCCATCGCCTGGTCCGCCGTAGGGCCCCTCCTGGCAAGCCGCACGACCACCGGCTCCACCACCACGCGTCTCACCTGCTCCAGGAGTCCGCGACCAACCGCGCCGTCCCAGCCCTCCACGTCGACCACATCCAGTGCCGCCATCACCGCAGCTCGGCTCAGCCCCATCTGCCCTCCTCGGCCCATGCCAGGAGGGTGGCGGCGCCCAGTTGCCGGATCCGTTGCCAGGCCGGCCGGACCCCGGGCAGGCCCATCGCCCCGCTGCGGAAACGGCCCCTGACCAGCGCCTCCACCGGCCAGACGGACCCGCTGCAGGCAGGCATGACGGCGGCGCCCGGGCCACGTTGACCAGAGCAACGGGCCACGGCAACGAGGGCAATCCGTTGCCGGGCAACGCTGCACCGGCTCGGCACGCGCTCGGCAACGCCGGCTGCGTCATCGCCTCACGCACTTGGAGGTGACCGAGGGAGGGGCTGCTCCTACCGGACCGGGCTGAGAGCCACCGACAGGCCCATCGGGCAGCGGCGCACCTTCCAGCAATCGAAGCAGAGAGGCCAGGAGATGACCGATTCGACCACGTTCTCATCGCTGATGGACCGGGCGGCGCTCGCGCTGGACCGTGCCGCGGCGGATGGCCACACCGTGGGCATCGATGCCGAGGCGGCATGGGCACACCAGCAGGTGGTAGGCGCCCTCAACCATCTCAGCCAGACCCTGACGAGGACTGCCCAGGGGCAGGACGCAGAGCCGCAGGCCCGGCCAAACCCAAGCGCTGGGTCACCCCGCGACCACTCCCCGGCCCTCCTGGCCGAGGGCACATCCCGGGACCTGCACCGGGCCGCCCAGCTCATCCACGCAGCAGCCGACCTGTGGTCCACCCACCAGACCCCGACAGGCGCACCGCGCAGCCCGGAGGCCGCGCGGATGCGCCACCCGGCGGTCCTCGGAGCAGCGATGCGCAGGTGGCGGGGCCTGGCAGCCAGGGCCAGCGCGCTCACCCCGGCCGGGGCCGGGCCAACCGGGCACATTGACTGCGAGCCGGCTGCCAGCGCGCACGTCCGTCCGGACAGCGGTTCGCGCGGGTCCAGACTGACCCACGGCGACCCGTTGGCGATCCCTGTCGCACGCCCACGGTTCCGACCCGGCGGCGCTCCCCTGGACGAGCTGAGCGGCCGGATAGCGGCTCTGCGCCAGTACGCGTGGCAGCTGTGCGAGCGGCAGATCGCTCCCGCAGTGGTTCTGCGCAATCTCGCGGAGTTGGGCGTCCTGGTCAGCACAGGCTCACGGATGACTTGTGCCCTGGGGCGCGACGGACATGGGGAGGGCTGCCCTGGCCACGACATGGCACCCGAGGCGTGGAATGCCGTTCGGCGGGCCCTCAGCCCGATCCGCTCGGCGCACCCCACGACTCACGTGATCCAGGTCGAACTCGTGCAGGTAGCACGCCGCGTCGAGGAGGTCCTCGCGCTGCATCGCCGAGGGGCCCAGCACGACGAGGTCTGCCTTTGCCGGTTCGCCGCACCGCTGACTGATGTGGCCACCTTCAGCGCCCGAGCAGTCCGCGTCTCGCACTCGCGGGGCGACCTCTACGTGACTGGACGCGGAATCCCCGGATCGTTGACGAGCAAGCATCCCGACCTGCTGAGGGCCAAGTTGGAGGGAGGCGTCGTGCCAGCCCCGACTGAGGCGATCCGACAAGCGCTGCGCGCCTACCGGGACGTGGTCAGCCCCCTGCCCGCACCGGGCAACAGGATGCGCGTGGCATGACGGGTGTTGCGGGGGACTGGTTTGCCCGTTTGATCCATCGGGTACTCCAGCACCATGACCTCACGCCTGGCTCCGCCGGCGTCACGCGGGGCCCGGTCGACCACGCGAACCAGCGCCAAACCACCAGTCAGGGCCGCTGCCGGCAGCGGGAACGACACCCGGACGGCCGGGCGGCGCAGCCCTGTGATCGACAATGCGAGATTCGTGCTGATCGGGCTCGTGGTCCTCGGCCACCTGCTGACGACGATGCGGGCGCAGCCGACCGTTGGCACGGTCTACACGTGGGTCTACATGTTCCACATGCCCGCCTTCGTGTTCCTCGCGGGGCTGGTTGTACGGGGGGACGCCGTGGGGCCGCCGCAGGGGTCCCGCATCGCATCCGGGCTCCTCGCACCCCTGGTCATCTTCGGGGCCCTCTACGCAGCCGCGAGCTGGGCCTTCGGCTTCGACGGACCAGCCACGGACTCCCTCATGGACCCGTACTGGATCCTGTGGTTCCTGGTGGCCCTGGCGATGTGGCGACTCAGCGTCCCCGTGCTGCGCGCCCTTCGCTGGCCCATCACGACGACCGTCCTGCTCGCCGCCGTGCTCGTGCTGCTGACCGATCTGCCTCCCATCCTGAGCCTGGACCGCTTCATCGTGCTGCTCCCGTTCTTCACCGCCGGTCTGGTGCTGGAGCCCTCGCAACTGGAGCGGATCAGGACCGTCCCCGGGAGACTCACCGCTCTGGCCATCCTCGCCGTGAGCACGCTCCTGGTGAGGTCGGTGAGCGTGCTGCCATCGGGGTTCCTGTCGTTCGCCGACGGGGTCGACACCTCCGGGCGGGAGCTTCCGGAGCTCGGGGCGCATCTGGCGATGTACGGGATCGCAGCGGCGATGATCGCCGCGGTCCTCGCCCTGGTCCCGGGAGGGCGAGGTCGGATCGCGGTCTGGGGCTCGCGGAGCATGTATGTGTACCTGCTCCACGGGTTCGTCGTCCTGGCCTTTCGCGCGTCCCCACTGGACGCCTGGACCGTGGGACCCCTGGGATGGGTGCTGCTGGTCCTGATGTCGTTCGCGCTGGCCGCGATCCTGGCCTCGGACAGGTGCGTGCGCCTGGCCAGGCCACTGGTCGAGCCGGACATCAGATGGGCGCTGCGGGCCGCGCCCGGCGGTTCCTCGAGCGGCTGATCGCCGGCATCAGCGCATCTCACGGGCCGACCGCCTGCCTCCGGGCTGGTGGGATCAGCGGATACCTGCGTGGCCTACTCGCGTCGCAGTGGCCGGATCACGGTCGTGGCGTCCAGCGCGGCCCTGGCCTGTTCGTCCACCTCGTCCTGCCCGGGCAGGCCCTGGATGCGCCGGTCCAGGTCCGCAGCTGCGTTGTAGCCCAGCGCCTGCTGGCGGTAGTTCAGCGCCGCCGCCTCGATGATCACCGCGAGGTTGCGTCCCGGCTGCACCGGGATCGTCACGCAGGAGACCTTCACCCCGAAGATCTCGACCACGTGCTCGTCGATCCCGAGCCGCTCGTACTCCTTCCCCGGGTCGCGCATCTCCAGGTTCACCACGAACGAGACCCGGGCCGAGGGCATCACCGCGCCGATCCCGAACAACCTCTGGACGTCGACCTGACCGACGCCGGGGATGGCGATCATGTGCCCCTCCCCCTGGGGCTGGTTGCCACGCAGGTAGGACTCCGAGATCCGGCGCACCTCGATGGCGTCGTCGGCGATGAGCCGGTGGCCCCGGCGCACCAGTTCCAGCGCAGTCTCCGACTTGCCCACTCCACGACCACCGAAGATCAACACGCCCTCGCCGTAGACATCGACCAGGCCCGCGGGCATCCGGGTGCGCGGGGCGAGGGCATGGATGAGGAACCAGTTCAGCGACCCGGCGAACTGCGAGGTCACCATGTCGGTCACGTAGACCGGGACGTCGTGGCGGTTGGCAGCCTCGACCATGTCCGGCATCACGTGCAGGCCGCGGGCCACGATCAGCGCGGGGAAGCCCAGGGCGAAGTAGGCGTCCAGGCGCTTCCCCCGGGTCCGCTCGTCCAGGCTCGACAGGTACGCGGTCTCGGTCCAGCCGATGATCTGCAGGCGGTCGGGGGCGAAGTGCTCGGTGTACCCAGTCAGCTGCAGGCCGGGCCGGTTGACCTCCGAGGTCGTGACGAGGATCTCATCGGTGTTCAGGTGCCCCCCTGCCACCCGCATGAGGCCCATCGCGAGCAGGATCTCGGTCAGCGAGACCGCGTCGGCCGCGAACTCGGGCAGGCCTCCAGGGAGAAGACGACCCGGCATCTCAGACCACCAGCTTCCTGCGCAGCAACTCCACGGCCTCCTCCGACATCCCGTGCTCGGTCAGGTACGCGGTGACCGAGCCGTACTCCTCGTCGAGCCACTCCAGGACGCGGCTCATCGCATGGTCCGGCGATCCCCCCAGCACCTCGAACAGCCGCGGCGAGATCGGGACACCCCCCGACACCAGCGCGGTCAAGGTCCTGTTGATCCACTCGCCGTCCAGGTTCAGCGCGCTCTGGGTGTAGTCCGCCACGACCGCGGTGCGGTCCACGCCTGCCACCTCCAGGGCCAGCGCCACGACCAGGCCGGTCCGGTCCTTGCCCGCGGTGCAGTGCACGAGGACCGGCTCGAGCTCGGTCTCGGCGATCATCGACACCGCGGCGGCGAACGACCACGCCGAGTCGACCAGGGTCTCCTTGTAGAGCCGCTCCAGGCTGAAGTGGCCGTTCTCCAGAACCGAGGTCCGGGAGCCCCCGTAGATCGGCACGTGCACGTGCACGGCGTCGGGCAGGGGGTGCGCGCGAAGGTCCTGGTCGTGCTCCATGCGCGAGCGCAGGTCGATCACGACCTGGATGCCCAGCCCGTCGAGGGCCTTGCGCCCCTGCAGCGTGACGGCGCCCAACGAGTCCGACCGGAACAACTGCCCGGCCCGGGTGCGCCGCCCGTGCGCCGGGTATCCGCCCACGTCCCGGAAGTTGTGGGTTCCTTCGATGTCCATGCGCCCGCTCATGACAGCCTCCCGAACAGGTCGACCATCGGCTCGGAACCCGCCGCGGGATCCCTGCCCTGCATCCGCCGCGCCCGATGGGCGATCGCGGCGGCCTCGATCAGCCCTGCCGTGTTCCGACCCGGCTGCACCGGGATGGTCAGGCAGGTCAGCGGGACACCGAGGATGTCGATGCGAGTCTCCAGACGGCGGCGGATTCCGGCCTCGGTGGCGTCGGGGCTGGGCGGCTCCCAAGGCTCCAGCGCCACCACCATGTTGATCGACCCGGACGACTTGACCGCGCCGATGCCGTACATGCGCCGCAGGTTGACGATCCCGATGCCCTTGATCTCCATGAAGTGGCGCATCAGCCCCGGCGCCCGTCCCAGGAGCTCGCGGTCCGAGGGGCGGCGGATCTCCACTGTGTCGTCGGCGACCATCCGGTGGCCACGCCGGATCAGCTCCAGCGCGGTCTCCGACTTGCCCACGCCGCTGCGCCCCAGGATCAGCACACCCTCGCCGTACACATCCACCAGTCCGGCGTGCATCACGGTGCGCGCCGCCAGCTCCAGCGACAGGTAGCTGGTCACCGCACTGACGAAGTCGCCGGTCGGCCGGGACGTGCGCAGCAGCGGGATCCGGTTGTGCTCGGCGATCGCGATCGCCTCGGCAGGCACATCCAGCCCCCGGGTGAACACCGCGGCGGGGAATCCCGTGGCCACGTAGGCCTCCAGGCGCAGCCGGCGCTCCTCCAACGGCAGGCCCCACATGTACTCGGCCTCGGCCGGACCGATGATCTGCAGCCGCTGCCGGGGGAACTGCTGGGAGTACCCCGCCCACTGCAGCCCGGGCCGGTTCACGTGGGCGGACTCCACCAGGCACGCGTCGAGGTCCAGCCCGGAAGTCGTGAGCACGTCGAGCCCGAAGTGCTCGACGAGCGCCGACAGCGGCAGCGTTCGACCCTCGGCCATGCCGACAGGGTAGGGGGGCGGACCCCTCCGCCGCCCCCCGACCCAGCCCGGGGGTCCCCAGGTCCGCCGCGGCGGTGCGCGGGCTCGATCAGCCGACGGGGCCTGAGCCGAGCGTCGCGGTGGCGCTGCGGGTGGTCCCGGAGGCGTCGACCCAGGTGATCCGGACCTGGTCGCCCACGTCCCGCTGGCCGATCAGCGCGCTGAGCGCCTCGGCCGAGTTGATGGCAGTCCCCTCGACCTGGACGATCGTGTCGCCGGCAGCCAGGCCCACGGCCTGTGCCGCGCTGCCCGGAACCACCCCGGTGATGCTCGCGCCGTAGGCATCCCCGGCGCCGGTGCCCTGCTCCCAAGCCCCCGGCAGGGCCATGCCGAGAGCACCCCGCTGGCCCGATGAGGCCGCAGACCCCAGCTGGACACCCAGGAACGGCGTCCCGCCCACCTGGATGGATCCCGACTCCTGGCCGTTGACGATGGCCTGGGCAACGGCCACGGCCGTGTCGATCGGGATGGCGTACCCGGACGTGTCGGAGGACCCGTACGTCCGGGAGTTGGCCACGTCGACCCCGATCACCGCACCGCTGGCATCGACCAGCGGCCCACCGGACTGGCCGGACTGGATGTCGGCGTCCGTGGCGATGAGCCCGTGCAGGGTCTCTGCGTTGCCGCCGCTGGCGTCGGTGGCAGTGATGGTCTGGTCCAGGGCGGTCACGACGCCCGGCATCGCGTCCGGCTCACCCCCGTCGCCTCCCGCGTTGCCGACCCCCACGACGAGGTCCCCGAGGGCAACCGTGTCCGAGTCCCCGAGGGTGGCCACCGGCAGTCCAGATGCGTCCTGCAGGTCGAGCACCGCGATGTCCGCCGTGGGGTCGTAGCCCAGGACCGTCGCGGTGTACGTGCGCCCGGTGCCCACGACCGTCCCGGTGACGGCGGTCGCTCCCTCCACCACGTGGTGGTTGGTGATCACGAGTCCGTCGGCGCTGATCACGATCCCGGTGCCCGCGGCCTGCCCGCTGCCGAAGTCCAGGACGGTGTCGATGTTGACCACCGACGGGGTCACGGCCGACACGGCCGCGGCCGCCCGTGCACTGAGGACCTCCTGGGCGGCCGACGCGCCCGCGTCCGCGCCCTGCCCCATGCCGGGCTCCCACTGGCCGGGCTGACCTGAGGCTCCCAGGTCCTGCAGGCCGGGGAGCTGGCCCCAGCCGCCGCCCTGCCAGTCGGCAACACCGGCCGCGGTCAGCGGCGTCCTGGTGCTGTCGGCGGGGCTCACGCCCACGATCGCCATGCCTGCGGCCAGCGCCACGGCCAGCGCCCCTGCGGTCACGCGCCCCGCCGTCATCCTCATCGGTCAGCCTCCCGGGTAGATGACCACATCTGACACCGCCGAGATCCGACCCCCGCCATGGCTGTGTACGGCCCACGTCAGGGCTGACCGGGACCTGCGAGGATGCCCCCGTGACCGACCCGGACGACCTCGCGCTGGCCCAGGAGCTCTGGACGCACCTGAACGCCCAGTACAGCGGCCCGGCCGGCGAGCAGCTGTGGAACTGCCCTGAAGTGGTCTGGGGCCTGTTCGCCACCCCCGAGTCAGTCGTGGGCGCCCTCGGCGAGGTCGGGGGCCAGGTCGTCGCCGAGCTCGGCTGCGGGCCCGCGTACGTGTCGGCCTGGCTGGCCCGCCGCGGCGCCCGCGTCGTGGGGCTGGATCTCACCAGGGCGCAGCTGCGGACCGCCCAGGCCGCCCAGCGGGATCACGGGCCGGAGTTCGGGCTGGTCCAGGCCAACGCCGAGCAGCTGCCCTTGCGGGACCGTTCCGTCGACCTGGTCGTCTCCGAGCACGGGGCTCCCGCGTGGTGCGAGCCCCGTGCCTGGGTGGCTGAGGCCGCGCGGGTGCTGCGCCCAGGTGGGCGACTGGTGTTCCTGACCAACAGCCCCCTGTCGGCGATGTGCGTTCCCTCGGACGGTGGCCCCGCCGGCCGCACGCTGCTGCGCGGGCCCGAGGACCTGCGTGACGTCCGCTGGCCCGGCGGGGGCGTCGAGCACCACCCGGGGCACGGCCAGTGGATCGCCCTGCTCACTGAGCACGGGTTCGCCGTGGACGCCCTGCACGAGCTGCGGGCCCCGGACGACGCAGATCCGTCCGCCGCGCAGTTCTACGGCATCGCAGACCTCGAATGGGCACGCCGCTGGCCGATCGAGGACCTGTGGGTGGCGCACCTCGCAACGGACGTCAGGGCGCGATGATGTACTGGCCGCGCACAGGCAGGAGGAGCCCATGGCAGGCCGCCGTTCTCCCATCCCGGTGATCGCCGCGTCGATCGTCGGGCTGCTGCTCATCCTCGGGGTCCGCCTCGTGCTCGGGGGCGGGGGTGGGGGCGAGGACGACCCGACCGCCGGGTCCGGCGGGTCCGCGGCCGAGACCCAGCCCAGCGGCTGCACGACCGTGTCGATCGTGGCGTCGAGCGAGAAGGCGGCGCTGCTGCGCGACCTCGCCGACTCGTACAACGGCACCAGTCCCTCGGTGGCCGGCCAGTGCGTGTGGATGCAGGTCGCCACCAAGGCCAGCGGCGCAGCCGCGGTCGCCCTGGCGCGCGGGTGGGACGAGGCGGTCGACGGCACCCGGCCCGACGTGTGGACCCCGGCTTCGAGCTCGTGGGCGGTGCTGGCCACACAGCAGTCTGCAGCCAACGACCGGCCCGACGTGATGCCGGCCGAACGTCCCTCGCTGGTCCAGACGCCCCTGGTGATCGCCATGCCGATGCCCATGGCCACCGCCCTGGGATGGCCGGACCAGCAGATCGGCTGGTCGGACCTGGTCGCGCTGGCCCGCTCGCCAAAGGGGTGGGCCGCCAAGGGACACCCGGAATGGGGCCGGTTCAAGCTCGGCAAGACCAACCCGAACGTGTCGACGTCTGGGCTCAACGCCACCCTCGCCGCCTACTTCGCCGCGACGGGGGTGTCCAGCGACCTGACCGCCAAGCAGGTGAAGGACGCCAGGACCAGGGCGTTCGTGTCCCAGATCGAGTCCTCCGTGGTGCACTACGGCGACACGACCCTGACGTTCCTGGAGAACATGGCCCACGAGGCGGCCAACGGCAAGGGCCTGACCTACGTCTCCGCGGTGACAGTGGAGGAGAAGTCGGTCCTCGACTACAACCTGGGCAATCCCAGCGGCGATCCCGCGACACTGGGCGACCAGCCGAAGCCGTCCACCCCGCTGGCTGCCATCTACCCGGCCGACGGGACACTGCTCTCAGACAACCCGTGGCTCACGCTCGAGGCCGACTGGGTCAGCCAGACCAAGCGCACGGCAGCCGCGGACTTCCTCACCTGGTTGCACGACCCGTCTCGGCAGAAGGCGTTCACCGACGCCGGCTTCCGAACCTTCGAGGGGCAGCCGGGCGACGCGGTCACCCAAGCGAACGGGTTGCTCGCCGCCGGGGCCACTACCGTGCTGCGACCCCCGGGCCCCGCCGTCCTCGCCGCGGTCCAGCGCTCCTGGGACGAGCTGCGCAAGCGGGCCCACGTGCTGATGATCCTGGATGTCTCGGGATCCATGGGCGAGCCGGTGCCCTCGGCCGGGATGACCAAGCTCGAGCTCGCCCAGCAGGCGGCTGCCTCGGCGATCAACGGGTTCGCCGACAACGACGAGGTCGGCCTGTGGGCGTTCTCCACGCAGCTCGGGGGCAACGGCGAGCCCTGGGTGCAGCTGCAGGCGGTCGGACCGGCGAAATCGGCCGTCCCCGCCATGCAGGCAGACATCGCCTCCCTCGTACCCGATGGCGGGACCGGCCTGTACGCCACCCTCCGGGCGGCCCAGCGACGCATGCTCGCGGACCTGGCCACCGACCGGATCAACGCGATCGTCCTGCTCAGCGACGGCCGCAACGAGAACCCCGACGACGAGGACCTTGACGGGCTGTTGCGCCAGCTCACCGGGGAGAGCGTCGACACCTCAGTCCGGGTGTTCACCATCGGGTATGGCGAAGGCGCCGACGCCGACGCACTGCGCGCCATCGCCCAGGCGTCCCGTGGCCAGTACTACGAGGCGACGGACCCAGCCAGCATCGAGAAGGTCCTCACCAGCGTGCTGTCCAACTTCTGAGGCGATCCCCGGGGAGCGAAGATCGCACTGGCCCGCCTGCCACGGGGCACGCCTCCCTCCGGCGGTGCACACTGTGCCCATGTCCGTCGGCGAGGAGCTCCACGACCCGTGGGGTTGGGTCGCCGCGGGCGTCACCGGCGGCTTGGGCTGGGCCGTGCTCGCCGGCACCGGCCTGACCGGCGCTGTCGCGGTTCTGGCCGGTGCCGGGATCGGCGCTGCCGTGCTGGCGACGAAGGTGGCCCTCGGCGCTCGCGGGCGCGGGACGCACCCCGACGAACCCGTCCGGGCACGGGACCGCCTCCCGGAGCCACCCCGCGACAGCTCGCAGCGCCGGATGCTGGACCGGTCCACCTCAGCCCTGGCGCGGATGCGTGACCTCGCCGGGCGCCCAGCCGATCCGTGGATCGCCGAAGAGGCAGGGCGGGCCTACACCGAGAGCGTGGGAGTGCTGGAATCCATGGACGACCTGGCACGCCGGGTCACGCTGCTGGACTCCAGCATCGCCGCGGCCAGACCAGACCTGCTCATGCAGGAGATCGCCAACCTCCAGGCCCAGCTCACCCGGACCACGGACCCCGACGTGCGCCGCGAGCAGGACCGCGCCCTGGCTGCCCTCGACTCGCAGGCAGATGCGATCGACCGGCTGCTGCGCCGCCGGGACACCCTGCTGGCGCAGATGCAGGGATCGGCCGCGGGACTCGAGGGCCTGGCGACCAGGACCGGGGAACTGGTTGCGCTCGGCCCGGCCAGCCAGGACACCGAGGAGGCCACCCGGATCGTCGCCGAGCTGACGGAGTCCCTCGACACGGCCCGGCAGGGCGTCGAAGAGGCGCACCGGGTCCTGCGCGACCTCTAGGAGCAGCCCGTCCGCACCCCACCCGGCGACCCCGTCCGGACCCCCTCGACCGCCCCCGCGAACCTCCCCGCGAACTTCCCACGCCCCGGGACCCCCCGACGACCCCGTCCGACGCTTCAGGCGACGTCGACGACCTGGTCGTAGTCCAATCGCGGCAGTCGCTCCCGCCAGGCTCCCGCAGCCGGGTGGCCGATGTTGACCACGAGGAATGCCCGCCGGCTGCCGTCCGGGAAGAACGTGCGGTCGACCCCAGCGGCGTCGAATCCTCCCATCGGCCCCGCCGCCAGCCCGGCCGCGCGAACCCCGATGAGGAAGTACGCGGCCTGCATCGCCCCGTTGAACGTCCCGAACCGCTGGCGGGACTCCTCGGATCCGAACATCCGGGCAACCTCAGGAGCGTGCGGGAACAGGTCGGGCAGGGTCCGGGGGAAGTCGGCGTCGTAGGACAGGATGGCGACCAGCGGCGCGCCGGCCGCCTTGGCGCGGTTGCCCGGGGACAGGTGCTCGACCAGGGCAGCGCGCGCCTCGGGGGACCGGACCAGGGTGACCCGCATCGGCTGGCCGTTCATGGCGGTCGGTCCCCACCGGACCAGGTCATGGATGGCACGGACCTCGGCGTCGGTGACCGGCTCATCGGTGAACGCGTTGGCCGTACGGGCCTCACGGAAGAGCAGGTCGGCTGCCTCCTCGGACAGCACGAGCGGCGCTGGGAGGACGGACGCGCCGGCAGAGCCGGACGGATCGGCCTCGGATCGGAACGGGCTCATGGGAGGTCTCCTTATTAGTTGACGGTTCATCTATCAGTCCCATCTGACCGAACCGTCATCATGTGCCGGGTATTCCCGACCCGGTGGCCCCCGGTGCGGCCTCAGCCCCGCTCCGAGCGGGCGCGGCACTCCAGCGCGCGCACGATCCCGTCACGCTTCTCGACCAGGATGCGCCGCAGGCCGGACGGCAGGTCATCCCGGCCGAGCAGGCCGTCGACTGCTCGCACCGTCTCGTCGTCGAGCAGCGCGTCCGGGAACAGCCCGGACGCCAGCTGCGCGGCCTCGGCGGGCGATCGCCGCTCCCACAGCTCGCGCACGATCTCGACGTAGGGCTGGCGGAACGGCTCCATCAGGTCCGGGCGCTCCGGGTCCAGGAACCCGGCCAGCGTCGCCCCGACGACGGCGTTGGCCCGCCCGCCGGACTCGACCAGGCCGGCCCAGGCCGTTCGCTTGGCCTGGGGGTCCGCGCAGGCCGCCCGACCCCGGGCCGCCGCCTGGTGTCCGCGGGTGGTGCGGTCGCGTTCCAGCTCACGCTCGACGAGGGCGCCCTCGGCGACCCCCCGCGCGCACAGCCGCCACACCAGCGCCCAGCGCAGGTCCTGGTCGAGCTCCAGTCCCGGGATGCAGACCCGGCCGTCCAGGATCTGCGTCAACCGCTGCAGGCCCTCCCGGGTCACCGCGCACGCCACGTGCCCCTGTGCCAGAGCGAGCTGGCGGTCCGACCCGGGCTCGGCCGCGTCCAGCAGCTCCCAGGTCCCCCGGCACATCCGCTCCGCCAGCTCCGCGCGCACCGCCCCACCTGCCAGGCGAACCCGGGCGACGTGCGCCTGGCGCAGCACCGTGTCGATGATGCCGGGCCGCGTCTCGTCCGCCAGCCCGCTCAGGGCGGCGGCCACGAAGTCCTGCGCGGGCAGGAGGCCGTCGCGCACCTGCTCCCACAGGCTGCCCCACACCAGCGCCCGCGGCAGCGAGTCCGCGAACCGCCCGACCGAGCCCAGGGCGACGGACTGACTGGCCGGGTCGAAACGGATCTTGGCGTACGTGAGGTCGTCGTCGTTGACGACCAGGACGTCGGCGGCCGGCCTGCCGACCATCGCGTCGACCGGCGTCACGGCGGACTGCACGTCGACCTCGACGCGCTCCTGGCGCACCAGCCGGCTGGACCCGGGCTGCCCGTCCCACCGGTAGGCGGCCACCGCCACATGGTGCGGGCGCAGCACCGCGGCGACGCCCTCCGGCCGGGTGGGGGTCAGCTGGTGGATCGCGACGGTGCGGTAGCGGCCGTGCGCATCCAGCTCGACGACGGGTTGGAGCGTCGTCACGCCGGACTCCTGCCACCACACGTGCGACCAGTGCGACAGGTCCCGCCCGCTGGCGGCCTCGAGCTCGACGAGCAGGTCCGCCCGCTGGGCGCTGCCCCACGCGTGCGTGGCGAAGTACCGGGACAGTCCGGTGAGGAAGGCGTCCCGGCCCACCCACGCCACCAGCTGCTTGAGCACAGAGGCGCCCTTGGCATACGTGATGCCGTCGAAGTTGCGGTACACCGCCTCCAGGTCGACCATGTCGGCCGACACCGGGTGCGTGCTGGGCAGCTGGTCCTGTGCGTAAGCCCAGGCCTTCCTGGACTGGGCGAAGGTGGTCCACGCCTGGGTGAACCCCGTTGCCCGGGCCGAGGTGTCGCTGCCGGCCCACTCCGCGAACGACTCGTTGAGCCACAGGTCGTCCCACCAACGCATCGTGACCAGGTCCCCGAACCACATGTGCGCCATCTCGTGCAGGATGACGTTCGCCCGGGCCTCCCGGGCTGCCTGGGTCACCCGGGACCGGAACAGGAAGCCCTCCTCGCGGAAGATCACCGCGCCGGGATTCTCCATCGCGCCGAGGTTGAACTCGGGCAGGAACACCTGACCGTACGTCGGGAACGGCATCGCCATCCCGAACTGGGCCTCGTAGTGGGCCAGCCCACGCCGGGTGATGTCGAGGATCTCGGCGGCGTCGAGGTGGTCGGCCACCGACGCGCGGCAGTACAGCGCCAACGGGATCGAGTGCCCCTCGGCCTCGTAGGTGCTGCGCTCGACGTGCAGCGGGCCGGCAGCGAGCACCGCGAGGTAGGTGGACAGCCGGGGTGTGGGCGGGAACGCCCACCGGGCGACCCCCGGTCCCACCGGCTGCGATGGCGGGGTCGGCATCGTCGAGACCAGCTCCCACCCGGCGGGGGCGTCGACCTGCCAGGCGAAGGTGGCCTTGAGATCGGGCTGCTCGAAGCACGCGAACACCCGGCGGGCGTCCGCCACGGCGAACTGCGTGTAGAGGTACACCTGGCCGTCGGTGGGGTCGACCGAGCGGTGCAGGCCCTCCCCGGTGCGCATGTACCAGCAATGGGCGTCGACGACCAACTCGTTGTCCGCGGCCAGGTCGGGCAGCACCAGCCGTGCGCCGTCGTACTGGACCGGGTCGAGCGGACGACCGTTCAGAGTGGCGGCGGTGACGTCCTCGGCGATCAGGTCGATCCACGTCGAGGCACCGGGCCGCTGGCACTGGAAGTGGACCGTGGCACGGGACCGGAAGGTCGCCGCCGTGGCGACGTCGGCCAGGTCCAGCTCGATCCGGTAGGAGTCCACCGCGAGCAGCTGGGCACGGGCAGCGACCTCGTCGCGGCTCAGGTTCGGGTCACCCACGCCGGCATCCTCCCGCAGCGCCGGGCCGTCCGCCGGTTATGGGCGCAACCCGCCCCGCACGCCGCGGCGCCCCGACCCCCGCGGACCGTGCCCACGGCACCTGCATCCGGAACGGGCACTCCGGGCGAATACCCAGCAGGAGAACGTGGTGAGGAGGGACCATGGCCCGCTCGGCCAGTGCCGTCATGGCGCCGCCGCGCCCCGCCTCGGCCCGCCCGTCCACCACCCGCGACGTCCCCGGGGCCCGCTCGGCCGCGCCCGGCGAGCCCCGGGGGCCCGTGGGTGTCCGACCGGCCGAGCGAGCGGCGCGCTCCTGGGGCAGGATCAGGACCGTGACGGCCGCGGCGATCCCCGACGAGGACCTCGCCCGCGCGTTCCGCGACGGGGACGAGGAGGCACTGGCCGCCACCTACCGGCGGTGGTCGGGCATGGTGCACGCGACAGCGCAGAGGGCCACGGGGTCCGCCGACGACGCGGCCGACATCACCCAGGCGGTCTTCGTGGCGGCCTGGCGCGGGCGGCACACGTTCCGCCCCGAGGTGGGCAGCCTGCCCGGCTGGCTGATGACGATCACCCGCCGGCGCATCGCCGACCACTGGGAGGCCCGTACCCGGGAGGCCCGGGCCACCGTGGCCGCCGCCAGCACCGCGCCCGCGGCTGTGGCCCCGGCCGACGTCGAGCGGATCGCGGCGCAGATGGTCGTCGCCGACGAGCTGGACCGGCTCGGCGACCCGGCCGGCCGTATCCTGCGCCTGGCGTTCTACGACGATCTCACCCACGCCCAGATCGCCGAGCGGCTCGACATGCCGCTGGGCACGGTGAAGAGCCACATTCGCAGGTCATTGGATCGGTTGCGCACGAGGATGGTGGTCGACGATGTCGCACCCTGATCCCACGACGCTGGCGCTGGCCGCCCTGGGCGAGGCCATCGGCGACGACGACCGCGCCCACCTCGACTCCTGCGCGCGCTGCCGGTCGGAGATGGCTGAGCTCGCGGACGTGGTCGCGCTCGGCCGGGAGGCGGGCCCCGAGCTGCCCGCCGTGCCGGACGCGGTCTGGGCGGGCATCACGGCGGAGCTGGGCCTGGCCGCCGCGCCCGACGGCGACGACAGTGCGACCACCGCGCCGGGCCCCCTGCCGACGGCCGGGGGCCACGCAGCCGAGGCCCCGGTCGCCGACCTGGCCGAGCGCCGTCGCAGGACGGGCCCCGGCCGGTTCGCCGGCCTGCTCGCGGTGGCTGCCATGGGCGGAGCCGTGGTCGGGGGCGCGGTGGTCTGGGCTGCGGTCGATCGCTCCCAACCGGTGGCCCCCTCCAGCACCACCGTGGCCCAGGCCGTCCTGGAGCCGTTGAACCCGGCGGTGTCCCGACCCGGCAAGGCGACCGTGGAGCAGACCGACGACGGCGACGTGGTCCGGGTGGACGCCCGCGGCCTGCCCGCGCAGGACGGCTTCTACGAGGTGTGGCTGCTCGACGCCGAGGCGACCCGGCTGGTCGCCCTCGGGGCCCTGCCCAGCGGCTCGGTGGGCACGTTCACGGTCCCCCCGGGGGTGTCCATCGCCGACTTCCCCGTGGTGGACATCTCCCTGGAGCCCTACGACGGCGACCCCGGTCACTCCCACGACAGCCTGATGCGCGGCACCCTCGAGGCCTGACCGTCCACCCGGGGGGGTGCCCTCTCCGCTGCCCGACTCCCCCGTCTCGATGACTCCCCCGACCCAACGACGCCCCCGGCGCGGCGACGAGGGGCCCCTGCCGGTGGCGGGGCCCCTCGTCGTGGATGAGGTCAGAGGTTGATGGGGCGCAGCACCCGGTCGACCGCGTGCGCGATCTGGACGTTGTCCCTGTCGCGGTTGATGTCGGTGCGGATCACCCGGGCGTTGCGCGCGTCCGGGTCGGCGTCGACCAGGGAGATGGTCCGCCATGCCCGGTGGCTGGTGACCTTCACCTCCACCGTTCCACCCTGGGCCGTGGTCAGCTCGGCGCCGTTGGAGCGGGCGGCCTGCTTGCCCGTGATCGTCGCACCCGGGACCACGTGGTAGAGCAGCACCGTCTCCACGGTGTCGATGCCCAGCCCGGCGACCGCCTCGAACGCGGCCCGCTCCGACTTCGGGGTGGTGCCCGTCAGGGATCGGACCAGGGTCTTGAAGGCCTTGTCCGTGGGCAGGAAGGCGGTCAGCGCGACGGAACCGTCGGTGAGCACGCCGACCGGGGAGCCCGGCTTGGCTGCCAGCACCGCCAGGGCGGCCTCGGTCACGATGTCGAAGTCGCGGCTGTTGCGGTCGAACTGGTTGCCGTCGGCCAGCAGCACCGACGCCAGGGACTCGGCACCATCGGCGGGGCAGGAATGGCCTGCGGTGCTTGCGGACGCGGCGGTGGCCCCGGTCGCGAGGGCGAGACCGGCAGCGGTGACAGTGGCAGCAGTGGTGGCGAGGACACGGCGCATGGGACTCTCCTGGGGGTTCGGGCCCGACCTGTTCGGACCGTCACCCCCCTTTCCGTGCGCCGCGCCCCCGTGGATGCACCCAGCGGGCGCAACGTCCGCCCCGACCCGGGTGCGCCCTAGAACCAGGCCTTCCGCTGCACCATGTAGACCTCGTAGAACTCGGGGTCGGACTTGGTCAGGTAGATGATCCCCTCGATCAGCCCGATGATGCTGCCCAGTCCGCAGGTGACCAGCGTGATCACGATGCGGATGATGCCGCCGCCGACATCCCCGAGGATGAAGCGGTGGATGCCCAGCCCACCGAACAGGATGCCCATCACCCCGGCGAGCACCTTCTTGGAGTTGACATCGGGGGGCAGGGCCGGGCCCTGCGGGTACGAGTAGCTCATGACGATTCCTCCTGATCGGCCCTGATGATGGCGATCCTAGACCGGGGCCGCACGGGCACCGGGGGCGGCCGGTGTTGAATGGCGCCATGGCCGAGCCGTTCCAGTTCCAGGTCGGCGCGCGCCACGGGCTGGCCCGCACCGGGACCATCACCACGCCGCACGGGCTGATCCGCACGCCCGCGTTCGTCCCCGTGGGCACCAAGGCCACGGTCAAGGCGCTGGTCCCCGAGGCCGCCGCAGCCACCGGGGCCCAGGCGGTGCTGGCCAACGCCTATCACCTGTACCTGCAACCCGGTTCGGACCTCGTCGACGAGGCGGGCGGGCTGGGTGCGTTCATGAACTGGCCCGGGCCCACGTTCACCGACTCCGGCGGGTTCCAGGTCA
Organism: Candidatus Nanopelagicales bacterium; assembly: GCA_039812125.1. Lineage (GTDB taxonomy): Bacteria > Actinomycetota > Actinomycetes > S36-B12 > CAIYMF01 > Prado023. The sequence continues at coordinate 27,870 of JBDHZV010000003.1, forward strand.
TGAGCCTCGGGGTGGGCTTCAAGAAGGTCCTGGCGATGGAGTCCACCGGGGTCGCCCGCGACGACGTCATCGCCCCGGGGCACCAGCGGCTGGCACACGTCGACGACGACGGGGTGTCGTTCGTCTCGCACATCAACGGCTCGCGGCACCGGTTCACGCCGGAGTCGAGCATGCGGGTCCAGCACCAGCTCGGCGCCGACATCATCTTCGCCTTCGACGAGTGCACGACGCTGATGAACACCCGCGCGTACCAGGAGTCCTCCGTGGCGCGCACCTCGGCGTGGGCCCGGCGCTGCCTGGCCGAGCATGCCCGGCTGACCGAGCAGCGCCGCCACCGGCCCCACCAGGCCCTGTTCGGGGTGGTGCAGGGCGCCCAGTACGAGGACCTGCGCCGCTCGGCCGCCCGGGACCTGGCCGGGCTGGACCTCGACGGCTACGGGATCGGCGGGGCGCTGGAGAAGTCCGCGCTGGAGCAGATCGTCGGGTGGGTCAGCCAGGAGCTCCCGGAGGATCGACCGCGCCACCTGCTGGGCATCGGCGAGCCGGACGACCTGTTCGCCGGGGTCGCCGCGGGAGCCGACACGTTCGACTGCGTGATGCCCTCCCGGGTGGCCCGCAACGGCGCGGTCCTGTCCCACGACGGCCGCTACAACATCCTCACCGCCGCGAACCGTCGCTCGTTCGAGCCGCTCGACGCCGAGTGCGCCTGCCACACCTGCCAGCACTACACCCGCGCCTACCTGCACCACCTGGTCAAGTCCGACGAGCTGGTCGGGCACACCCTCCTGACGATGCACAACGTGCAGTTCATCGTGACCCTGGTGGACCGGATGCGCCGGGCGCTGGAGTCCGGCGACTTCGACGCGTTCCGGGTGGAGTTCCTCGGCCGGTACCAGGCCCGTCGGGCTACCAGCCCAGCTCCGTGAGCAGCGCCGCCAGCCGCGGCACGGCGCGGTCGCCGAAGTGGCGCACCCCCAGCAGGGCGTGGTGCAGCCCGAGCGGCCGGATCCGCCGCTGGTAGCCCTCCGGCAGGGGCAGGACCTCCCGGTACGCGCCCCAGAACGCCTCGGGCAGCGGGTCCCGGGAGGTCAGCAGGTTCCCCAGGTCCAGCTCCCGGTCGGCGAACGACACCTCCGGGTCGACCACCCAGCGCCCCTCGATGATGTTGCCCCGCCACAGGTCCCCGTGGGTCAGGCTCGGGCGTGGGGCGGGGTCCAGCGCCTCACGCAACGGCCCGTCACAGGCCCGTTGCAGGCGCAGCGCCAGCTCGGCGGGCACGCGCGGGTCGGACAGGTGGACCCGCACCCGGTTGGCCACGAAGAACTCCGGCCAGCTGGTGGACCACCCGTTGGGCTGCACGAAGCGGCCCATCCGGTTGTCACGGTGCCAGCCGAACCGGTCGTGGGTGACGGCGTGCATGCCGGCGACGGCCCGGCCGAGGGACGGCCAGTCCGCCGGCCCGGACACCCGGCGCATCACCAGGGTGCCCGCGACGTGGCCCAGGACCTCCGGGGCCGGCACCCCCGCGGATGCCAGGGCAGCCAGGCCGTCGGCCTCCGCATCGGCGGGGTACGGGGTGACCTTGACGGCGACCGGGGTGCCGTCGGCGAGCTCGCCCAGCCACACCCGGGCGACGAACCCGCCCTCGGCGGGGATGGCCGCGACCGGGGTGGGCAGGCCCGGCGGCCAGGGCGCCGACGCGAGCGGCTCGGGCAGGTGCACCGCCCCAGTCTGGGGCGAGCGGGCAATGCCCGCTCGCCGGGTCAGGCCGGCGCGCCCGCGAGCTCGGCCTGCGGGTGCACGCCGTAGGTCGGCTCCCGGCGCTTCACCGCGGCGATCACCCGGTACGTCACGGGCATCACGAGCAGCTCGACGCAGCACTTGTAGACGTAGCCGGTGACCACGTAGTTGACGAACGTCCACCCGGTGATGACCCCGTAGAAGGCGATCGTGCAGAACACCAGGGTGTCGGCGAACTCCCCGACCGCGGTGGAGCCGAGCAGGCGAACCCAGAGCCGGGACTCGGCCGTGCGCGCCTTGATCCGGACCAGTGTCCAGGCGTTGAGCAGCTGGCCGACGAGGAACCCGGCCAGGCTGGCCAGCACGATGCGCGGCACGAACCCGAGCACGGCCTCGAAGGCGTCCTGGTTCGGCCAGTCCGGGGCCGGCGGGGCGGCCTGCACCACCCAGAAGGTCAGCGCGGCCACCGCGCACAGGGCGAACGCCAGCCAGATCGCCCGCCGGGTCGCCGCCCAGCCGTAGACCTCGGACAGGACGTCGCCGACCACGTAGACCAGCGGGAACAGGAAGGCACCGCCGTCGGTGATCAGCGGCCCGACGACGATGAGCTTGGTCGCCGCGATGTTCGACACGACCAGCAGGGTGCAGAAGACCGCGACGATCGTGGCGTAGTGCCCGGTCGTGCGGGCGAAGGCCGGCTGCGCGTTGTCCATGGGGCCGCCATTGAACCACGCCCCCGTCACGGCATCGGCCAGCCGGCAGTCGCCCCGGTGCCCCGAAGGATCAGGGAGCGGCAGTCTCGGCGCGCTGCCGGATGCCCCGCAGCATCTGCCGCTCCATCACGAACCCGATGGGTTCGACGAGGTGCCACATCAGCGGGATCCACCGCGGCCGCGGCGGATGGGCCAGCCGCTGGCGCACCACCAGCCGGGTGGCCCGGCCATCGGCCACCGCGCGCAGGTGCCACTGCCACGTCGCGATCCCGCCGGGCGAGTCCGGGGTCGCGGCGTCGTGCGGCGGCTGGGGATCGGCCCCCACCAGCACCAGGAAGTGCCCGGCACGCACCGATGCGACCCGGAAGCAGGGGTAGCCGACCGGGCCCAACCGGATGAGGTCGCCCGGGTCCAGCTGCTGGTGCTCGGGGAGGATCCGGTCGCTGGAGTGGATGTCGCACCGGACCAGGTTCTCCAGGCCGTCGAAGCTGTACAGCCCACCCCGGCCCTGGCCGATCTGGGCCAGCCAGGGCCAGACCCGCTCCGGCGCGGCGGCGATGGTGACCGCACGGGTGTAGCCGAGGTCCGGGTCGGCGACCAGCTCGTCACCGGGCAGCTCGGCCGACACCTCCTCGGCGGTGGCCCCCCACTGGTTGTACCGGCGCCGCAGCACCGGCGCGACCACGGTGGTCCCCAGCACCTGGGCAGCCCCGACGACGATGTCGGCACCCGCACGCCGTCGTCCCACCCCGCACCTCCTGTCCAGCTCCGGGCTCAGGCCCCGGCCCGCTCGAGCCTGTCACGGCCGAGCCCCAGGAGGTGCGCCGTGGCAGGACCGGGACCGTCCTTCAGGTGCTCGAAGGCCGCGATGTAGGCCAGCACCCAGGCCGCCGTGGCATGGCCGACCTCGCGCTCCAGGGCGGTCCAGGACCGCCCCCGCTGGTCGGCATAGGCGTCCACATAGGCCTCGTGCTCGACCAGCCCCGGCACCCGGGGACGGTCCGGATCGGGCCAGTAGGTCGCGGCGGAGTTGCCGGCCAGCACGGCCTCGGGACGAGCCACCACGCTGTCCCAGTCGTGCACGACGAGGCGATCGCCGTCCGGCCCCGGAACCCATCGGCAGTTCTGCGGCTCGAAGTCGCCGTGCCCGGCGACCAGTGGCAGCGACGCCACGTCCGCGCGCAGCAGCCGGGCCCGGGCTCGCCGCGCGACCTCCGGGATGAGGCCGGGCATGGCCGCGATGACCCGGTGCGGATCCCACCGCTGGCTGGCCGGCGGGGGCCAGGTCCGCGCCGGGGCGGGATGGTCCCACCACAGCCACGGGACCGCCGGTTCCAGGGTCGGCAGCGCGGCCACCGGCGGCGCTGCCGCGACGATGCGGGCCAGCAGCCGGGCGTAGCCGTCCGGGCCGAGCTCCCCCGCACCCTGCCAGCCCTGCCCCTCCCAGGTCTCGGCGCTGACGGCCAGCCCCCGGGCGTCCACGGGCTCGCCCTGGTCATCGGCGACCCACACCGGGTGGGGCCCCTCGGCCAGGGGCAGCGGTCCAGCCAGGATCGCGGGGCAGGCCAGCCCGGCAGCGCGCACGGCACCCTGGACCGCGGCGCACGCCGCCAGCCGGGCCTGGGCAGGCCGGACCTTGACCACCACCTCGCGGCCATCGGCCAGCCGCACGCCCCGCACGGCCGACATCCGATCCGAGCGCAGCAGGTCCGCGACCGGGGCGCTGCCCAGGTGGCGCTGGCACCAGCCCGCGACGAGCGGGTCCATCAGTAGCTGAGCAGGGCGCCGACGCGGGCCCCCGGAGCGGCGTCGGCCAGCACCGCCCGGCCCCCCAGCTCCTCCAGCTCGACGAGGAACGTGAGGCCGATGACGTGGGCGCCGCACGCCTCGACCAGCCGCACGGTGGCCGCCGCGGTGCCACCGGTGGCCAGCAGGTCGTCGACGACCAGCGCGCGATGCCCGGGCTCGAGGGCGTCGCGATGGATCTCCAGCGAGTCCAGCCCGTACTCCAGGGCGTAGTCCACCGAGTGCACCGCGGCGGGCAGCTTGCCGGGCTTGCGGACCGGGACGAACCCGAGACCCAGCTCGTAGGCCATCGCGGCCCCGAGGATGAACCCCCGGGACTCGATGCCGACGACGACGTCGGCCCCCCAGGTCATGACGTCGGCGGACATCCGGTCCACGGTCGCGCGCCACGCGTCGGAGTCGCGCAGGACGGTGGTGATGTCGCGGAACAGGATGCCGCGCTTCGGGAAGTCCGGGACGGCCCGCACGAGCGACCGGATCCGGTCGAGCCGCTCCTGGTCCTCGGGCGCCAGCGGCGCGCGGTCGGGGGGGACGTGCGGGTGCTCGCTCACGCGCCGATTGTGCCCCGTCCCCGCATGACCACGACGGGTGGGACATGCTTGGCGCGATGGACGACGACGACCTGACCCCGGACGAGGCCACCGAGGACGAGCTGTGGGAGATGCTCGACGACGCTGCCGGCGTCGACCGGGCCCGGATCCTGCACGAGCTGGGCGGGCGCGCGTTCTCCGACCAGGAGTTCGAGCAGTCGGTGGCGCTGGCCGAGTCCGCCGCGGTGCAGGCCCGCGAGTCCGGCGACGAGCTGCTGACCGCCCGCAGCCTGTTCGGGCAGGCAGCGGGGCTGCGCCGGCTCGGGCGCACGAAGGAGCTCATCGACGTCGCGATGGAGGCCGCCGACCTGCTGCGCGCCAACGGCGAGCCCGCCGAGATCGCCGAGTGCCACGGCATGGTCGCGTCCGCGTTCAGCGACCTCGGCGACGACACCACGGCGCTGGAGCACTGGTCCAGCGCGGCGCGGCTGTTCGAGAGCGAGGAGCACCTCGGCGAGGCCGGGCGGATGTGGATGTCGTTGGGTGAGGCCCTGGGCCGGCTCGGGCGCAACGAGGACGCCCTGGAGAACTTCGACCACGCCCGCGCGCTGTTCCGCCGCAGTGACGAGCCGGGGGCGGTGCCGTGGGCCGACGACCGGGCGGCGGCGGCCCTGATCGAGCTGGGCCGGGTGGAGGAGGCGCTGGAGCGGCTGCGCGCGGCGCTGAGCGTGCGGGAGGCCCAGCGCGACGTGACCCGCATCGCGTACGCCCACTACCGGTTGGGGTGGACGCTGCGCCTGGTCGGGCAGTTCGAGGACGCCCTGAGCAACCTGAGCATGGCCGCGGAGATGTTCGACGACCTCGACGAGCTGGAGGGTCGGGCCCGCTGCGACCTGGAGGCAGCCAACGCGCTCACGTCGCTGGGCCAGTTCGATGAGGCCGACGAGCTGTACCGCCGGGTCCGTGCGGTCTTCGACGCGCTGGGGCACGACTCCCAGGTCGTGCTCAGCGAGGCCAACCGGGCGGTCCTGCTCTCGCGCACCGACCGCCAGGCGGAGGCAGCCGCCCTCAACGCCCGCCTGGTCGAGCGAGCCCGCCGGGAGGGCATCACCTGGCTGCTGGGCGACATCAGCAACCATCTGGCCCGCAACCTGGTCGAGCTCGATCGCGCGGTCGAGGCCCTCGAGGTCCTGGACGGCCAGGAGGCGCAGTGGTTGAGCCCGCAGGCCGCGGTGCAGGCCGCGGGACTGCGCGCCAAGGCGCTGCTGGCCACGGGTCGGCGCACTGTGGCGGCCCGGGAGGCCGACGAGGGCCTGCGGCTGGCGGCAGAGTCGGGGATGGTGGCCGAGCGGGCCGAGCTGTACGAGGTGCGCGGCCTGGCGCGGCTGTCCTCGCGCAGCAGGCCCCGGGCGGCCGCTGCCGAGCGCGACCTGGCCCATGCCGTGGCGCTGTACCTGGCCGCCGGGATGACGGAGAAGGCCCGGGAGCTCTCCACCCACTTCCTGCCCGAGACCGGAACGCACGTCACCCGCGGCGGCGGCTTCCTCACCGAGCAGCCCACACTGCCGCTGCCCGAGCCCGTGGAGACCCGCGCGGAGTCGCGCAACGACTGAGGTCCGGCCGGCCGGCGCGACGACGCGCGGGAGCCGGCACCGGGCCGCGGCTGATCAGCTCGACGCGGGCGGCGCCTCGTCGGGACCCGTCGGCTCGTCGGGGGCCGCGTCAGGCTCGACGGGGGCCGCGTCGGGCTCGACCGGCGCCGGGTCAGCGACGGCGTCCTCCTCGCGCAACCGCGGAGCGGTCGCCTTCTCCGGGTGGATGCCCTGCTTGTCGGCATAGAAGGCGCGGATGCGGTCCATGTCTGCCGCGAGGTCGCCCGACGGCCGGAACGACGGCCCGAACCCGACCGTCCGGGTGTGGGCGTCGATGAAGCCCAGGCAGATCGGGATGCCCGCCTGCTCGGCGATGCGGTAGAACCCGGACTTCCAGTACCGGCCGGCCTTGCGGGTGCCCTCGGGCGCGATCACGATCTGGAAGTGGTGCTCGGCCGACCCGGCCAGCGCCACGAGCTCGTCGACCAGGCCGCTGGCGGCCCCGCGATCGACCGCGATGGCGCCGAGCCGTCGCAGCACCGCTCCCGCCGGGCCCCGGAAGGCCTCCTTCTTCATCAGGAACCGCGGCTCGAGGCCCTTGACCCACGACATCCACAGGAACAGCGGGAAGTCCCAGTTGGAGGTGTGCGGGGCGCCGATCAGCACGACGACCGGGTCGGACGGCGGTTCCCCGACGACCTCCCAGCCGAGCCGACCGAGGGACTTCTCCGCGACCTTGACACGGTCCATGCCGACTCCGTCCGTCCTCGGACGCCCGACGGACGCCGGCCTGCATGCTAACGAGCCCCACCCCGCGGACTCCACCCCCAGGAGCCCGTGGATGCCCCGACGCGACGCGGGCAGGTCGGGCTCAGCGCGCCATCCGGGTCACCTCGACCACGACCTCGGGGTCCTGGCTGAGCGGTCCGGCGTAGATCCCGGTCAGCGGGGACACGTCGCGGTAGTCCCGACCCCGGGCCACGAGCACGTGCGCGGGCCCGACGCTGCGCCCGTTGGTCGGGTCATGCGCCTCCCATCCGCCGTTCCACGCCTCGATCCAGGCGTGGCTCTCGCCCAGGCCGGGCACGCCGATCTCGGCGTCCTCGGTGTGGATGTACCCGCTGACGTAGCGGGCCGGGATCCCCACCGAGCGCAGCAGCGACAGCGTGGTGTGGCTGAAGTCCTGGCACACGCCGCGTCCCTCCGCCCAGGCCTGCGCCGCGGTGGTGTGCACGTGGGTGACGCCCGGGGTGTAGGCGATGCGGTCGCGGACCGCCTCGATGGCCAGCCCGATCGCCGCGCGCGGGGTCGGCGCATGGCGCAGCGAGGCCAGCACGTCCTCCCGGGCCGGGTCCTCGGAGGCGTCGTCGACGATGGCACCGAGCTCCAGGAACTCGCACCACCGGTCGGCGACGTCGTCGGCGCGCATCTGCGCCCAGCTCACGCCCGGGGCCTGGTGCCACCGCTCGACGGTGTCGACCACCGACGTGCTGACCACGGTCAGCGTGTGGTGGGGGATGTGGACGTCGAAGGCCTCCACCGCGGTGCCCCAGTAGTCCGGGTAGCGCTGCAGCCGCGCCACCGGGCTGACCGAGAGCTCGTGGCGCAGCATGAGCTGGCCCGAGGTGCTCAGCGGGGTCATCCGGGCCTCGTTGAACGACGCGATGACCTCGCCCTGGTAGGTCAGGCGGGTGGTGTGGGTGACGGACAGGCGCTGGGTCATCAGTGGCTCCACACGATCGTCCCGGCCTGCCGGAAGAACGCCGTCGAGACCGCGTCGCTGGCCTCGAACGCCGCCTCCCGCGCCCGCTCGCACAGCAGCTCCAGGTCGGCAGGGGTCGGGTTGACGGAGGCGAACTCGAGCTCGGCGCGCAGGATGCCCACCGTCCGCAGCAGGGTCGAGGTCTGCCGGGGGCTGCCGTAGGACGCCATCTGGCGCACGGAGCGCTCCGCGCGCATGGCGCACTGCAGCATCGAGCGCGGGAACACGGGGTCCAGGATCAGGAAGGCCTCCACCTGGTCGCCGGTCATCGCCCGCTGGGTGCGCAGGAACGGGTTGAAGCCGCCTGCCGCCCGCAGCGTGGTGGCCGCGCCCGCCTGCGGCCACAGCAGCTCGTGGTCGATGTCCAGCAGCCGGGATGTCATGTCCAGCCGCTCCAGCGCGCCACCGAGCCGGAGGAACTCCAGGCCCTCGTCGCGGGGCATCTGCCACTCGATGATGCCGGTCACCACCGCCAGCTCGTCGAGGAGGTTGCGCAGCGGCACGCCGGGGATGACGGTGGAGATGCCGGCCTGCAGGCGCAGGTGGGTGGCGTTCATCCGCTCGAACATGTCGCCGGCCAGCGCCTCCCGGATGGTCCGGGCGTTCTCGCGGGCGGCCGCGACGCTGCCCAGGATCGTGGAGGGGTCCGAGGAGTCCCCGACGACCCGGCGCACCAGCGTGGCCGGGGTCAGCGTCTCGCCCGGGGACTCGCCCTCGAGCATCCCCAGGGGGCCCAGCATCGACTCGGCGCCGAGGACCGGGTCCACCCGGGTGTCCTCGACGAGCAGCTGGTGGTGCTCCACCAGCAGGCGGGTGGTGGCCTCGGCCCGCTCGACGTAGCGGCCGATCCAGAACATGGCCTCGGCGATGCGGCTCAGCATGGGACCGTCACCCCGCCCTGCTGCTGCTGCTCCTCCTGCTGGCGCATCCGCTCGGAGTGCACGGTGGGCTGGTCGATCCGACCCCGGGCCTGCCGCGCCTCGCGCCGGCGGGACGCCGCCGAGAACGTCGGCCCCTCGGGCTCCACGACCAGCTCGGGCTCCAGCGGCGGCAGCGGCTCGTCGTCGCCGGTGTCGAGCACCCAGGTGTCCTTGGAGCCGCCCCCCTGCGAGGAGTTCACGACCAGGCTGCCCTCGGTGAGCGCGACGCGGGTCAGGCCACCGGGCAGCACCCAGACCTTCTCGCCGTCGTTGACCGCGAACGGCCGCAGGTCGAGGTGCCGGGGCGCGAGCCGGCCGCCGTCGACGACGGTCGGGCTGGTCGACAGCGGCACGATCGGCTGCGCGATCCACCCCCGCGGGTCGTCGGTGACGGCCTGCGCCGCCGCGGCCAGGGTCTTCTCGTCGGCCTGCGAGCCCACCACGATGCCGTAGCCGCCGGACCCGTCCACCGGCTTGATCACCATGCGGTCCAGGCGGGGCAGCACGTACTCGCGCTGCTCGGGGTCACGCAGGTCGTAGGTCTGGACATTGGGCAGGACCGGCTCCTCGCCGAGGTAGTAGCGCACGATCGTGGGCACGTAGGGGTAGATCGCCTTGTCATCTGCCACACCGTTGCCGACGCCGTTGGCGATGGTCACCGCCCCGGCCCGGGCCGCGTTGAGGATGCCCGGAACACCGAGCACGGAGTCCGGCCGGAAGTGCACCGGGTCGAGGAAGTCGTCATCGATGCGGCGGTAGATCACGTGCACCGGCTCGCTGCCGCGCGTGGTGCGCATCCGGACCACGCCGTCGCGGCAGAACAGGTCACGACCCTCCACCAGCTCGACGCCCATCCGCCGGGCCAGGAAGGCGTGCTCGAAGTGGGCCGAGTTGTGCACCCCGGGGGTCAGCACCACCACGGTCGGCTCGGCCACCCCCAGCGGGGCGGCGGCCAGCAGCGCGCCGAGCAGCCGCGCCGGGTACTCCTCGACGCCGCGCAGCCGGTGACCCGTGAAGATCTCGGGCAGCACGTGCGCCAGCGTGCGCCGGTTCTCCAGCACGTAGGAGACCCCGGAGGGGCAGCGCAGGTTGTCCTCCAGGACCCGGAAGGTGCCCTGCTCGTCACGCACCAGGTCGACGCCCGCGACGTGGATGCGCACCCCGTTCGGCGGGCGCACCCCGTGCGCCTCCCGGTGGAAGTGGGCCGACGACGTGACCAGCCGCCGGGGGATGACGCCGTCGCGCAGGATCTCCCCCGCGCCGTACACGTCGTCGAGGAACATCTCGAGGGCCCGGATCCGCTGGGCCACGCCCGCCTCGATCACCTGCCACTCGGCCGGATCCACGATCCGCGGCACGAGGTCCATGGGCAGGGGCCGCTCGCGGCCGGACAGTGTGAAGGTGATGCCCTGGGCGCTCAGGTGGGCGTCGCGCAGCCGTGCTCGCGCGACCAGCCCTTCCGGGCCGAGCGCCTCGAGAGCCGCGGCCAGTCCCTCGCGCCCCGGGCGGACGACGCCGTGGGCGTCGTGCATCTCGTCCCAGGGATGGCGCATGCGCGAATTGTGCACATACCCCTGTGGCCGGCTCATGACGGCAGGTTACCGGGGCGTTACACGAGGTGCGGGTGGAGGTGGGGACCGAGGTCCGTCCGGATCAGGACCAACGGTCCCTACCTGCATATGCAGGCGCTGCATAGTGTGCATGACATGCAGCAGTCGCAGGAGGTCGGCGGTGGGGGTCCGGAACTGCTGACCGCGCTGGAGGTCCAGGAGCTGCTGCACGTGGACCGGTCGACGGTCTACCGGATGGCCGAGGACGGCCGGCTGCCGGCGCTGCGCGTGGGCCGTTCGTGGCGGTTCCCCGCCGACCGCATCCGCGCCCTCCGGACGCTTCCCGACACCCCGGCGGCCGCGGCGCCAGCCGCACCGGCCCCTCCCGCAGCGCCGGCTCCGGCGGTTGCCGCGGCCACGGCGACCGACCGCACCGCCCCCAGCGCGCCCGACCCGGCGGTCGCCCGGGCCGCCGCCGAGATCGCGGCGGACCTGCTCGGCGTCATGATGGTGGTCACCGACATGCACGGCCGACCCCTGACCGAGGTGGCCAACCCCAGCCCGTGGTTCCGGTCCCACGCCGGCGAGCCGGGCGTGCTCGACGCGTGCATCACCGAGTGGCGCGACCTGGCCGACCACCCCGACCTGACGCCGGCGTTCCAGGTGGGCGCGCTGGGGTTCCAGTGCGCCCGCGCCTTCATCCGCAACGGATCCAGCCTGGTCGGCATGGTGCTGGCCGGCGGGGTCGGCCCGGCAGGCGGCTCCCCCGAGCTGACCGGGCTGCACCACCTCGACGACCCCCAGCGCCAGAGGGTGCTGGCTGCCCTGCCGCGGATCGCTGCGGCCATCTCGACGACCGCCCCGCGCCCTGCGGCGACGGCCCCCAAGGAGGATCGATGAAGAGGCTGCTCGTCCTCGGCGCTGGAACCGCCGGGACCATGGCCGTGAACAAGCTGCGGCCCCAGCTGCCCCGCGACGAGTGGCGGATCACCGTCGTGGACAGCGACGAGACCCACTACTACCAGCCCGGCTACCTGTTCGTGCCGTTCGGCATCTACCGCCCCGACGAGATCGTCAAGCCCAAGCGGCGGTTCATCCCCAGCGGTGTCGACCTGGTCCTGGGCGAGATCGACCGCGTGGAGCCGGACGCGAACCGGGTCCTGCTGGTGGACGGCACGGACCTGCCCTACGACTACCTGATCATCGCCACCGGCACCACGCCGCGTCCCGAGGAGACCCCCGGCATGGCCGACGACCTCGGCGGCAGCGTCCACGAGTTCTACACCTTCGCCGGCGCGACCGCCCTGGCCGAGAGGCTGCGCACCTGGGAGGGGGGGCGCATGGTCGTGCACGTCACCGAGATGCCGATCAAGTGCCCTGTCGCCCCGCTGGAGTTCACGTTCCTGGCCGACGCCTACTTCACCGAGCAGCACCTGCGCGACAAGGTGCAGATCACCTACGTGACACCGCTGGAGGGCGCGTTCACGAAGCCCGTGTCCAGCCGTTACCTCGGGGACATGCTCGACGCGCGCAGCATCGCCCTGGAGGGCGACTTCATGGTCGAGTCGATCGACGCGGAGGCACACAAGCTGGTCAGCTACGACGAGCGCGAGATCGAGTACGACCTGCTGGTGACGGTCCCGCTGAACATGGGCGCGGACTACATCGCCCGCTCCGGGCTCGGAGACGACCTCAACTACGTCCCGGTCGACAAGCACACCCTGCTCTGCGACGCGTACGACAACATCTTCGCCGTCGGGGACGCGTCGAACATCCCGGCCTCCAAGGCCGGCTCGGTCGCCCACTTCGCCATGGACCTGTTCCCGCACAACTTCCTGCGCCACATCAAGGGCCTGAAGATGACCGAGCAGTTCGACGGCCACGCCAACTGCTTCATCGAGACCGGGCACGGCAAGGGCCTGCTCATCGACTTCAACTACGAGACCGAGCCGCTGCCCGGCAAGTACCCGCTGCCCGGCGTCGGCCCGTTCTCGCTGCTGAAGGAGACCGAGATGAACCACTGGGGCAAGGTCATGTTCCGGTGGATGTACTGGAACATCCTGCTGCCCGGCAAGGAGCTGCCGCTGCCCGCCCTGATGTCCATGGCCGGCAAGGAGCGGGTGGACCTGTCATGACCACCGCGACCGCCCCCGACGCGCTCGAGGCGATCCTGGCCCGACTGGACGCCCTGGGCACCCAGGTCAGCGCGATCTCCGAGGAGCTGGCCGCCACCCGGGCCGCCCGCGAGCAGTGGTCCGAGCTGCTCGAGACGCTGATCCCGGTGTCCCGCGGGGCCATGGACGTGGCCACCCGGGAGCTCGCCGAGCTCGAGCGCGACGTCACCATCGACGACGTCACGAGACTGGCCCGCACCGGCGCCCGGGCGATCCCGGACCTGGAGGTCCTGCTGGGCCAGCTGCGCAGCCTGTCCGAGCTCGGCCACGAGGTCACCTCGCTGGGGGGAGCCGGCATGGCCCGCCTGACCGAGGTGCTGCAGGTCGCCGAGGACCGCGGGTACTTCATGTTCGCCCGGCAGGGGGCCAGCATCGCCGACCGCGTGGTGACCTCCTTCGACGAGGACGACGTGAAGGCGCTGGGCGAGAACGTGGTGACGATCCTCACCGCCGTGAAGGACCTGACCCAGCCCGAGGTCATGGGCCTGGTCTCCCGCACCGCCGTCACGATCCGCGACGTCGAGGACACCCCGATGGACCCGCCGTCGATGATGGCGCTCCTGCGCGCCATGCGCGATCCCCAGACCAGGCGCGGGCTGGCCCGCGTCCTGTCCATGCTCCACACGGTCGGCGAGGACCGCACGCCGGCTGTCTCCACCACCGCAGACCCAGGGAGGGACTGACCATGGCCATGGCGACCATCGCCGGCACCGAGGTGCACATCAACGAGGAGGGCTTCCTCACCGAGTACGACGAGTGGACCGAGGCGATCGGGGCCGAGCTCGCGACCAACATCGGCGTCGAGATGACCGAGGAGCACTGGGCCCTCGTGAAGTGGCTGCGCGAGGACTACAAGGAGAAGGGCGAGACCGCGACCACCCGGCGCGTGCAGACCGCCGGCGGCGTCCCGACCAAGCGGCAGTTCGAGCTCTTCCCCAAGAAGCCGGCCAAGAAGATGGCCTACGTCGCCGGGCTGCCCAAGCCCAAGGGCTGCGTCTGATCGCCACCGGACCCGACACGACCAAGGAACCCACCATGACCGTCATCCCGAACTTCGACTCCGAGGACACCGGCCGCAAGCTGGCCATCATCTGCTCCAAGGGCAACCTCGACATGGCCTACCCGGGACTCATCCTGGGCAACGCCGCACTCGGCGAGGGCGTGGAGACGCACCTGTTCTTCACGTTCTGGGGCTTCGACATGATCATCGAGAGCCGCATGGACAACCTGCAGTTCTCCCCCGCGGGCAACACCGCCATGCACATGCCCGTGAAGGGCCGCGAGCTGCGCATCCCCCAGGCGATGATGCCGCTGCCCGGCATGACGGGGATGGCCACCAAGATGCTCAAGGACCAGCTCGACGAGCTGGAGCTGCCCGGGGTCCGCGACTTCCTGGACCAGATCGTCGCCTCGGGCGGGCACCTGTGGGCCTGCCGGCTCAGCGCCGACATGAACAAGGTGGACATGGACGACCTCTACGAGGGCGTCGAGGACATCATCAGCGCCACCGACTTCATCGAGATGACCGACGGGGCCCAGCTGCTGTTCATCTGAGCTGCCGCCAGGGGTGGGGCGACCGGTCCCGGTCGTCCCACCCCTGCTGCGCGAGGTGGACATGTCGGCCCGCCGCGGCGCGCACTGCGCGCGTGCCCGCCGACCGGGTGCGTACGCTGCGGACGAGGAGGACCCATGTCCGCAGCCGAGGTCGACGAGTACCTGGCCCAGGCGCCCGAGCCCCAGCGCACGACGCTGGCCGCGGTGCGCACCACGCTCGAGGCCCTGCTCCCGGAGGCGACCCAGGGGATCAGCTACGGCGTGCCGACCTTCAAGGTGCGGGGCAAGGGGGTCGCAGGGTTCGCCTCCTTCACCAAGCACTGCGGCTACCTGCCGATGAGCGGATCCGTCGTTGCCGCCCTCGGCGACCGCCTGACCGGGTACCGCACGACCAAGGGATCGGTGCAGTTCCCCGTGGACGAGCCGCTGCCGGCCGACCTGGTCGAGGCGCTCGTGACCGCCCGGCTGGCCGAGCTGGGCATCGGGCGCTGAGTCGGGCCGTGGTCACCGGGCCACGCGACGCCCGCCTGCGGCTGCCGCCCCCGCCGCCCGTGGCGCGCGCGGTGGCGGCCACGCCGCCGGACCGCGACCGGGTGCTGGACCTGCTGCGCGCGACCGCGCTGGTCGTCGTGGTGCTCGGGCACGCCAGCATGGGGATCGTCGGGTGGCACGGCGACGTCCCCGTCGTGAGCAACGCCCTGGCGGTCTACCCCTGGGCCCCCTGGGCCACCTGGATCGCCCAGGTGATGCCGCTGTTCTTCGTCGCCGGGGGCGCGGTGAACGCGCGCTCGTGGCGGTCCACGCCGCTGTCCTACCCCGCCTGGCTCTGGCGCCGGGTGGCACGGCTGCTGCGTCCGGTATGGGTCTACCTGGCGATCATGGCCCCGACGGCCGCGGTGTTCTCCCGATGGGCCCCACCCGGCTTCGCCGTCCCGCTGCTCACCCTGGCCACCCAGTTGCTGTGGTTCGTCGGCGTGTACGTGATGGTGTGCGCCCTGACCCCGGTGCTGGTGGCGCTGCACCGGCGGGGTCCGGCGGTGGGTCCGGTGCTCCTGCTCGGGGCCGCCGCCCTGGTCGACGTCGGGCGACTGCTGGCCGGGGCGCCCGCCGCGCTGGGCCTGCTGAACTTCGTGCTGGTGTGGGCCCTGGCCGCCCAGCTCGGCCTGGTCCTGGACGACGGGCTGCTGCGCGGCTGGCGCGGGGCCGCACTGGCCGGCGCCGCCCTGGCGGCCAACCTGGTGCTGGTCGCCGTCGGCCCGTGGCCCCGCTCCATGGTGGGGCTGCCCGGCGAGCCCTTCACCAACATGGCGCCGCCGAGCCTGGTGCTCGCCCTGCACGCGACCGTGCTGGCGGGGGCGGCCGGGGCCGCCCGACCGGCGCTGGTGCGCGCCGCCGCGGGCCGTCGGACGTGGACCGCCGTGACGGCGGTGAACCTGACCGCCATGACCCTGTACCTGTGGCACCTGCCGGTCCTCGTCCTCGTCGTGGCGACCTCGCATGCTGCCGGCCTGGACCGACCCGTCACCTGGCAGGGGGAGCAGCCGCTGCCGGGCCCGGGGTACTGGCCCTGGACGCTGGCGCTGCTGGCCGCGTTCCTGCTCGGGGTGGCCGGCGCGGTCCGGGTCATGTGGCCCTTCGAGCTGGGCACGCTGGGCTGGTGGGACCGCCCGGCCCGACGCGGCCCCACCGGTCCGGCGCCGGTGCTCCTGGCCGCCGCCGGGTGCGTCGCCGTCGGGGTGGGGACGCTCATGCTGTCGGCGGCCGGACTGGCCGGCTTCCCGACCCGGGTCGTCGTCGCCTCCGGGGTCCCGGTGAACTCGGCGCTGGCCATCGCCCTGATGGCAGCCGGGGGACTCTCCGTGCGTCACGCCGGGTCCACCCACACAGGATCATCAAATGGAAAGCGGGCCTTGCCACTCTAGCAATCGGGGGTTACGCTCATTGCATGAACGATGATCTTCGCGAAGTCCTCACCCGTGTCGCCTCCGGCGAGCTCTCCCCCGAGGAGGCGGCGACCCTGATCGGCTCCCCCGCGACCGAACCCGCACCGGAGGCCGCCGAGCAGCCCTCCCTCGAGCCGGTGGCCCGCGTCAGCGTCCGCGCCAGCGCGGTGCGCCTGATCGTCGTGGCAGACCCCACGGTCGACACGGCTGTGGCCGACGGGCCGCATCGCGTGTCCCACACCGGGGACACCCTGACGATCCACTCCGACCTCAGCCAGGGCGAGTACCAGGCCGAGGTCCCCCGCTCGGCCTTCGCCACCTGGCTCGGCCAGGTCAACAAGGCCGGCTCCACCCTGCGGGTCCGGGTCAACCCCGACCTGCCGCTGGAGATCCTCAACGTCGCCGGCTCCCTGGAGCTGTCCGGGGTGCGCGCCGGGGCCTCCGTCGGCATCGAGGCGGGCTCGGCCAAGGTCCGCGACGGCGTCGGGCAGCTGGCCCTGTCCGTCGCCAGCGGCAGCGCCGACGTCGACTGGCAGTTCCACGGCGACTGCTCGATCACCACCGACCTCGGGTCCTCCCGCGTCACGGTGCAGCCGGGCTCGGACGTGGCGATCACCGCGGACGCGACCCTCGGCGTCGCCTCCATCCGGATGCCGGACGGCACCTCGGTCAAGGCCTCGTCGGCCGGCAACCCGCCGGTCCTCGTCGGCGCGGGCACCGGCCGGCTCGCGGTCACCTCCCGCCTCGGCTCGCTCGTCGTCGCCGTTCCGTGAGGACCCGTCGAGCCCCGACGACGTGCCCGGTGTGCTCGGACTCGCTGATCACGCTGCGGCTCGGCTGCCCCGAGTGCGGCACGGAGCTGTCCGGGCACTTCGACACGTGCCGGTACTGCCGGCTCGACGCCGGCGACTCGGAGCTGCTGGAGGTGTTCCTGCGCAGTCGCGGCAACATCCGCGACGTCCAGGCCCACCTGGCGGTGTCCTACCCGACAGCTCGGGCCCGGCTCGGTGAGCTCCTCGACCGGCTGGGGCTGTCGGACCCACTGCCCGAGGCCGCCGCGGTCACCGCGAGCCAGCCGGGAGCGCCGGCCGTGGGCGCGCCGGCCGCCGGCGCTCCCACCGAGCAGGTCCTCGACGACCTGGCCGCGGGGCGGATCGGGGTCGCCCAGGCCGAGGCGCTGCTGACCGGCAGGACCCCGCCGCCGAGCTGACCCGCCCCTGGCACGGCCACGGCTGCGTCGGTCCGGACGCGGCCCCGACGCAGCCGCGTCGGTCCGGAGCAGGTCAGGTCACCTGCAGCGACCGGCGGGAGAGCCCGTACATCCAGCCGTCGATGGCCGTCGCGACCGGGGCGGCCGGGTCGGCGGCGGCGCCCAGGGCGACGAACAGCGGGACGAAGTGCTCCACGGTCGGGTGCGCGTAGGGCATGCCTGGGGCCCGGTCACGGAAGGCCGCCAGCTCGTCGAGGTCACCGGCGGCCAGGGCCTGCGCTGCCCACTGGTCGAACTCGCGGGACCACCCCGGGACGACATCGGGCCGAGACCAGTCCAGGAACGGCAGGCCGTGGGTCATGAAGCCCGAGCCGATCACCAGGATCCCCTGCTCCCGCAGCGGCCGCAGCTGGGCCCCGAGGGCGAGCAGGTCGCGGCTGTACGTGGTGGGGATGCTCAGCTGGAGCACCGGGATGTCCGCCTCCGGGTACATGGCCATCAGGGGGACCCAGGCCCCGTGATCCAGGCCGCGCCCGGTGTGCTGGTGCAGGGCAGTGCCGTCCGGGACCACCGCGGCGACCCGGCGCGCGAGGTCGCCGGCATCGGGCGTCGGGTACCGGAACCGGTAGTACACCGGGTCGAACCCCGCGAAGTCGTAGACCAGCGGGGTGCCGGCCGCGCTGGCCGACAGGGTCAGCGGCGCGCTCTCCCAGTGTGCCGACACGATCAGGATCCCCCGGGGCCGGGGCAGGCCGCGGGCCCAGGCCAACAGGCGGGCCATCCAGTCGGCATCCTCGAACAGCGGGGGCGCGCCATGGCTGACGTACAGCGCGGGCAGGGCCCCGTCCGCGGGCTGCCAGGGCCGCGGCGCCGCGGCCCGGCGTGCGTCGTGCACGTGCTGGGCGTACGGGTGGATGCCCATGTCAGCCCCAATGCCCATGTCAGTCCTCCAATAGCTTGAATCTTCAACTAATCTACCGCACGTCCCACGTCCCGGCAACCAGGCCTGGGTGCGGCGCAGTCGAGGGGGTCCCGGCGCCCACCGACCCGTCGACCCGCGCTGCGGGGCACTATGGGGCCATGGCTGTCCGCGGTGCGCTGTCCCCGAACGACGCGCTGTGGCTGAACATGGACACCCCCGAGAACCTGATGGTCATCGAGTCCGTGCTGTGGTTCGACCACCCCCTTGACCCCGACGCAGTGGTCCGGGTGCTCGGTGAGCGACTGGTCGACCGGTACCCGATCTTCACCTGGCGCCCGGAGAGCTCGGACACCATGCTCGGCCTCGATCACTGGGTCGACGACGAGCTCTTCGCGATGGCCCGACACGTGCACGTCCACGACCTCGGCGGTGCCGGGGGGCGCGTGGAGCTGCAGGAGTTCCTCGAGGAGCAGATGGCCATCGCGCTGCCCCGGGACCGCCCCTTGTGGCAGGCGCACATCGTCCAGGGCATCGGCTTCGGGGCGCTGGTGATGCGCTTCCACCACGCGATCGCAGACGGCACGGCCCTGGCCCGGGTCCTGATCGAGCTGACCACCGACGAGCCCGACGAGCCCCCGCGCACGACCGGCCCCATGGCCGGGGGCGGCGAGGGCTGGGCCCTGCCGGTCGGTCCACCGGTCCGCTCGGAGCGGACCCCGCTGCAGCGGGATGCTCGCGCGCTCACCGACCGCATCGGGCACTCGGTGGTACGCCTGGCCACCCTGCCCCTGGCCGCCGGGGTCGCCCTCACCTCGAGGGCCGCCGGCGTGCTGCGCACGCTCGGGGCCGAGCGGGTCGCCGGCCTGGCCGGACGCGTGGCGGACACCGCCCTGGGCACCGCCGACGCGGTCGACAAGCTCGTCGTCGGGACACCTCCGGACGTGCTGTTCTTCGGCGTGCCCGGGCGGGTCAAGCGCGCCGACTGGGCTCCCGCCCTGGACCTGCAGGAGGTCAAGCGGGTGGCCCGGGCGCACGGAGCCACGGTCAACGACGTGATGCTGGCCGCGGTCTCAGGCGCGCTGCGCCGCTACCAGCTCGGTCGCGGCGAGGTTCCCCAGGACGTGGTCACGATGATCCCGGTGAACCTGCGGCCCCCGGACCAGCCGCTGCCCCCACACCTGGGCAACAAGTTCGCGCTGGTCGCCGTGGAGCTGCCGCTGGCCGAGCCGACGCCCCGCGCGCGGCTGGCCGCGGCCAAGGAGCGCATGGACGTCGTCAAGGCCGGTCCCGAGCCCCTGCTGACGTTCGGGCTCTCGCACGCGATCGGGGCCATGGGCGCGATCAGCGGACTGGCCTCACGGCTGCTCATCGAGTTCTTCAGCAACAAGGCGATCGGGGTGACCACCAACGTCCCGGGCCCCCTGGGCAGCCGGTACTTCGCCGGCGAGGAGCTCGTCGGCCTGCTCGGCTGGGTCCCGGGAGCCGCCCGGCAGGCGATCGGCGTCTCGATCATCAGCTACAACGGCCAGATCCGGGTGGGCTTCAAGACCGACGCGCACGTCGTGCCCGACACGGCGAACCTGGTGGCGGCCTACCTGGAGGAGATGGCCGACCTGATGGCGGAGATCCCCGAGTAGCCACGCGCGCGGGCCCGGTACCGCCGCGTGGGCGAGCACCGGGCCCGTGGGAGTCCCCATCCCCGGGGGACCTGCGAGCGCTGGAGGGTCAGAGCACCCGACCGAAGGTGACGTTGCGGGTCCAGATCCGCTCCACGCCGACCCGGCGGCCGGGGCGCGGCGCGTGCAGGACCTTGTTCTTCCCCGCGTAGATGCCGACGTGGTACACGCGGCCACCGGAGCGGAAGAACACCAGGTCGCCACGCTTGGCCTTGGAGCGCGAGATCTTCTTGGCGTACCGGGCCTGCAGCGAGGCGCGACGGGGCAGCTTCACGCCGACCTTGCGGTAGACGTAGGAGGTGAAGCCGGAGCAGTCGAAGCCACGCGGGGTCGAGCCCCCGTAGCGGTAGGGCACACCCCGCAGCGAGTAGCCGCGCGCGAGCACCTTGCGGGCGCGGGCGGCGAACTT
Source organism: Candidatus Nanopelagicales bacterium (assembly GCA_039812125.1). Lineage (GTDB taxonomy): Bacteria > Actinomycetota > Actinomycetes > S36-B12 > CAIYMF01 > Prado023. Next base: position 48,371 of record JBDHZV010000003.1, read on the forward strand.
GGCCCCGCGGGAGGTCTTGGCGACCCGGTCAGCCGAGGCCACCGAGGTCGTCGTGGCTGCGGCGACGCTGGAGGCGGCGGCCACGCTGCCACTGGCGCTGACGCCGGACAGCGGGACGGCCGAGGCGGCCGGGGCGAGGGGCAGGGCGACGGCGGCGGCCGTCACGCCCGCGAGCACGAGGCCGCGGGCACGGGTGAGCAATGCCATGGGGTCTCCTCCAGCGCCTGCGAGGTGAGCTGTCGGGTTCGGGTGGGGAGCACCCGGCCGCTGTCGCGGCTTCACCCCAAGGACCCACGCCCTTCGGCGGTGGGACCACAAGTGGGTCCCCCGCTCCCGTCCATCGATGCGTTGCTGGCCGGTGGGCCAGGCGCGGGAGGCGAGACGAGGACGGGATTCGGCGCCGTCCGCCCCATTCCACCTCGTTGGTGGAACGCGTTTACAGTAGCGAACCCGCCAGTAACCCCACAACGAGTCCGAGTGTGATCCACCTCATAGGGAAACTCACTCCATCGGGCGATTCCGATCACAACCGGACATGTCAGGGGTCAGCGAGCGTGAGATTCGGATCACATTCACGGACTGATGATCGTTCCCACATCGCTGAACGCACTGCAAGAGCGACAGCCTCATCCGATTCCGCGCGCCGCAGTGGCCATCGCGGCGCCCACCCGCACCGCCTGCGGGGCTGGCCAACCGGCCCGCCGCTGGCTACGCCAGGGTGAGGAACAGCTTCTCGAGCTGCTCCGAGGACAGCGGCGGGGTCTCCCCCTTCTGGGTGGCCTGGGCGCATGCCTGCAGCTCCGCCGAGATGATCTTGAATCCAGCACGGTCGACCGCCCGGGCCACCGCCGCGACCTGGACCATGACGTCCGAGCAGTCCCGGCCCTCCTCGATCATGGTGACGATCCCCGCCACCTGGCCCTGGATCCGGCGCAGGCGGTTCACGACGTCCTTGCGGCACGACTCGTCGATGGCCACGACACCCTCCAGTTCCTCGGTACCCCATAGGGTACCCGCTGCGAACCGGCGGGGCGTCCGGTCAGGGGGCGACGACCACCTGGGAGGCCGCCGCATTCGTCAGGACAACGGCCTCGGGAGCCTGCCCGACGCGGACCCGGCCGGAGCTGCGGACCACGTCGACCTGGCCGCCGGGCACAGCCCCGGCGCCCTTGAGCGCGGCCATCGTCGCCTCGTCGGCCTGCAGCACCTCGGCGATCCGCTCGATCGTGACCCGAGCCGGCTCGTCCACGGCCACCGAGGCCAACGTCTGGCCCCCGTGCGATGCCGCCACCTCCGGGGCACTGGGGTCCAGCTCGACCAGGCCGGGGATGGGGTTGCCGAACGGGGACACCGTCGGATGGGACAGCAGGTCGAGCAGCCGACGCTCCACGGCCTCGCTCATGACGTGCTCCCAGCGACAGGCCTCGGTGTGGACCTCCTCCCAGGGCAGCCCGATCACCTGCACGAGCAGGCACTCGGCGAGCCGGTGCTTGCGCATCACTCGGGTGGCCAGCTCCGATCCGGCGGCTGTGAGCACCAGGTGCCGATCACCCTGGTCGATCTCCACCAGCCCGTCGCGCTGCATCCGGGCGACGGTCTGCGACACCGTCGGCCCGCTCTGGCTGAGCCGCTCGGCGATCCGCGCCCGCATGGGCAGGACCCCCTCCTCGGTCAGCTCGAAGATGGTGCGCAGGTACATCTCGGTGGTGTCGATCAGCTCGCTCACGAGCCCATTGTCGCCGATGACCGGCAGAACGGACGCGCTGTCCGGCTCGTGTGCTGTGGCGAGCCTTGTCTGGCCGTCCTAGGGTCGGGCCTCGTGCAGCCGGTGATGTGGTTCCGACGCGACCTGCGCACCCATGACCACCCGGCGCTGCGGGCCGCGATCGCCCAGTCCCGGGGCGGGCCGCTGCTGCCCCTCTTCGTGATCGACCCGGTCGAATGGCAGGAGTGGGGCGAGCCGGCGCGCGCCCACCTCACGGCCTCGCTGCGCGCCCTGGCCGAGGACCTCGGCGGCCTGCACGTGCGCGTCGGAGACCCCGTGGCCGTGCTGCCCGCCCTGGCCGGCGAGCTCGGCCCGCTCAGCGTGCACGTCAGCGCCGACCATGCCCCCCGGGTGCGCGGGCGCGATGCGGCCGTGGCCGCGGCGCTGGTCGGCTCCGGGTCCCGGCTGGTGGCCTCCGGCAGCCACTACGCCGTGCCCCCGGGCACGGTGCTCAAGCCCGACCGGACCCCCTACCGGGTCTTCACCCCGTTCCACCGCGCCTGGGAGGCCGTCGGGTGGCCTCCCCCGGTCCCGCCCGGGCCCCGGCCCCGCATCCTCGCTGTGAGCGGCGCGCAGTCCCCTCCCCCGGTGCAGCTGCCCGCCGGGCTGCTGCTGCCGCCGGCCGGGGAGCGGGCGGCGCTGGCCGCCTGGCGGGCGTTCGCGGACGGGCCGCTGGCCCAGTACGACACCGACCGGGACCGCCCGGACCGCCCCGGGACCAGCCGGCTGTCGGTCCACCTGAGGTGGGGGGAGGTCCACCCCCGGACGCTGCTCGCAGGGCTGGGCACCTCCCGGGCGCACGTGCGGTTCCGCACCGAGCTGGCCTGGCGGGAGTTCTACGCCGACGTGCTGCACCGCCACCCCGAGACCGAGTGGGCCACCCTCGACCCGACGTTCGCGGCGATGCAGCACGACGAGGGCCCCGAGGCCGAGCAGGCGTTCGCCGCCTGGGCGCACGGCCGCACCGGCTACCCGTTCGTGGACGCCGGCATGCGGCAGTTGCGCGCCGAGGGCTGGATGCACAACCGGGTGCGGATGGTGGTCGCGTCGTTCCTCGTCAAGGACCTGCACCTGCCGTGGCGGCGCGGGGCGGCGGAGTTCATGCGCTGGCTGGTGGACGGCGACGTGGCCTCCAACGCCCACGGCTGGCAGTGGGTGGCGGGCTGTGGCACGGACGCCGCGCCCTACATCCGGGTGTTCAACCCGGTGACCCAGGGGCTGCGCTTCGACCCTGAGGGTGACTACGTGCGACGCCACGTCCCGGAGCTGCGCGACCTGCCCGGTGCCGCGGCCCACGAGCCGTGGCGCCATCCGGCCCGACGCCGCGGCGACTACCCCGACCGGATCGTCGACCACGCCGAGGAGCGCGCCGAGGCGCTGCGTCGGTTCGCGGCTGTGCGCTGAGCCACCCGGGGGGCCGGCGCGGTCGGCACGGCCCGGCCGCCTCGGCGTGGCAGGATGACCGACGTGGCGATGCTGGCGGTCATCTCGTTGAAGGGCGGCGTCGGCAAGACCTCCGTGTGCCTCGGGCTGGCGGCCGCGGCCTGGTCCGCGGGGCACCGCACCCTCGTCATCGACCTGGACCCCCAGGCCAACGCCACCTCCGGGCTCGACCCGCAGCCCTACGAGTTCACCACCAACGACGTCCTGGCGGACGGCCGGACCGGGATCGCCGCTGACGCGATCGTGGCCAGCGGCTGGGGGCCGGGCATCGACCTGATCGCCGGCGAGCGCGCCCTGGAGCACCGGGCCCACGCCGAGGGCCCCCAGTCGGTGCTGCGCCTGCGGATGACGCTGGCCGGGGCGCTCGACCGGTACCACACGGTCCTGATCGACTGCCCGCCCTCGCTGGGCGAGCTCACCCGCAACGCCCTCGCGGCCGCGTCCGCGGCACTGATCGTCACGGAGCCCTCCTACTTCGCCCTGCAGGGAGCCGAGCAGGCCCTGGAGGCTGTCGACATCGCGCGCGACGCCACCAACCTGGGCCTGCGCCCGGCCGGCATCGTGGTCAACCGGATCCGGCGCAGCGCCGAGCACGCCTACCGGGTGGACGAGCTGCGCCGGGCCTACCCGGACCTGGTGCTGTCCCCGCCGATCCCGGATCGCACCGCGGTGGCCGCCGCCCAGGGCGCCGCAGCGCCGATCACGGCGCTGCGGACCCCCGGCGGGCAGGAGATGTCCCGCTTGTTCACCGAGCTCGCCACGAGCATCGAGGAGGCCCTGTCGTGAGCACGCCCGCCCCCCGACCCGCCCTGCGCAAGGCGCCGGACGCGCACATCCACCCGGCGGCGCCCGGCCACGCGCCCGGGGCGCTGCGCCTGGCCACCAGCGCCGCGGCTGCCACCGGCGAGGCCGTCGCGACCGTGCCTGCCCCGGCGACCTCCCCGGAGGCGTCGCCGGCACCCGCGCGGGGCACCGCACCGGGTACCGGGCACCGGCTGTCCGGGCCGTTGGGGGGCACCACCAGCGACAGCCTGCGCGCGGCCGCCCGGGCCGCGTCGGGACGGCGCCGCGGCTCCGGGCGGGAGAAGCCCAAGGAGAAGCTGGTCCCGCTGGATGTGAAGGTCCCCAAGGATCTGCGCAAGCAGCTGCGGGATGCGGCACGAGCGGCCAAGCAGGACCCGGACGTCCTGGTCACGGCCCTGCTTCGGGCCTGGCTGCAGGGCTGATCCGCCGACGCCCGGGGCGTCGGGGCCGCCTGCTGGGCAACCAGCCCGGGGCACGGCAGTATGGTGCCGCCCACACCCGGCGGCGGCCGCCGCCCGCAACCCCAGGAGGCTCCCATGAGGGCTCCGGCTCGCTTCCTCGCCCTCGGCCTCGTCCTCGGGCTGCTGTCGGCCTGCGCGGACTACACCACGACCGGGGTGCCGCAGGACAGCGCGACGGCCACCGACGTGGCCGACCCCCTGGCGGGGACCTCGTGGTCGCTGAGCGACGCCACGCTCGGCTCCACCGAGGACATTGCCTCCCTGGGCATCACGGCTGCCTTCGCCGACGACGCCATGGCGGGCAGGGCCCCGGTCAACACGTACTCGGCCTCCTACTCTGTCGACGGCAGCGCCCTGCACCTCGGGCCGGTGGCGAGCACCAAGATGGCCGGGACCGCCGAGGCGATGCAGGCCGAGCAGGCCTACTTCGACGCCCTGGCAACCGTCACCTCGTTCGCGGTGCAGGACGGCCAGCTGCTGCTCATGGCCGCCGACAAGCAGGTGCTGGCATACGCGCCGAACACCTCCGGGGACGTGGAGAAGTCCCAGGCAGCCAGCGAGGACGCCGACCTCAAGGCCACCACCACCTTCGCCGCGACGCTGGTCGGGATGTCCACCGCCGATGCCCAGGCGGCGGCGCAGGGCGCGGGGCACGCGTTCCGGGTGGTGTCCGAGGACGGTGAGGCCAGGGCCGTGACGTCGGACTACATCCCCACCCGGGTCAACGTCACTGTCGTGGACGGCAAGGTCACCGAGGCGACGGCGGGCTGACCGCGCGCGGCCTGAAGTGTCCGTGACTGGCCTGACCGCAGCCCCGGACTAGCATCGCAGCCGTGCTGCCCTGGTCATCCCCCCTCGCCGGACGCCTCGAGCAGGTCGTGCTGGACTCCCCGGCGCTGCGCGGCAACCCCCTCGGGGACCCGCACGAGCGCCCCCTGTGGGTCTACCTGCCGCCCGGGTACGACGACGAGCCGCTGCGGCGGTACCCGACCGTCTACGTGCTGCAGGGCTACACCGGCCAGGTCACCATGTGGGGCAACCGCCAGCCGTTCCGCCCGACCTTCCCGGAGGCCGCCGACGCCGTGTTCGCCGGTGGGGCCCCGCCGTGCATCGTCGTCCTGGTCGACGCCTGGACCGCATACGGCGGCTCGCAGTACGTCGACTCCCCCGGCACCGGGCGGTACCACACCTACCTGTGCCAGGACGTGGTCGGATTCGTGGACCGGCGGTGGCGCACCATCGCCGACCGGGAGTCCCGCGCGATCGCCGGCAAGTCCAGCGGCGGCTACGGGGCGATGATCACCCCCATGCTGCGGCCGGACCTGTTCTCGGCCCTGGCCACCCACGCCGGGGACGCGCTGCACGAGCTGTGCTACGTCCCGGAGTTCGGGGCGGCCGTCCGGGCGCTGCGTCGCTTCGGCGCCGACCCCGCGGCATGGTGGGCCGACTTCCGGTCCCGCACCGCCTTCACCGACCCGGCCGACGGGGTGCTGCTCGGCCTGTACGGCGTTGCCGCGTGCTACTCGGCCGATCCGGACGGCACGCCGCGGCTGCCGTTCGACCCCCGGACCGGCGTGCTGCTGCCCGAGGTATGGCAGCGGTGGCTGGACGTCGACCCGGTCCGGATGGCCCCCGGCCACGTCGGGGCACTGCGCTCGCTGCGGGCCGTCTGGATCGATGCCGGGACCTCCGACGACTACTGGCTCGACCTGGGCGCCGAGGCGTTCCGCGAGCAGCTGGGCCGGGCCGGCGTGCCCGACGAGCGGATCCACTTCGAGCTGTTCGAGGGCAGCCACAGCGGCATCGAGCACCGCTACCCCCTTGCGCTGGCCTGGCTGGCCGAGCGACTGGCGCGCTGAGCCCGCGGCCAGCCGGCCCCGTCAGCCGGCGCGCCAGGCGTCGCGCAGCGGCACCCGGCCCCCGGTGCGCAGCGCGGCCCCGCGGTACACCCGGGCGCCGATCCACACCAGCAGGACGATGAGGGCCAGGGAGCCGACGATGGCGACCAGGACCTGCCAGGCGGCGGCCGTGCCGGTGACCATCCGGAACGGCATGATCAACGGGGCCCAGAACGGCACCATCGACATGGGCACCAGCCAGGGCGGCGGCGTGCCCCCGAGGCTCAGCGCCACCACCAGGTAGGCAGGGATCAGCAGCAGGGTCGGCACGTAGGCCAGGGACTGCAGGTCCTCCGATCGCGACACAGTCGCGCCCAGCGTTGCGTAGATGAAGCTGTACATCAGGTACCCGAGGACGAACCAGAGCACCATCCACACGACGGCCACCGCACCGAGGCTGCGCACGTCCAGCCCGGCCACCGCGGGCGGGAACAGCCGCAGCCCGACCAGCGTGGTGGCCCCCAGGACCATCAGCTGGACCAGTCCGAGTGCCCCGATGCCCAGCACCTTGCCGACCAGCAGCGAGGCGGTCGACACCCGTGCCAGCACCACCTCGGCGACCCGGGTCTGCTTCTCCTCCACGACGCCCATGCCCACGAACTGACCGAATATCAGCAGCGACATGAACAGCACGAGCACCGAGACGAAGGCCGCCACGCCGCGGGCGTCGGAGGCCTCGTCGGGCGGTCCCGCGGGGTTGACGTCGAGGACGGTGATCGAGACCGGGTCGAGCAGCTGCTGCAGCTCGTCACCGGCCAGGCCCAGCTGCTGCGCGAGCTGCACCCGGGCGCCCGTGGCCGCCGCAGCCCGGAGCACGGACTCGAGCACCGGGCTGGGTGGCCCCACGGCCAGGATGGTCGTGCCGTCGACGAGGGCAGCGTCCGCGGTGCCGTCCAGCACCTCCGCGCGGGCCGCGTCGGCGCTGCCCACCGTGCGCACCCGGACGTCGGTGCCGGCCGCGGCGGCCAGCCCGTCGGCCGCCTCGGCCACCCCCGGGGGACCACCGGCGACGACGACGTCCGCCGCGCTGGCCCGGCCCCCCAGCTGGTCGATCAGGAACAGCCCGCCCAGGATGAGCACGGACATCGCGATCATGACCCCGAGGAACACCCGGCTGCGCCCTCGTTCGACGAACTCGCGCCGGGCGATGAGCAGTGTCCCGCTGGTCACGGGCGTGGCCCCCCCTCGAGCGCGGGCTCCAGTTCGACGGCCTGCTGGAACAGGTCGCTCAGGCGGGGCGGCTCGTACCGGAACGAGGTGATCGATCCCGCGGCCCGGGCCGCCTCGAGCAGCTGGTCGACGGTGACGGTGGCGGGCAGGATCACGTGCGGATGCTCACCGCCGACCGGCACGGCACCCATGCCCTCGGGGATCCAGGGTCGCCCGTCGACCCACACGTCGGCACGCCGGTGCTCGGCGGCGGCGCGGATCCGGTCGAGGTCGCCGTGCTCGACCACCCGGCCGTCGTGGATGATCGCCACGTCGACGCACAGCTCCTCGACCAGGTCCAGCTGGTGGGACGAGAACAGGATCGTGGCACCCTGCCCCGCGGCCTCCCGCAGCACCGCCCCCATCTCGGCCACGCCGACGGGATCCAGCCCGGAGAAGGGCTCGTCGAGAACCAGCACGCCGGGTCGGTGGACCAGCGCCGCCGCCAGCTGGACCCGCTGCTGGTTGCCGTGCGAGAGCTGCTCGAGCCGGGATCGCGACCGCTCGGCCAGGCCCATCCGCTCCAGCCACCGCATGGACCCCGCCTGGGCCTCCCGGGCGCCCATGCCGGCAAGCCGCGCGAAGTGCACCAGCTGGGGCAGCACGGCCATCTTCGGGTAGAGGCCCCGCTCCTCGGGCATGTAGCCGAAGCCGCGGCGCCGTGCCGCGGTGAGCCGGGCGCCCTCATAGGTGATCGACCCCGCGTCCGGGGCCAGCAGTCCGAAGATGCAGCGCATCGTCGTGGTCTTGCCGGCCCCGTTTCGGCCCAGGAAGCCCAGGATCCGGCCGGGACGCACCGCGAACGAGACGTCGTCGAGCACCCGCAGCGTCCCGAACGACTTCGCCAGGCCCTCGATCGCCAGCACGCCGTCACCCACGGCCCCATCCTGTCACCGGCGTCGCCCGACAGGTGGGCGCGGCGGCCCCACAGGTCCCGCCCAGGCCCGGTGGCTGGGCGATACCCTGCGCGTGAGGCGCCGGGCGGGGCCGGGACGGAGAGGGCCATGGGGTACATCGAGTCGCTGATGGCGACCGGCGAGCAGATCGTGTACCGCACGAAGAAGCACTGGATCGCCCCGCTGCTGGCCAGCCTCACCGGCACGCTGCTGACCGTGCTCGGGCTGGTGGCGATGACCGGCAACCTGTTCGTATCGGCCAGCTGGCTGGGCACGATCATGCTGTGGGGCGGCCTCGGCGCGCTGGTCGTCGGCATCGCCCTGCTGCTGCGCTCGTTCGTGATCTGGTGGTCGCAGGACTACATCGTGACCAACCAGAAGGTGATGAAGGTCGAGGGCATCCTGCGCAAGCGTGCCGGCGGCGCAGGGCTGGAGAAGATCAACGACGTCACCCTCGAGCAGGACCTGCTCGGCCGCTGGCTGGACTACGGCTCGCTGCGGGTGCTGACCGCCGCCGACGAGGGCAACCTGCACTACCGGGTGATGCGCCGGCCGGCGGAGTTCCGCCGGGCGATGCTCGACCAGAAGATCACCCTGGAGCAGGCGGACGCCCGCTACATCGCCCAGGCGGTGCGCGAGGCCCCGGTGGCCGCGGCCGCCGCAGCCTCCGCCGACGGCCGGGACGACGACATCCCCGCGCTCATCGCGCAGCTCGCGCAGCTGCACGCGCAGGGGGCCATCACCACTGCCGAGTTCGAGGCCAAGAAGGCCGAGCTGCTGCGCCGGATGTGACCAACGTCAGGGGGAGAGCCGCCGGCGCTCCCAGGCCGCGCCATCGTCGATCCCGCCCGGGCCGATGCGGCGGTACTCCACCCGGTCGTGCAGCCGGGACAGGCGCCCGACCCAGAACTCGACGACCTCGGGGACCAGGACGTAGCCGCCCCAGAACTCCGGGAGCGGGATCGGCTCGTCCTCGGCGAACCGGGCCTGCAGGTCGGCCACCCGCTGCTCGAGCACCCCTCGCTCGACCGGCTGGCTCTGCCGGCTGGCCCAGGCCCCGATCTGGGCGCCGCGCGGCCGCATCGCGAAGTAGGCGTCCGACTCCTGCCGCGCCAACCGGACCGCCCGGCCCCGCACGGCCACCTGGCGGTGCATGCCGTGCCACGGGAACAGCAGCGCCGCGTGGCCGTTGGCCGCCAGGTCCTGGCCCTTGCGCGAGCCGTGGTTGGTGAAGAAGCAGAAGCCCCGGGGGTCGACCACCTTGACCAGCATCAACCGGGCCGACGGCCGCCCCTCGGCATCGGCGGTGGCCAGGGTCGCCGCGTTCGGCTCGGGCAGCCCGGCAGCCACCGCCTCGGCCAGCCACGCGCGGAACAGGTCCAGCGGGGCAGCGGGCACCAGGTCGGCCTCGAAGCCGGAGATCGGGTCCCGGAAGTACTCGATCCGCTGGACGTCCAGGGGCTCCACCATTGCCCCAGTATCCCGTCCCGGACCCTGCCAGCCTCGGCCGTGGCACGGGATCGGGCACCGATAGTGGACAATGTTCGGATTACCTCCCCTGCTAGGAGTGGCCCATGACCGACTTCTCCCCAGGCCTGGAAGGCGTCATCGCGTTCGAGACGGAGATCGCGGAACCCGACCGAGAGGGCTCCGCCCTGCGCTACCGCGGTGTCGACATCGAGCAGATCGTGGGTCGCGTCACGTACGGGCAGGTGTGGGGCCTGCTGGTCGACAACGAGTTCAACCCGGGGCTGCCCCCGGCCGAGCCGTTCCCGATCCCGGTGCACAGCGGCGACGTCCGGGTGGACGTGCAGTCCGCGATCGCCATGCTGGCCCCCGCGTGGGGGCTGCGGCCCCTGCTCGACATCGACGACACGACCGCCCGCGACGAGCTGGCGCGGGTGTCGGTCATGGCGATGTCCTTCGTGGCCCAGGCGGCCCGTGGGATCGGCCAGCCGATGGTGCCCCAGCGCCAGATCGACCAGGCCCGCACCGTCGTCGAGCGGATGATGATCCGCTGGCGGGGCGAGCCCGATCCCAAGCACGTGCAGGCCGTCGACGCGTACTTCGTGTCGGCCGCCGAGCACGGCATGAACGCCTCCACGTTCACCGCACGCGTGATCGCCTCGACCGGCGCCGATGTGGCCGCGTCGATCTCCGGGGCCGTCGGGGCCATGTCCGGTCCCCTGCACGGCGGAGCCCCCAGCCGGGTCCTGGGCATGATCGAGGAGATCGAGCGCACCGGCGACGCCGAGGCCTACGTGAAGGGCGTGCTGGATCGCGGCGAGCGGCTGATGGGCTTCGGCCACCGCGTCTACCGGGCGCAGGACCCCCGGGCGAAGGTCCTGCGGCGCACTGCCAAGGAGCTGGGCGCACCCCGCTACGAGGTCGCCGAGGCCCTTGAGCAGGCGGCGCTCGCCGAGCTGAAGGCACGCCGGCCGGATCGCGTCCTGGAGACCAACGTCGAGTTCTGGGCGGCGATCGTGCTGGACTTCGCACAGGTGCCGGCCCACATGTTCACCTCGATGTTCACGTGCGCCCGGCTGGCCGGCTGGAGCGCGCACATCCTCGAGCAGAAGCGCACCGGTCGGCTCGTGCGGCCCTCGGCGCGCTACGTCGGGCCCGATCCGAGGACCCCGCAGGCAGTCCCCGGTTGGGCAGACGACATGCTGATGCCCTACGACCGGCCCCGGCCGGCCTGACCACCATCCACACCCGATTGAAGGAACCCCGGTGAGCATCACCTCCAACCCCGCCACCATCACGATCCCCGCCGACCTCCTGCCCGCCGACGGCCGATTCGGCTGCGGCCCGTCGAAGGTCCGGGTCGAGCAGGTGGACGCCCTGCGCGGCGCCGCCACGACCATCCTGGGCACGTCCCACCGGCAGAAGACGGTGAAGTCGCAGGTGGGCCGGGTGCGTTCCGGCCTCGCGCAGCTGTTCGCGCTGCCCGAGGGCTACGAGGTGATCCTGGGCAATGGCGGGTCGACGGCGTTCTGGGACGCTGCGACGTTCGGCCTCATCCAGGACCGGGCGCAGTTCCTCACGTTCGGCGAGTTCGGCTCGAAGTTCGCGAAGGCCGCCAAGCAGGCACCGCACCTGGGGACTCCCACGGTGATCTCCAGCGATCCGGGCGACGCTCCCGAGTTCGTCGCCGAGGCCGGGATCGACCTGTACGGCACCCCGCACAACGAGACCTCGACCGGCGTGGCGATCACTCCGACCCGGGTGTCCGGCGCCGACGAGGGCGCTCTCATGGCCTTCGACGCGACCTCCGGTGCCGGCGGGCTGGCCGTGGACCCCACCCAGTTCGACGTGTACTACTTCGCGCCCCAGAAGTGCTTCGCCTCCGACGGCGGGATCTGGTTCGCCCTGCTCAGCCCGGCCGCCGTGGCCCGGATCGAGACCATCGCAGCCTCCGGGCGCTGGGTCCCGGCGTTCCTGGACCTGAAGGTCGCGCTGGACAACTCCCGGCTGGACCAGACCTACAACACCCCCGCGCTGGCGACCATCCTGATGATGGCCGAGCAGGTGGACTGGTTCAACGCCCAGGGCGGGCTGGCCTGGACCACGGCTCGGACCGCGCAGTCCGCGGCCACCCTGTACGGGTGGGCTGAGGCCAGCGAGTTCGCCACCCCGTACGTGACCGACCCCGCCAAGCGCAGCAACGTGGTGGGCACGATCGACTTCGCCGACTCGGTGGATGCCTCGGCCGTGGCCAAGGTGCTGCGCGCCAACGGGATCGTGGACACCGAGCCGTACCGCAAGCTGGGTCGCAACCAGCTGCGCATCGCGATGTTCCCGTCGGTGGACCCCGCGGACGTCGCCGCCCTGACCCGCTGCATCGACTTCGTCGTCGCGGCCCAGTCCTGAACGACGGCACGACGACTCGGAACCCCCGATCGCGGCGGCAGGGTTCGCCCGCTCGCTGAGTTCGCCCGGACCACGGTCCGGAAGGGCCCGCCCCCAACGTCGGGGGCGGGCCCTTCCGCCGCCCCCGCCCGCCGCCCGCGCGGGGCGGGAGGCGCGCGGTGGTCACCGCGAGTCGGGGTGGGGATGCTGCATCGGGCGGTGCTTCCTCGGCAGCTTCGCCACGACCGCGTCGTAGCTGGCGTCCACCGCCTCGAGCAGTTCCTCGTCGGGGATCCCGCCACCCAGGCGCAGGGTGTTCCACCCGGATCGGCCGATGTACGCCATGATGCGCGCGTCGTCGGGGAACCGGTGCAGCCACTCGTCGGCCTCGTCGCGGCCGGACCCGCACTTGAGGCCCACGCCCTGCCCGTCACCGAGGAACGCGAAGATGCGCGGGCCGACCTTGACGACCTCGTCGTCCTCCCAGGGCTGGTCCAGCCATGCGCCCGGCTTGGCCAGGCAGTGGGCCCGCAGCTGCTCCGGCGTCATGGGGGCATTCTCACGCTCCGCTACCCGGACGTCGACGCCCCCGCTGGGAACGCTGGCATGCGACGGCGCCCGCTGGCGCCCGACGAGCCCTACCGCTGTGGCCGGCATGGAACGAGCCGGACCGCTGTGGCCGGCATGGACCGCAAGGGCCCCGGCAGGCCCGGCCGGGCGCCGCTAGCGCCGCCGACGACGGCGCCGGGCCCGGCCGACCACGGCCAGCGCCACGATAGCCCCGACGACCAGGGCGATCGGGCGGGCGTACCGGCTGATGTCGAACCCCGCGATGCGCGGCAGCGCGTCGGCTATCCCCCCGGACTCCCCGGGGATGTCCACCCGGATCAGCTCCCCCGAGCCCTCCGAGGCCACCAACAGCGCCGCACCGTCGGAGGTGAATGAGATGGCCTCTCCCTGCGGCTGCAGCGGGAGGCCGAAGCGGACCTCGGGCTCCCCTGGCGGCAGTCCGGTGAAGATCTCGGCGCTGAGGTAGTCCCGCACCACGTACCGGCT
>JBDHZV010000004.1:0-58523 GCA_039812125.1 Candidatus Nanopelagicales bacterium
AGCCGGGGCACCCGGCGGAGCGCCTGGTGCGGCTCGTCCGGGTGGCCCGGGCGGTCCCGGTGGGCGCCCCGGTGGCCCCGGTGGCCGTGGCGGCACGGCGGGTGCCTTCGGCCGCCCCGGTGGTCGTCCGACCCGGGGGCGCAAGTCGAAGAAGGCCAAGCGCCAGGAGTTCGACAACATGCAGGCTCCCTCGATCGGCGGCGTGCGGCTGCCGCGGGGGAACGGCGCTGTCGTGCGGCTGCCTCGCGGCGCGTCGCTGACCGACTTCGCCGAGCGGATCAACTGCTCGCCGGCCGATCTCGTCACGGTGATGTTCAAGCTGGGGGAGATGCTCACCGCCACGCAGTCGGTGGATGACGACACCCTGCGCCTGCTCGGCACCGAGCTGGACTTCGACGTCCAGGTCGTCTCGCCCGAGGACGAGGACCGCGAGCTGCTCGAGGGCTTCGACCTGGAGTTCGGCGAGGACGAGGGCGACGAGTCCGACCTGGTGATCCGCCCGCCGGTGGTGACCGTCATGGGTCACGTCGACCACGGCAAGACCAAGCTGCTCGACGCCATCCGCTCGACCAACGTGGTCGAGGGGGAGGCCGGCGGCATCACGCAGCACATCGGCGCCTACCAGGTGACCGTGCCCATCGCGGACGACGAGCGCCGGATCACGTTCATCGACACCCCGGGTCACGAGGCGTTCACCGCCATGCGTGCCCGCGGCGCCCAGGTGACCGACATCGCGGTCCTGGTCGTCGCGGCCGACGACGGCGTCAAGCCGCAGACGGTCGAGGCGCTCAACCACGCGCAGGCGGCCGGTGTGCCGATCGTGGTGGCCGTCAACAAGATCGACAAGGAGGGCGCGGACCCGGTGAAGGTCCGCGGCCAGCTGACCGAGTACGGGCTGGTCGCCGAGGAGTACGGCGGCGACACCATGTTCGTCGACGTGTCCGCCAAGTCGCGGATCAACATCGACGGCCTGCTCGAGGCGATCGTGCTGACCGCCGATGCGACCCTGGACCTGCGTGCCAACCCCAAGCAGAACGCCCAGGGTGTCGCCATCGAGGCCCACCTGGACCGCGGCCGCGGCCCGGTGGCCACGGTGCTGGTGCAGCGCGGCACGCTGCGTCCCGGGGACTCGATCGTGGCCGGCGACGCGTTCGGCCGGGTGCGTGCCATGCTCGACGAGCACGGTGCGACAGTCGACGAGGCCCCGCCGGCGCGGCCGGTGCAGGTCCTGGGCCTCACCTCGGTCCCGGGGGCCGGCGACACCTTCCTGGTCGTGGACGAGGACCGGGTCGCCCGGCAGATCGCCCAGACCCGGCAGGCCCGGGAGCGCAACGCCCAGCTGGCCAAGCGGCGCGGCCGGCGCACGCTCGAGGACTTCCTCAAGCAGCTGGAGACCGGCGAGGTGCAGGAGCTCAACCTGATCCTCAAGGGCGACGTGTCCGGCTCGGTGGAGGCACTCGAGGACTCCCTCATGCAGATCGACGTCGGCGAGGAGGTGTCGCTGCGCATCATCGACCGCGGTGTCGGTGCCATCACCGAGACCAACGTCATGCTGGCGGCGGCCTCCAAGGCGGTGATCATCGGCTTCAACGTCCGGCCCCAGGGCAAGGCGACCGAGCTGGCCGACCGCGAGGGCGTCGACATCCGGTACTACAACGTCATCTACTCCGCGATCGACGACATCGAGGCGGCGCTGAAGGGGATGCTCAAGCCGGAGTACGAGGAGGCGCAGCTGGGCACCGCCGAGGTCCGGGAGATCTTCAAGAGCTCCAAGTTCGGCACCATCTCGGGCTGCCTGGTCCGCTCCGGTGAGATCCGGCGCAACTCCAAGGCCCGGCTCGTGCGCGATGGCGTGGTGGTCGCCGACAACCTCACGATCACCTCGCTGCGTCGGTTCAAGGACGACGTCACGGAGGTCCGTGACGGGTTCGAGTGCGGCATCGGCCTGGGGTCGTTCGGCGACATCAAGGTCGACGACGTCATCGAGACGTTCGAGATGCGGGAGAAGGCGCGCAGCTGACGGCGGGAGGGGAGCAGCGGTGTTCGTCGGGATCCTCGACGTGGACCTGCTGCTCCCCCCTGACGTGCGCAGCCTGAAGGACAAGCGCAGCCACGTGCGCGGGCTGGTCGCCGAGCTCCGGCGCCGGTTCGACGTGGCAGCGGCGGAGGCCGGTCACCTCGACCTGCACCGCCGCACCCTGGTGGGGGTCGCCGTGGTGGCCCCCGACCGCGCCCGGTGCCGGGATGTGCTCGATGCATGCGAGCGCCTCGTCGCCGGGCGCCCCGAGTTCGAGGTGCTCGCGACCCGGCAGCGGTTCGTGGGCGAGGACGACTGAGAGGTGACGGCATGGGAGCCCACGAGGCGCGCGTGCGCAAGCTGGCCGACCGGGTGCGGGTGATCGTGGCCGAGACCCTGGAGACGCGGGTGAAGGACCCGCGGCTCGGGTTCGTCACGATCACCGATGCCCGCGTCACCAACGACCTGCGGGAGGCGACGGTGTTCTACACCGTGCTGGGCACCGAGCAGGAGAAGGCCGAGACCGCGGCGGCCCTGGAGTCGGCCAAGGGAGTCCTGCGCTCCGAGGTGGGGCGCCAGACCGGAGTCCGCCACACCCCCTCGTTGGCCTTCGTCGCCGACGCGGTGCCGGACAACGCCCGGCACATCGACGACCTGCTCGCGCGCGCGGCTGCCACCGACGCGGCGGTCGCCGCCGCATCGGCCGGCGCCACGTACGCCGGGGACGCCGACCCGTACCGGGTGGCCGGCGAACCGGACGAGCACCCCGATCAGGACTCCGACGCGACCGGCGCGCTGCGCTCCCTCGACTGAGGTGGCGACTCCCGACGCCGCGGTGGAGGGCATCGTCGTCGTCGACAAGCCCGCAGGCTGGACCTCCCATGACGTGGTGGCGCGGATGCGCCGGATCGCCGGCACCCGTCGAGTGGGCCACGCGGGGACGCTGGACCCGATGGCCACAGGGGTGCTGGTCGTCGGGATCGGCCGCGCGACCCGGTTGCTGGGGCACATCAGCGGCCATGACAAGGACTACACGGCGACGATCCGGCTGGGCATGGCGACCTCGACCGATGACGCCGAGGGCGAGCCGATCGGCGGGGCCCCGGCCGACGGGCTCGACGTCGACGTGCTCCTCGAGGCCGTCGCGGCCCTGACCGGCCCGCTGCTGCAGCGGCCGGCGGCGGTGTCGGCGATCAAGGTCGACGGACGTCGCGCGTACGACCGGGTCCGGGCGGGCCAGGCAGTCGAGCTGGATCCCCGGCCCGTGCTGGTCAGCGTCTTCGACATCGTCGAGCGCCGGGTCGATGCCGAGCACGGGACCACCGACCTGGACGTTGAGGTCACGTGCTCGTCGGGCACGTATGTCCGAGCGCTGGCCCGTGACCTGGGAGCAGCCCTCGGGGTGGGGGGGCACCTGACGGCCCTGCGCCGGCTGCGCGTCGGTGGCTTCGAGATCGCCGAGGCCCGGACCCTCGAGGAGCTGGCCGGCGCGCTGTCGGTCATGGACCTCTCGGAGTCGGCACGTGCGGCCTTCCCCGTGGTGTCGGTCGACGCCGCCGCGGCGGCCGCGGTGAGGTTCGGCCGCCCGCTCGACCTGTCGGCTGCGTGGTCGGTGTTCCGCAGCCTGCCCGCCGCGGCGGGCACCGACTGGGCGCAGCACGTCGAACCGCACGCCCTGCTCGACCCCGACGGGCAGCTGCTGGCCCTGGTGGCCCCGACCTCGCAGGGCGGCACCCGCTACCTGGCCGTGTTCGCCCAGCCCTGACGGCAGCCGGCGGGCAGCCTCCGGGTCAGGGCGCCGACCGCGTGGCCTGGGTGTGGCGCATCCAGGCCGTCAGCTCGTCGGGATCGCGCGGCAGCTCCGCCGACAGGTTCACGGGTCCCCGCGGCGTGACCAGGATGTCGTCCTCGATGCGCACCCCGATGCCGCGCAGCTCGGCTGGAACCGTCAGGTCGTTGGCCTGGAAGTACAGTCCCGGCTCCACGGTCAGCACGTGGTTGGCCCCCAACGGGCCGTGGGTGTAGGCCTCTGAGCGGGCCTGGGCGCAGTCGTGCACGTCCAGCCCGAGGCTGTGCGACACGCCGTGCAGGGTGAACCGCCGATGTCGACCCGCCCCCGGCCGATCCGGGTCTGGGGAGCACGACACGTCCGCGGGCACGTCGATCAGGCCCCAGGAGTGCAGGTGGTCGGCCAGGACATGCAGCGCTGCCCGGCCGGCCGCCAGGAAGTCGTTGCCGACCCGGGCCTGCTCGATCCCGGCCTCCTGTGCCTCGAGCACGGCGCGGTAGACCCGGAGCTGCGCCGGGGTCCAGGTGCCGTCCAGGGGCATCGTGCGGGTGACGTCGGCGGTGTGGATCGCCTCGGTCTCCACGCCCATGTCCGCCAGCAGCAGGTCACCCGAGCGCAGCTGGCCATGGTTGCGCCACCAGTGCAGGGTCGTCGCGTGCGCCCCGGAGGCGACGATCGAGGTGTACCCGACCTCGTTGCCCTCCAGCCGGGCCCGTCGCCAGAACGTGCCCTCCAGCCAGCGCTCACCGCGCAGGGGCCGGTCCAGCACCCGTGGGATCTCCCGGACGACGTCGGCGAACCCGCGCGCCGTGGCCCCGCAGGCCTCCCGGAGTCGCTGGACCTCCCACTCGTCCTTGACCAGGCGCAGCTCGTCGATCGCGGGGGCCAGCCGTTCGGCCGTGCCGTGCGGCAGCAGCGGGTCCACCAGGTGGTCGACGCCCTGGAGCACGGCGCAGCGCTGGTCGCGCCAGGGAGCGAGCGCCGCGGGCAGGTCGGCCAGCGCCCGGGTCGGCAGCCCGAGGACGGCGGCCGTCTCGTCGGGGGTCGGCACGTTGCCGACCCACACCGCGCCGAACTGGTGATCGGTGAAGTACCCCTCGCTGCCGGGCAGGTGGTAGGTGCGCACGTACAGGGCGCTGTCGTGGCCGACCCCGGTCGGTCGCGGTGTCATCACCAGGACCGCGCCCTCGACCGTCTCCGCGGTGAGCCACACGAAGGGCGAGGCGGCCCGGAACGGGTACTGGGTGTCGTTGGCCCGGGTCTGCATCTGCCCGGAGGGCACGACCACGAGCTCGCCCGGGAACAGGGAGGAGAGCATCTCGCGGCGACGGGCGGCGGGACCAGCGGCCGAGGGCGACGCCGGATGGGGCATGGGGGCGGCTGGCTGCCAGCCCTGACCCAGCCACTCCACCAGGGCCGGGCTCATCCCGGCCCGCGGGCGCACGGGAGGTGGTGTCAGGTCGGGGTGCGAGGTCCCGTCCGGATCTGCTGCCATGGCTGCCGAGTCTAGGCGCGCCCGCCCGCTCGGGGGCGCTCAGGCGATTCGGCCCCGACCGGCGGGCGTGGCAGGCTGTGCGCATGCAGACGTGGCTGGGCAGCAGGCGCGTGCCGCGCGACCTGCCTCCCGCGGCGGTCACCATCGGCGCCTTCGACGGTGTCCACCGCGGCCACCGCGTGCTGCTCGAGCGGGTGGTGGCCGACACCGTGCGGGGCCTGCTTCCGGTGGTCGTCACCTTCGACCCGCATCCGATGGCTGTCATCCGGCCCGATGTGGCGCCCCTGCTGCTGACCACCCTGGAGCACCGGTTGTCGCTGTTCGCGGGCGCCGGGATCGCCGGCACCCTGGTGCTGCCGTTCACCCCGGAGCTCGCGGCGCAGTCCGCCGAGCGGTTCGCCACCGATGTCCTGTCCGGGGCCCTCGGCGCCCGCACCGTCGCCGTCGGCCGCAACTTCCGGTTCGGCCACCGCGCCGCCGGGGACGTCGTGCTGCTGGCCGAGCTCGGCCGGGAGCTCGGCTTCGACGTCGACGTGGTCGACCTCGCCCCACTGGGTGAGGGTGCCGCGACGGAGGTCTCCTCCACCGCGATCCGGCGGATGGTCGCCGGCGGTGACGTCGAGGCCGCCGCCCGGGCCCTCGCCCGGCCGCACCGGGTCAGTGGTCAGGTCGTCCATGGCGACCACCGGGGCCGCGAGCTGGGGTTCCCCACGGCCAACGTGGCGGTACCGCCCGGGTACGCGGTCCCGGGCGACGGGGTCTACGCCGCGTGGTTGCGGGGCAGCGACGAGCCGGGGCGATGGTGGCCGGCCGCGGTCTCGGTGGGGACCAATCCCACGTTCGGGGCCCTGCCTCGCCGGGTCGAGGCCCACGCGATCGACGCCCCGGGTGGGCTGGACCTGTACGGCCAGATCGCGGACGTGGACTTCGTGGCGCGCATCCGTGGCATGGTGCGCTTCGCGGGCGTCGAGCCGCTGGTCGCACAGATGCACGACGACGTGCGTGTGGCGCGGGCCGTCCTGGGGGGCTGAGCGGCGCGCGGGCCGGGCTGTCCAGCCGGTCAGGTGAGGTTTGGTATCCTCCATGACTGACGGCCACGGGGCGGGCGCCTCGTGGACCGTGACTCGAACCAGCTCGGCATTCGGCCGCTGGTGACTCGCGCGCCCGAGAGGATACGACGTCGCACATGTCCCTGGACACCCAGACCAAGAAGTCGATCATCGCCGAGTACGCCCAGAGTGAGGGCGACACCGGCAGCCCCGAGGTCCAGGTCGCGCTGCTGAGCAAGCGCATCGCCGACCTGACCGAGCACCTGAAGACCCACAAGCACGACCACCACAGCCGTCGTGGCCTGCTGCTGCTCGTCGGGCAGCGCCGCCGGCTGCTGAAGTACCTGCAGTCGACCGACATCGAGCGCTACCGCGCGCTCATCGAGCGGCTGGGCATCAGGCGCTGACCTCCGGGAGCGGCACCCGCCAGGGTGCCGCTCCCTGCGCGTGCGCACCGTGCGCGCAACCGCGACCGCGGTCGCGGCACCACTGGACAACGAGGCCCGGACCCCGTGGGGTCTTGAGGTGGTGGCCCCCGGATCGGTGATCCGGGGACCTCTATCCAAGACCGCAGGGCCCGGACCTCCATCACACCTGAGGAGGGCACCCGTGGAGGGTCCCGAGATCCACTTCGCCGAGGCCGTGATCGACAACGGTCCGTTCGGCACCCGCACCATCCGCTTCGAGACCGGTCGGCTGGCCCGCCAGGCTGCCGGCTCCGCCGTCGCCTACCTGGACGACGACACCATGCTGCTGTCGGCCACGACCGCCGGCAGGTCGCCGAAGTCCCAGTTCGACTTCTTCCCGCTGACCGTCGACGTCGAGGAGCGGATGTACGCCGTCGGGCGCATCCCCGGCTCGTTCTTCCGTCGTGAGGGCCGGCCCAGCGAGGACGCGATCCTCACCTGTCGGCTGATCGACCGCCCGCTGCGGCCGTCCTTCGTGAAGGGCCTGCGCAACGAGATCCAGGTCGTCGTCACAGTGATGTCGCTCAACCCGGCCCACCTCTACGACGTCGTGGCGATCAACGCCGCGTCGATGTCGACCCAGCTCGCGGGCCTGCCATTCTCCGGCCCCATCGGTGGCGTCCGGGTCGCGCTGATCCAGGGACGGTGGGTGGCCTTCCCGACCCACCAGCAGTTGGAGTCGGCGGTGTTCGACATGGTCGTGGCCGGCCGCGTGGTCGGCGACGACGTGGCCATCATGATGGTGGAGGCTGAGGCCACCGAGGCCACCATCGAGCTGGTCGCCGGGGGCGCGAAGGCGCCGACCGAGCAGGTCGTCGCCGAGGGCCTCGACGCCTCGAAGGTGTTCATCCGCGCGCTGTGCGACGCCCAGGCCGACCTGGCGGCACGCGCCGCCAAGGAGACCACCGAGTTCCCGCTCTTCCCGGACTACCAGCCCGATGCCTACGAGGCGGTCGCGGCGCTGGCCACCGAGGACCTGTCCGGGGCCCTGTCGATCGCTGACAAGCAGCAGCGCGAGGCTGCGCTGGACCAGGTGAAGGCCACGGTCGCCGACAAGCTCGCCGAGCAGTTCGCAGGCCGGGACGGCGAGGTCAGCGCCGCACTGCGCGCGGTGACCAAGAAGCTGGTCCGCCAGCGGATCCTGCGCGACAAGGTCCGCATCGACGGCCGGGGGCTCACCGACATCCGACCGCTGTCGGCCGAGGTCGAGGTCGTCCCGCGGGCGCACGGCTCGGCGCTGTTCGAGCGCGGCGAGACCCAGATCATGGGGGTCTCGACCCTGAACATGCTCAAGATGGAGCAGCAGCTCGACACGCTCTCGCCGGAGACGCGCAAGCGCTACATGCACAACTACAACTTCCCGCCCTACAGCACCGGCGAGACCGGGCGCGTGGGCTCTCCCAAGCGTCGCGAGATCGGTCACGGCGCGCTGGCGGAGCGGGCCCTGGTGCCCGTGCTGCCCAGCAAGGAGGAGTTCCCCTACGCGATCCGGCAGGTGTCGGAGGCCCTGGGATCGAACGGGTCGACCTCGATGGGCTCGGTGTGCGCGTCCACGCTCTCGCTGCTCAACGCCGGCGTCCCGCTGAAGGCCCCCGTGGCCGGCATCGCGATGGGCCTGGTGTCCGACCAGGTCGACGGCCAGACCGAGTACGTGGCCCTGACCGACATCCTGGGCGCCGAGGATGCCTTCGGCGACATGGACTTCAAGGTCGCGGGTACGAAGGACTTCGTGACGGCGCTGCAGCTGGACACCAAGCTGGACGGCATCCCGGCGTCCGTGCTGGCAGCGGCCCTGACCCAGGCTCGGGACGCCCGGCTGACCATCCTCGAGGTCATGGCCGAGGCGATCGACCGGCCCGACGAGATGAGCCCGCTGGCACCGCGGATCATCACGATCACCATCCCGGTCGACAAGATCGGCGAGGTCATCGGGCCCAAGGGCAAGATGATCAACCAGATCCAGGACGACACCGGTGCCGACATCACCATCACCGACGACGGCACCATCTACATCGGGGCCACGACCGGGGAGTCGGCCGAGGCTGCGCGCACCGCGATCAACGCGATCGCCAACCCGCAGATGCCCGAGGTCGGCGAGCGCTACCTGGGGACCGTGGTCAAGACCACGACCTTCGGCGCGTTCGTGTCGCTGCTGCCGGGCAAGGACGGGCTGCTGCACATCAGCGAGCTCAAGAAGCTGGCCCCGGGGCGCAAGCGCATCGACAACGTCGAGGACGTCGCCCAGGTCGGCCAGAAGATCCTGGTCGAGATCAAGGAGATCGACCCCCGCGGGAAGCTGTCGCTGATGCCGGTGGTCGAGGATCAGCCCGAGGCGGGCGCGCCCGTGTCCGAGGGCGGGGCCTGACAGGCATGACGTTCGTGACGCCCGGCTCCTGGTCGATCGACGCTGACCAGGAGCCGGGCTCCACCGTCACCCTGCTCGGTGCCGACCAGGGCGGCCTGGTCCGGCGCACTGTGCTGCCCAGCGGGCTGCGCGTCATCACCGAGCACATGCCGGGCGTTCGCTCTGCGACGTTCGGCATCTGGGTCGGGGTCGGATCGCGTGACGAGACCCAGGAGCAGATGGGGTCCGCGCACTATCTCGAGCACCTGCTGTTCAAGGCGACCGCGCGCCGTGAGGCGCTCGAGATCTCCTCGCTGATCGACGGCGTCGGCGGGGAGATGAACGCATTCACGTCCAAGGAGCACACCTGCTACTACGCGCGGGTGCTCGATCGGGACCTGCCGCTGGCCGTCGACGTGATCTGCGACATCGTGACCTCGGCGCTGCTGCGCGGTGAGGATGTCGACGCAGAACGTGGCGTGATCCTCGAGGAGATCGCCATGCGTGATGACGACCCCTCCGACCTCGTCCACGACGAGTTCATGCTCGGGATGTTCGGTCCCACCGACCTCGGCCGGTCCATCCTGGGCACCCACGACACCATCGCCGCGCTGTCCCGCGACGCGATCGCCTCGTTCTACGCGCAGCGGTACCGGCCGCCCGCCATGGTGGTGGCCGCAGCCGGCGCGGTCGATCACGAGACGGTCGTCGCCCTGGTCTCGCGCGCGTTCGCCGGGGTCGCGGGCGGGCCGGCCAGGCCGCTGCCCGCCCGGCGCGGTGGCCCCGAGGTCGCCACGTTCCCCGGCGTGCGGGTCGTCAGTCGACCCACGGAGCAGGCCCACCTGGTGGTGGGCGTGCCCGGCGTGGCCCGGTCCGACGATCGTCGCTACGCGCTGGGCATCCTGGCCACCGCCCTGGGTGGCGGGATGTCCTCACGGCTGTTCCAGGAGATCCGCGAGCGCCGTGGGCTGGCGTACTCGGTGTACGCGTTCAGCTCGGGGTTCGCCGACTCCGGCATCTTCGGCACGTACGCCGGGTGCCTGCCCGGCAAGGTCGACCAGGTGCTCGACCTGACCCTCGCGGCGCTGGACGACGTGGCCCGCAACGGCATCTCACCGGAGGAGCTGGAGCGGGGCAAGGGCCAGTCCAAGGGCTCGGTGGTGCTCGGCCTGGAGGACACCGGGTCCCGGATGACCCGCATCGGCAAGGCCGACCTCACCATGGGCGAGCTGCCGAGCATCGACGCGGTGCTCGGCCGCATCGACGCGGTGAGCGTCGAGGAGGTGGCCGGCGAGGCCAGCGCGCTGCTCTCGGCCGCCCGTTGCCTGACCGTGATCGGTCCCTTCGAGCCCGACAGGTCGTTCGTGCTGTCCTGAGCGTCGACCGCGGGGCGCGGCGTGCGTGAGAATGGCGCCATGAGCATCCGAGTCGCTGTGCTGGGCGCCCGTGGGCGCATGGGGTCCGAGGTCGTCCGCGCCGTGCACGAAGCGCCCGACCTCGCGCTGGTCGCCAGCCTGGATGTCGGCGACGAGCTCGACGAGCTGGTCGCCGCGCGGGCGCAGGTCGCCGTGGACTTCACCCACCCCGAGTCGGTGATGGCCAACCTCGAGTTCCTCATCGGCGCCGGCATCCACCCCGTGGTGGGGACCACCGGTTTCGATGCCGAGCGGCTGGGGACCGTCCGCGGCTGGCTGGCGGGCGCCCCCGGGGTGGGTGCCGTCATCGCCCCGAACTTCGGGATCGCGGCTGTGCTGATGATGCGCTTCGCGGCCGCCGCCGCGCCCCACTTCGACTCCGTGGAGATCGTCGAGCTGCACCACCCCCGCAAGGCCGACGCGCCCTCCGGCACGGCGGTGCGCACGGCGCAGCTGGTGGCGGCGGCTCGGTCCGTGGACGGCGAGCACCCGATGCCTGACGCCACGGTCTCCGAGCTGCCTGGGGCGCGCGGCGCGGTGGTGGACGGCGTCCGGGTCCACGCGGTCCGACTGCAGGGCCTGCTGGCCCACCAGGAGGTCCTGCTGGGCGGCCCGGGGGAGACGCTCACCATCCGGCACGACTCGTTCGACCGGGCCTCGTTCATGCCGGGCGTCCTGCTGGCTGTGCGCCACGTCGGGCACACCCCCGGACTGACCGTCGGGATCGACGGCTTCCTGGGCCTGGACGGCTAGATGGCGCCCAAGCGCATGGCGACCCTGATGGCCGTCCTGCTGGTCGCGTACCTCGCCTTCGCCGCGTGGCGGGGTGTGGAGTTCATCGAGGCCGGTGGCATCGTGCCAACCCTGCTGGGGCTTGCCGTGCTGGTGCTGCCGCTGGTCGGGGGGTGGGCCCTGTGGCAGGAGTGGCGGTTCGGGCGGGCGACCCAGCAGCTCGGGCAGGAGCTGGCCGTGCGGGGTGCCCTGCCGGTGGACGACCTGCCCCGTCGGCCCTCGGGTCGACCGGAGCGGGCCGCGGCCCGCGAGCGATTCGGGGCGGTCCGGTCCCGGGTGGAGGCGGCGCCGCAGGACTGGGCGGGCTGGTACGAGCTCTCCGTGGCCTACGACTGGTGCGGGGATCGCCGGCGGGCGCGGTGGGCGCTGCGCCGGGCCATCACCCTGCACGGCCAGGGTGCCCGGCTCTGACGTCGGGGACCGATGACCGGAACAACGCGCGGCGCCCGACCCCTGCTGGGATCGGGCGCCGCGCGGTGGGATCGGTCAGGCCGCTGGCAGGAGGCTGGCAGCGGCGCGGCGCAGCGCGAAGGCGCTGATCACCTGGACCAGGCCGATGACCAGCAGCCACAGGCCCACGAGCCAGGCCAGCGCGGTCAGCGTGATCGAGGGCCACAGCAGCACGGCCAGGCCGGCGACGATGCTCAGCACGCCGCCGGCGATCACCCACCCGCGACCAGGCGTCCCGGGGGCGGACAGTCCGGCGACCAGGTCGAACGTGCCCCGGACCAGCCAGCCGATGCCGACGATGAGGGCCAGGATGGCGGTGGCCTGCGAGATGCCGCGGAACGCGACGACGCCCAGGGCGATCGACAGCACGCCGGAGATCGCCGCCAGGACGCGGGTCGCGGTCTGCTGGTCGGGCTGGGTGAACGACGCGACCAGCGAGAACACGCCGGTCACGAGCAGCGAGATGCCCAGGAGCAGGGCCATGACGCCGACCGTGATCTGGGGCCAGACCATGATGGCGATGCCGAGTCCGGCGGTGACGACGCCGAAGCTGAGCAGCACGCCCCAGTGCTTGCCGATGGTGCCCAGGAGTGCCCGGGCCTGCTCGTCGTCGAGCATCCCCGGTGCGGGGGTGGAGATGGACATGTGCGGTCCCTTCAGTTGGTGCCCGTGGGTGCGGGGTGGCCGTCAGGGCGGGATGGCCCTGTGGCCGTGCCCCCAGTGTAGGCACGACAATCGGACATTCCGGGTATCCGGTCAGCCCGGCGCCCGCTTCACCGCGGCGACGGCCTGTGCGCCGCAGCCGGCCCCGCGGCAGCGCAGAGTGTTCCAGCGGCGTCCCACGCCGGGTGCAGGCCCATGCGGTCGCGCCAGCCAGGCCCAGGCCGGGCAGGCCGGCTGTGCACCAGCGGGCACCTGGTGCAAGCATGGCGCTGTGACCGCGCCCGTCGACGACCCCCGTGACCTCGTCCAGCTCGACCACGTGCCGGACATCCGCCTGATCGCGTGCGACATGGACGGCACGCTGCTCGACGACGACGATGCCGTGCACGACGACTTCTGGCCCCTGATCGAGCAGTTGCACGCTCGCGGCATCGTCTTCTGCCCGGCATCGGGGCGCCAGTACTACAACCTGCTGGAACGGTTCGATGCCATCGCCGACGACGTGGTCTTCATCGCGGAGAACGGGACGTACGTGATGCGCCGGGGCACGGAGATCAGCTCGGAATGCCTCGACCTGGCCGTCGCTCGTGAGTTCGTGCGGGTGGCGCGCGACCTGAACGCCGGGGGTGCCGACGTCGGCGCGGTCCTGTGCGGCAAGGCGTCGGCCTACATCGAGCGCACCGATGCTGCGTTCCTCGGCGAGGTCGACAAGTACTACCACCGCCTCGCCGTCGTCGACGACCTCACCGAGGTGCACGACGACGTGCTGAAGGTGGCCATCTACGACTTCGAGTCCTCCGAACGCGTGTCGGCACCGGCGTACGCCCGGTTCGCGGGCGCCCACCAGGTCGTCGTGTCCGGGCAGCACTGGCTCGACGTGATGGCCGCCGACGTGACCAAGGGCACCGGCCTGCGCCACATCCAGGAGACGCTGGGGATCACGCGGGACCAGACGATGGTGTTCGGCGACTTCCTCAACGACCTCGAGATGATGGACGAGGCGACCTACTCGTTCGCCATGGCCAATGCCCACCCGGTGCTGGCCGACCGGGCCCGGTACCGGGCGCCGACGAACACCGCCAACGGCGTGGTGCGCACCATCAAGTCGGTGCTCCGGCTGCCGTGATGGACCTGGTCAACGAGCGGTTCGTGCCGGCGCTGCCGTGGGTGACCGGCCCGCTGCAGACGATCGCCGACCGGGTCACGCGCCCGCACCACCGGCTCGACGACGTCAGCCGCCAGGATCGCCGCCAGGTCGGCCTGCCCGACGGGGACGTGCTCGTGGTGCGGCTGCACGAGCCGCTGGCCGCGCCAGCCGACCGGCGGCTGCGCCCCGCCGTCCTGCTCGTCCACGGACTGGGCGGGACGGCCGATTCGACCTACGTGCGGGCCAGCGCTCGCGGGCTGCTGCGCGCCGGCTTCCCGGTGGCGCGCGTCGACCTGCGCGGTGCCGGCGAGTCCGCGGCACTGAGCCGTGGGCTCTACCACGGGGGGCGCACCGAGGACCTGCGCGCGGTGCTGGCCATGCTGGCCGGGTTGCCGCTGGCACGCGGTGGCCTGGCGGTGATGGGCTTCTCGCTGGGCGGCAACGCCGTGCTCAAGCTGCTCGGCGAGCCGCTGGGCGGGCTACCGGTGCGCGGGGGCGTGGCGGTCTCGGCCCCCGTGGACCTGCAGCGCGGGGTGGAGCACATCCACAGGGCCACGGCTGGGCTCTACGAGCGGGCCATGATGTGGCGCCTGCGCCTCGACGCGACCCACCCTGGCGTGGACCTGTCCGACGAGGAGCGGCTGCGCATCCGGCGCACCGCGACCCTGGTCGACTTCGACTCACTCGTCACCGCCCCACGCAACGGGTGGCGGGACGCCGCGGAGTACTACGCGATCAACTCCTGCGGACCGTTCCTGCCGGCGGTCACGGTCCCGACCCTGGTGATCCATGCTGCGGACGACCCGATGATCCCCGTGCAGTCCTACCTGGAGATCGACTGGGACGGCCTGGCCAGGGCCGGCGCGGTGCGCCGCGCCATCACCCCGGGCGGGGGGCACGTGGGCTTCCACGCCCAGGGCAGCCCACTGCCGTGGTACGTGGGGCGCGCGATCGCGCACCTCGACACGCACGTGGCCCGGCCGGCCCCCCTCGACGGGGCCACGCCGGCGCCGGGTCGGCGCAGCCGGCCCCGGGTCGCGGGCCACCGGTCGGCCGGGACCGAGTAGGCCCGATCGGGGCACGCAGGGGTACCGGGTCCGGCCCGCGTGCTCGTCGCCGCCGGTATCGTGGCGAGCATGATGATGTGGCTGCTCGTCCTCATCGGCGCGATCGCGCTGATCATGCTGGCCCGATCGTCCAACCCGGGGCAGCAGGCCATCCCTCCCCGTCGACGTGCCGACGCCGAGGCCGCTGCCCGTCGCTGGGCGGCGGTGCGCCGGGTCGCTGAGGAGGACGTGACGCAGTTGGGCCAGCAGGTGGCCGCGACCCCGATCCCCGCCGACCTCGGCGAGGAGGCCTCCCGGGAGTTCGACGACGCCCTGGCCGCGTACGAGCGGGCCAAGGAGGCCCTTGCGGCCGCCCAGCACCCGGACGACCTGCAGTGGGTGTCCCGATCCCTGGATGACGGCCGCTTCGCGCTGGCCAGGCTGGCCGCGCGGCAGGAGGGTCGGGCCCTGCCCACCCGCCGGCCCCCGTGCTTCTTCGACCAGCGCCACGGTCCGTCCGTGGCGGATGCCTCGTGGGCGCCCACAGGGGCTGCCGTCCGGGAGGTGCCGGTCTGCGCGGCCTGCCAGGCGCGGCTGCGCGACGGCGTCGATCCCCAGGCCCGCATGGTCGAGACGTCCTCCGGGCAGCAGCGGCCCTACTACGACGCCGGACCGGAGTACGGGCCGTGGGCTCGGGGCTGGTACGCCGGATCCGGCATGCACCTGATGAGCGGGATCATGATGGGGACGCTGCTGGCCAACGCCCTCTACCTCCCCGTGGGCTACGACTACTTCGGTGCGGCTGACTCCTCAGGGCCCGACGGTGAGATCGGCGGCGGGGATGCGGGCGGGACCGACGGTGCGGACTCGGGATCCGGCACGGACGGCGGGTCCGCTGACTCCGGCGGATTCGGCGACTTCGGGGGCGACTTCGGCGGCGGTGGGGACTTCGGGGGGTTCGACGGGGGGTTCTGACCGCGGTCGCGGACCGGTCCCGCGGGATGGCCGGGCTGTGGCGGCCGACGGCCGTGATCGCACCGGCCGCGAGCCGCGGTGACAGCCCCCGGGAAACGCAGAAGGCCGGCCCGAGGGCCGGCCTTCCACGTGCTTCGGATGCTCAGCCGGCGAGGTCCGCCCCGACGACCTTGATCATCTCGACGAGCTTGTTGCTGTAGCCCCACTCGTTGTCGTACCACGAGACGAGCTTGACGAACGTCGGATCCAGCGCGATGCCGGCCTCGGCGTCGAACACGGAGGTCTGCGTCTCGCCGACGAAGTCGGTCGACACGACCTTGTCCTCGGTGTAGCCCAGGATGCCCTTGAGGGGGCCCTCGGACGCGGCCTTGACCGCAGCCTTGATCTCGTCGTACGAGGCCGGGTTCTCCAGCTCGACGGTGAGGTCGACCACCGAGACGTCCGACGTCGGGACGCGGAACGCCATACCGGTCAGCTTGCCGTTGAGTGCGGGGAGCACCTTGCCGACAGCCTTGGCCGCACCCGTGGAGGACGGGATGATGTTCTCCAGGATGCCGCGGCCGCCGCGCCAGTCCTTCATCGACGGGCCGTCAACGGTCTTCTGGGTGGCCGTCGCCGCGTGCACGGTGGTCATGAGGCCGCGCTTGATGCCGAACGCGTCGTTGATGACCTTGGCCAGCGGGGCCAGGCAGTTGGTGGTGCACGACGCGTTGGAGATGATCGCCTGGCCGGCGTACGAGTCGGAGTTCACACCGAACACGAACATCGGGGTGTCGTCCTTGGACGGGGCCGACAGGACGACCTTCTTGGCGCCAGCAGCGAGGTGCTTCGACGCGGTGGCGTTGTCCAGGAACAGGCCCGTGGACTCGACGACGACCTCGGCACCCACGGCGTCCCACGCGAGGTTCGCGGGGTCGCGCTCGGCCGTCAGGCGGATCGGGTTGCCGTTCACGATCAGGGTGGTGCCATCGACCGCGACGTCACCCTTGAACCGGCCATGCACGGAGTCGAACTTGAGCATGTAGGCCAGGTACTCGGGGTCGAGCAGGTCGTTGATCCCGACGATCTGGATCGTGTCGGGGTGGTTCTGGACGGCAGCACGGAACACCATCCGGCCGATACGGCCGAACCCGTTGATGCCTACCTTGATTGCCATGTGTTTCCCTTCCATCGACGGTGCGGGGCTTGTGCAAGCACCGCCACCCTACTCGCCGGCTCTGGGCGTGGCCTGCTGGCCCCATGCCATCTGGGGCGTGGGTGGGCGTGCTATGGAGCACGCCCACGGTCACCGGCGCAGGTCGGAACGGCGGGCGTAGCCGCCTCCGTAGGAGCCCAGGTCGATCAGGAACGCCAGCGCCACGAAGAACCAGGAGAAGCCGGTGACGCCGCCCTGCCAGGTGTAGAGCAGCACGTAGGCCAGCGTCGTGAACGGCAGCAGGAACCAGCCGATCAGCGGCAGCACCCAGGACCCCTGGAACGCCTTGCTGATGTCGTTGTTGAACAGGGCCATGAGCAGCAGCGCCAGGCGGGGGAAGAACGCCCCCAGGGCCAGCACGAAGCATCCGCACATCAGCGACTCCTCGGGTCGGTGGGTGGGCACAACCTAGCGCCTGCGCGCCGACGGCGTGAGCACCCGGCCCCCGGGGCCGCCGACGGCGCGCGGCACGGGCCGCGGGGGGCGCGGACCGGCGACGACGGTGACGGGCTGTACCGTGTCGGCCCGAGCCGTGTCAGCGCGCGACCCCTCCGGAGGAGCCCCATGCCCGATCTCGAGTTCCGCAGCGACATCACGGTGGAGCTGGTCAAGCACGCGGCCAGCGACGCCGACGTGATCTGGGCTGCCCGCGTGTCGACCAAGGGGGAGCAGTCGCTGGCCGACCTGGAGGCTGACCCTACGAAGTCGGCCGGGCTGATCAACTACCTGATGCGCGACCGGCACGGCTCGCCGTTCGAGCACTCGTCGATGACGTTCTTCGTGCGCGCGCCCATCTTCATGTGGCGGGAGCACTTCCGCCACCGCATCGCCTCGTACAACGAGGAGTCCGGGCGCTACAAGGTGCTCGAGCCGACCTTCTACGTGCCCGGCCCCGAGCGCAAGCTGGTCCAGGTCGGCAAGCCCGGGTCGTACGACTTCGTCGACGGCACTGCCCAGCAGCACGAGATCGTGCGGGCGGAGACCGAGACGGCCTGCCGCGCCGCCTACGCCGCCTACCGGGCGATGCTCGACGCGGGCGTCGCCCGGGAGGTCGCGCGGATCGTGCTGCCGGTGACCATCTACTCCTCGGCCTACGTGACGATGAACGCCCGGGCGCTGATGAACTTCCTGTCGCTGCGCCGGCGCAGCGAGGACTCCCGGTTCCCGAGCTTCCCGCAGCGCGAGATCGAGATGGTCGCCGAGCGCTACGAGCTGGAGTGGTCGCGGCTGATGCCGCTCACGCACGCCGCGTTCGTCGCCAACGGGCGGGTCGCGCCGTGACGGCCGGCGTGCGCGCCTGACCGGGCGCTCCCGCGCGAGTAGTCTCGCCCGTGTGACCGCGACCTCCACCCGCACTGTCGGCGCGCAGACCTACGAGCGCATCCCCGTCCGCACCCACCTGGTGTCCATCGGCGAGGACCTCGCCGGCATCATCGAGCGGTATGCGGCCGATCAGATCACGCCGGACACGGCGATCTGCCTGTCGGAGAAGTTCGTCTCGATCTGCCAGTCGAACGTCCGCCACATCAGCGAGGTGCATGACACCTGGCTGGCCCGGCTCATCGTCCGGTACGTGACGAAGAACGACAACGGCGACATCGGGTACAGCCACCCGAAGAAGATGCAGGTCGCGATCGACGAGGCCGGCTACCCGCGGATGGTCGCGGCGGTCGTGGGCGGCGGGTTGAGCAAGTTCGTGCTGCGCCGCCGTGGCGACTTCTACCGGATCGCAGGGCACCGGATCTCCGAGATCGACGGGTTCAACCCGGACGCGATGGCGCCGTTCGACCAGTACGCGATGCTTCCCCCGCGCGATCCCGACCAGGTGTGTGAGGACCTCGCCGCCCGGTTCGGATGCTCGGCGTACATGATCGACGGCAACAACATCAACGTCGAGGTCATCGGCATGAGCGCGAACCTGCCGATGACGCGGGCGGAGGCCCGCGAGGTGATGCTGGACAACCCGATGGGCCAGGGCGACGAGCTCACGCCCATCTTCCTGATCCGCCGGGCCGGCTGAGACCTGCTGTCGCACGGCCACGGTACGGTGGGGCCCATGCCCATCGACGCAGCGAGTCCGGCGCCCTTCGGCCACATGCTCACCGCCATGGTGACACCGTTCACCGCGGACGGGAGGGTCGACTTCGACGGTGTGGCACGCCTCGCCGCCCACCTGGTCGATGAGGGCGGCAACGACGGCCTCATCGTGAACGGCACGACGGGGGAGTCGCCCACGCTGCGCGATTCCGAGAAGATCGAGAGCCTGCGGGTCGTCCTGGACGCCGTGGGTGACCGGGCGGTGGTGGTCGCAGGAGCGGGCAACAACGACACCCGGCACTCGATCGAGATCGCTCGCGCGGCGCAGGACGCCGGTGCCCACGGCCTGCTCGTGGTCACCCCGTACTACAACAAGCCGCCGCAGCCCGGGATCGTCGCGCACTTCCTCGCGGTGGCCGACGCCACCGACCTCCCGGTCATGACCTACGACATCCCGGGGCGCACCGGGGTGGCGATCGAGGCGGACACCTTCGCGCGCATCGCCGAGCACCCCCGGATCGTGGCCAACAAGGACGCGAAGGCCGACGTGGCGACGTCCGCCGCGGTGATCGCCCGGACCGGCCTGGCCTGGTACTCCGGCGACGACGCTCTCACCCTGCCCTTCCTGTCCGTCGGGGCTGTGGGCTGCGTCTCCGTCGTCGGCCACGTCCTGGGCGACCGGATCGCCGACATGATGGCGGCGCATCGGGCCGGTGACGTCGCCCGGGCCACAGCGCTGAACGCCTCGATGATCCCGGCATACGTCGGCATGTTCCGGACCCAGGGCGTGATCATGGCCAAGGCGGCGCTGCGCGAGCTCGGCCTGCCGGCGGGGCCGGTCCGGCTGCCGCTGGTGGATGCGTCCCCAGCCCAGGTCGAGGTGCTGCGCCGGGACCTGGCACTGGCCGGCGTGGTGGGGTTCTGACATGGGTCCGGGACACCACGACCTGCCCCTGCCCCCTCCGCTCGAGCCGGGGACGCTGCGCATCGTCGCGCTGGGAGGGCTGGGCGAGATCGGGCGCAACATGGCGGTGCTCGAGATGGACGGCCGGCTGCTGGTGGTCGACTGCGGCGTGCTGTTCCCCGAGGAGTCCCAGCCCGGCGTCGACCTGATCCTGCCGGACTTCTCGTACATCGCCGAGCGCCTCGGTGACGTCGAGGCCATCATCCTGACCCACGGGCACGAGGACCACATCGGTGCCGTCCCGTTCCTGCTGCGGATGCGCGGTGACATCCCGCTGCTCGGCTCACGGCTCACGCTGGCGATGGTGGAGGCCAAGCTCCGGGAGCATCGGATCACTGCGTACTCGATGGAGGTCCGGGAGGGCCAGCGGGAGCAGGTGGGCCCGTTCGACTGCGAGTTCCTCGCGGTGAACCACTCGATCCCGGATGCCCTGGCGGTGGCGATCCGCACCCAGGCGGGGACGGTGGTCCACACCGGCGACTTCAAGATGGACCAGCTGCCGCTCGACGGCAGGATCACCGACCTGCGCGGGTTGGCGCGACTGGCCGACGAGGGGATCGACCTGGCGCTCGTGGACTCCACGAACGCCGAGGTGCCGGGGTTCGTCACAGCCGAGGCTGACATCGCCCCCGTGCTGGACCGGGTCTTCCACCGGGCCCGGGGCCGGATCATCGTCGCCTCGTTCGCCTCCCACGTGCACCGGATCCAGCAGGTGCTCGACGCTGCGGCTGCACACGGCCGGAGGGTCGCGTTCGTGGGCCGGTCCATGGTGCGCAACATGGGGGTGGCACGTGACCTGGGCTACCTGCGCGTGGTACCGGGGCTGCTGGTGTCCTCAGACGACCTCACCGCCCTGCCCGACGACCAGGTCGTCCTGGTGTGCACGGGATCGCAGGGCGAGCCGATGGCCGCGCTGTCCAGGATCGCCAACCGGGACCACCCCATATCCGTGGGGCCCGGCGACACCGTGATCCTGGCCTCGTCGCTGATCCCCGGCAACGAGAACGCCGTGAACCGGGTGATCAACGGCCTGAGCCGGTGGGGCGCCGAGGTCGTGCACAAGGGCAACGCGCTCGTGCACGTGTCGGGCCACGCCGCAGCGGGGGAGCTGCTCTACTTCTACAACCTGCTCGCGCCGCGCAACGTGATGCCGGTGCACGGGGAGCACCGGCACCTGCGGGCCAACGCGGCCCTGGCGGCCCGGACCGGGGTCCCCGCCGAGGGGATCATCGTGGCCGAGGACGGCGTGGTGGTCGACCTCGTGGCTGGGCGCGCCCGCATCGTCGGTGGCGTTGCGTGTGGGTATGTCTACGTCGACGGGTCGTCGGTCGGCGACATCACCGAGGCATCGCTGAAGGACCGGCGCATCCTGGGCGAGGAGGGGTTCATCTCCGTGTTCGTGGCAGTCGACCTCAGCACCGGCAAGGTGGTCGCGGGGCCGGAGATCCACGCCCGCGGCTTCGCCGAGGACGGTGAGGTCTTCGACGACGTCCTGCCCCGCGTGACATCCGCGCTGGAGTCGGCCCTGGCTGGCGGCGGCACGGACGCCTACGCCCTCGAGCAGGTGGTCCGACGCCAGGTAGGGCGGTGGGTGAGCTCGACCCACCGGCGCCGGCCGATGATCGTCCCGGTCGTCGTCGAGGCCTGAGGGCACGACACGAGGCGGGCCGCTCCGCGCGCTCGCCCCTGGCTGGGTGCAGGCACGGGTACCCTCGCCGCATGGCCACGAAGACCCCCGCGCGGAGCCGCAGCACGTCCGCCCCGCGCGCCCGGCAGTCGGGGACCCGCGGCTCCTCGCGCCCCGCGGCGACCCGCAGCACTGCGGCGCGCCCCTCGTCGACCCGTGCGGTCCCGCGCACGGCTCCCAAGCCTGTGAAGCGGCACCGTCCCAGCATCGTCGCCCGGGCAGGGCGCGGCGTCGGGCTGTTCCTGGCCCGCGTCTGGACCCTGCTCGCCGCGATGCTGGGCCGGATGGCCCGAGCAGTCGGGCGCAGCGCCCGCGAGGTCGACGCCACCCATCGTCGTGATGGCATCGGGCTGCTGCTGTTCACCTGCGCGGTCGTGGTCGCCGCGGTCGCATGGTTCGGTGTGGACGGCTGGTTGACGGGCGCGGTGACTGCGGTCGTCTACGGCGCCGTCGGCGAGCTCGCCGTTCTGCTGCCCGTGCTGTTGATGTGGACGGCGCTGCGCGTGCTGCGGCACCCGGACCAGGGCGCCGTGACGGGCCGCATGGTCATCGGCTGGTCGTTGATCCTGGCGGCCGCGTGTGGGCTGTGGGCCCTGGCCTCGGGGGCGCCCACGCCCTCGGACGGCTCCGGGGCGATCCGCGGGGCAGGCGGGCTGGTGGGGTGGGTCGTGACCGCTCCGGTGGTCGCTGCGGTCGGGTCCTGGCTCGCACTGCTGCTGATCCTGGCCCTCCTGGGGTTCGGCGGGCTGGTGGTCACTGCGACTCCGCTGCACGCGGTGCCCGATCGGCTCGCGGGTGTCCGCGACGTCCTGCTGCTGAGGGTCTCGCACGATGGCCGGGACGAGGCTGCGAACCGTGGCGACATGGCAGTCGACGGCCATGCCCGGGACGCTGAGCTCGCGCAGGCCCATGCCGAGGACGCCGCTGACCGGGCCGGCCCGGTCGATCCGCAGGCGGCGGCACGTCCGGGGCTGTGGGCGAGGGCCTTCGGCCTGGTGCGCGGTGTCGGTCGCCGAGGCGGGGCCGCGCCGGCACCCTACGACGGCCCCCTGGACGGGGATGAGGCCTTCGTCAGCGCGGTGGCCACGGCACCGGCCGATGGGGCCCAGGCAGTCATGGCCGATCCCGGCACCGGGCAGCCCGACGACGCCGAGACCGGGTCGCGCCGGGGCGCACCGGCGACAGCGGGCCGGGCCCCGGGTGCCGTGGCGGCGGCCGGGAGCGGCGTCGAGGCCGACGTGGTCTCCCCCGGGGAGGGTCCCGTCGCAGGGGCGGCGCCCGACGGTCGGGTGGGTGGTGGCGAGCAGCCGGCCAACCCGGAGCTGGCTTCCCTGGTGGCTGCCGTGGAGCCGGGTGTGGCGGGGACCGATCCGAGTCACAGCACGGTTGCACTGGCCAAGCCCGAGCAGCTGCGGCTTCCTGGGGCACCGGACTACCGACTCCCGGCTCCGACAATGCTGAAGTCGGGGTCAGCACCCAAGGCCCGCAGCTCGGCATCCGACCGCGTCGTGGCGTCACTGACCGATGTGCTCCAGCAGTTCGAGATCGACGCCCAGGTCACCGGGTACACCCGGGGCCCGACGGTCACCCGGTACGAGGTGGAGCTCGGCCAGAGCGTCAAGGTGGAGCGGGTCACGGCGCTGGCCAAGAACATCGCCTACGCCGTGGCAACGGCAGACGTACGCATCCTCAGCCCCATCCCCGGCAAGAGCGCGATCGGGATCGAGATCCCGAACACCGACCGCGAGATGGTGTCGCTGGGCGACACGCTGCGCGCGCCCGGGGCCATGTCCGACCACCACCCGCTGCTCGTCGGGCTGGGCAAGGACGTGGAGGGCTCCTACGTGTGCGCGAACCTGGCCAAGATGCCCCACCTGCTCGTGGCCGGGGCCACCGGCGCCGGGAAGTCCAGCTGCATCAACGCCCTCGTCACCAGCTTGATGATGCGCGCGACCCCGGCGGAGGTCCGTCTGGTCCTGGTCGACCCGAAGCGTGTGGAGCTGACGGCCTACGAGGGGATCCCGCACCTGATCACCCCCATCATCACCAACCCGAAGAAGGCCGCGGAGGCCCTCCAGTGGGTGGTGCGGGAGATGGACGCGCGTTACGACGACCTCGCCCACTTCGGGTTCCGGCACATCGACGACTTCAACCGCGCCGTGCGCAGTGGGACGCTGACCGTCCCCGCTGGCTCCGAGCGGGTGCTCTCGCCCTACCCCTACCTCGTGGTCGTGGTCGACGAGCTGGCCGACCTGATGATGGTCGCACCCCGTGACGTGGAAGACGCCATCGTGCGCATCACGCAGCTGGCGCGTGCCGCGGGCATCCACCTGGTCCTGGCCACGCAGCGTCCGAGCGTGGACGTGGTGACCGGCCTGATCAAGGCGAACGTGCCCAGCCGGTTGGCGTTCGCGACCTCCAGCCAGACCGACTCACGTGTCATCCTCGACCAGACCGGCGCCGAGAGCCTCGTGGGTCAGGGCGACGGGCTGTTCCTGCCGATGGGCGCCAGCAAGCCGATGCGGATCCAGGGGGCCTTCGTCCCGGAGTCCGAGATCCGGGCGATCGTCGGGCACGTGAAGAAGCAGATGCAGGCCCAGTACCGGGAGGATGTCATCGTCGAGTCCGGCGGCCGCCGCGAGGTCGACGACGAGGTGGGCGACGACCTGGACCTGCTGGTCGCGGCGATCGAGCTGGTGGTGACCACCCAGTTCGGGTCGACGTCGATGCTGCAGCGCAAGCTGCGGGTCGGCTTCGCCAAGGCCGGGCGACTCATGGATCTCATGGAGAGCCGCGGCGTCGTCGGCCCGTCCGAGGGATCCAAGGCGCGCGATGTCCTCGTGAAGCCCGAGGAGCTCGATTCCGTGCTGGCTGAGCTCCGGCACGGCGGCTGACCCGGCCGGTGGCCTACTCTCGGGCTGTGGCCGAACCACGCGTGGCGCTGATCACCCTCGGATGTGCCCGCAACGAGGTCGACTCGGAGGAGCTCGCTGGGCGGCTGGCGACGTCGGGCTTCTCGCTCGTGGCCGACGCCGACGACGCCGACGCGGTGCTCGTGAACACCTGCGGATTCGTCGAGGCTGCCAAGCGGGAGTCAGTCGAGACCCTCCTGGATGCTGCGGGGCAGGGTCGCGACGGTCGGCCCCGCGCCGTGGTGGCGGTGGGATGCCTCGCCGAGCGCTACGGGGTGGATCTCGCCCGGGAGCTGCCCGAGGCAGATGCGGTCCTCGGATTCGACGACTATCCGGACATCGCCGGACGGCTGCGCTCGGTGCTGTCCGGTGACCACCTGGAGGCTCACGTGCCCAGGGATCGCCGGACCTTGCTGCCCCTGGCGCCGGTCGACCGGCCCGGTACCCACGTCCACGTCCCGGGCCACGCCGCCCCTGCCGCTGCGGGCAGGCCAGAAGGTGGCAGCGGGGGAGCGACGCGGGGTGCCCCCTGGATCCGCCGACGGCTCTCGGGCGGCCCCGTCTCATCGCTGAAGATCGCCAGTGGGTGTGACCGACGGTGTGCCTTCTGCGCCATCCCGTCATTCCGCGGGTCGTTCGTGTCGAGACCTCCGGAGGAGGTCCTCGCAGAGGCCCGCTGGCTGGCCGGGCAGGGCGTGCGCGAGCTGGTCCTGGTCAGCGAGAACTCGACGTCCTACGGAAAGGACCTGGGCGCACCGGGTGCCCTGGAGGCGCTGGTGGACGGTCTGGCCGAGGTGGACGGGATCCTGCGCGTGCGGGTGTCCTACCTCCAGCCCGCCGAGGTCCGGCCAGGCCTGGTCCGTGCGATGGTTCGCGGTGCCACCATCGCGGACTACTTCGACCTGAGCTTCCAGCACGCCAGCCCGGGCCT
Source organism: Candidatus Nanopelagicales bacterium (assembly GCA_039812125.1). Classification (GTDB taxonomy): domain Bacteria; phylum Actinomycetota; class Actinomycetes; order S36-B12; family CAIYMF01; genus Prado023. The sequence continues at coordinate 25,376 of JBDHZV010000004.1, forward strand.
GCTGCGTCGGATGCGCCGGTTCGGCGGAGCTCAGGCGTTCCTCGACCTGATCGGTACCATCCGCTCCCAGGCCCCGCGGGCGGGAATCCGCAGCAACGTGATCGTCGGGTTCCCCGGCGAGACCGCCCAGGACCTCGACGTGCTCATGGAGTTCCTGTCCGAGGCCCGGCTCGACGCTGTCGGGGTGTTCGGCTACTCCGACGAGGACGGTACCGAGGCGGCCGGACTCGACGCGCAGCTGCCAGAGTCGCAGATCCGTCGGCGTGTCGGGGAGGTCGCGAGCCTGGTCGACGAGTTGATGGCCCAGCGTGCACAGTCCCGCGTCGGGGAGCTCGTCGAGGTCCTCGTCGAGTCGGTCGAGGTGGACGTCGTCGAGGGACGAGCCGCTCATCAGGGCCCGGAGGACGGTTCGACGCGAGTCCGCCTCACGGCGCGTACCGCTGCCGGCGGTGCTCTGGCGGGCGGTGCTGTGGCGGTGGGGGACATGGTGACGGCCCGGGTGGTGGCCAGCGACGGGGTGGACCTGATCGCCGAGGAGGCCGGCCATGACCACGCCTGACCCGGCCAGCGCTGCCACCGCGGGCCCGTCCAAGCGGGAGCGTGTGGTCACCGGCTGGGCGCAGCTGGGGAATGTCCCGAACATGCTCACCCTGCTGCGCATCCTGCTGATCCCGCTGTTCTGGTACCTGCTCATGTACGACGGGGGATCCGACCCGGCGGCCCGGCTGGCGGCGACCGCGATCTTCATCCTGGCCTCGGTGACCGATCTGGTCGATGGTGCCCTCGCCCGGCGCCAGGGCCTGGTCACGACGTTCGGCAAGGTCGCCGACCCCTTGGCGGACAAGGCGCTCATCGGTGCCGCGCTCATCGGGCTGTCGATGCTGGGCGAGCTCTGGTGGTGGGTGACCGTCCTGATCCTGCTCCGCGAACTGGGTGTCACCGTGATCCGGTTCGTCGTCATCAAGCATGGGGTCATCCCGGCCAGCCGAGGTGGCAAGCTCAAGACCATCTTCCAGATGGTCGGCATCACCTTGTTCCTGCTGCCGATCGACTCGGGAATGCCCGTCCTCTGGTGGGCCCGCAACGCGATCATGGCCATCGCGGTGCTGCTGACCGCCGTGACCGGGCTGGACTACGTCGACAAGGCCTATCGGACGCGCAGGGACTCCAAGGCGGAGAAGGCGCTGCGGGAGCATACGTGATGCCGCCGGACGCATCGGGGCAGCCAGCCGGGTGGCTCGGGGCGATCGCCGTTGCCGACCTCGTGGAGCGCATGGTCACGAGGGGGATGACGCTCTCGGTGGCGGAGTCGCTCACCGGGGGCCTTGTGCTCGCCGCGCTGACGGACGTGCCGGGTTCTTCCGCGGCGGTGCTGGGGGGAGTGATCGCCTACTCGGACACGGTGAAGGTCGACCTGCTCGGAGTGGATGCCGCGGATCTGGTGCGTCACAGCGCGGTCAGCGAGCCTGTGGCTCGTCAGATGGCTGAGGGCTGCCGGGCGCGCTTCGGCACGACCGTGGCCCTGTCCACGACTGGAGAGGCGGGGCCGACCTCGGCAACCGGGGCGCCGGTGGGGACCCACGTCGTCGCGCTGGCAACCGCCGCCGCGACCCGGACCAAGTCGTTCCATGTTTCCGGAGACCGTGGCGCCGTCCGCCGAGCGGCCGTCGTGAACGCGCTCGGGTTGCTGGCGGACGTGCTGGCCACCGACGCCTGACGTGGGGTCGTCAGGCTGGCGGTGGTAACGAGACGGGATGGGAACAGTCGGGGTCTGCGCAGCGTTACCCCTGCCAAGCGGCCGGGCAGGCGCCCGGCCCCGCGGACCAGTTGGGTGACGCGCCGACCTGGAGGGCACGGGTCGCGGGCCGAAGATCCGGGTGGCCTGTAGGGTTGCACCAGAAGGAAGGGGACTGCCGTGGTGATCCTCCGTCGTGTCATCGGCGACGAACTGCGTCGCCTTCGGCAGGACCAGGGCCGGACACTGCGCGACGTCAGCTCGACTGCGCGCGTGTCGTTGGGCTACCTCTCCGAGATCGAGCGGGGCCAGAAGGAAGCGTCGAGCGAACTGCTGGCCGCGATCTGCGCCGCCCTTGAGGTCCCGATGTCGACGCTGCTGCGCACCGTCAGTGACGAGGTGGGCATGATCGAGGACGAGGCGGCCCCGACTGGCGGGCCGGTCGCCCGAGCGGCCTGAGCCGGGGTTCTGAACCCGGGGGCGGGCGAACGACTCGCGATTCCCGGTCATGACGGTGTCCTGAACCGCAAGCCGCGTGGGGTCGTGACGAACCCGGCCGCAAGGAAGGCCCTGGCCGTGTGGAGCGCTGACGCCCCGGAGCACGACAGGGCGGCCTCACCGTTGATCCTGGTCACTTCGAGTCCAGGCAGCGTCCCCGACTTCACTGCCGACACGACCTCGTGGGCAGCCCTGTCGAGTGCTGAGTGGCGATCCGGGCTGTCGAGGGGGTGGCCCGCGCCGCCCTCACCGGGGGGGAAGGCGATGACGCTGTGGCCGCCTCGCTCGATGAAGAGCGCAGGCAAGCCGTGGACCAGGACCACGTGGGCGCCGGCAGCCCGCGATGGCCGGTGCGTCCTGGTGGAATCAGGGCCCTCGTCAAGGGGTGGCCAGTCCACGGCGGCGCCGTAGGGGTTGGCTGGGTCCGCCGCAGCGAGGACGATCACGTGGCCGCGACCGCTGTCGAGGTCGCGCTGAACCTGGCGAAGGCGATCGACCACCCCTGGCAGGGCGAACTGCGCGGCCCCCAGTCCCTGGACTGCATAGACCCGCTGGCAGTGGCCTGACTCCTCCATGGCGCTGAGCGTCCGGTAGATGGCCGCGAACCCCCCTGGCTCGCCGGACGCAGTCACGGTGGCTCTCGTGACCAGGCCGAAGCGGTTGAGCAGGGCATGGGCGCGCCCGAGCGACGTCATTGGGCCGGCCACGGGCGATTCAGGAAGGGCGAACCAGCGGCCCGCCATGCGTGCTACCAGCGGACCTGACAGGGGCGCGGCTCCTCCGCGGCTGTCCGCCCCCGCAGCTGACCCCGACGATGCGGGCAGCCCTCGTGTAGCTCGCCACAGCCCCGCGTAGCGCCCCCGTGGCGGTCGGGTGTGCGCCGGGGGCGCGACCGCGGTCCGCCGGCGACTTGCTCGGTGATCGACGAGAGCGCGCACGGGAGCCAGCGAGTCGTTGCTGACTGCGCCAGCCCAGACCAGTGACATCAGGGCGTCGGCCACCTCCTGCGCGCTGGCGGGGCCCGGGACGGTGGCGCACACGCGCGCCACGACATCGGGGAAGAACCAGCCCCCTCCGGCCGCGAGCAGGTCGAGCACCGCCTGCTCAATCGCGGTGGGTTGCACCGGGCTGGACCGGTCCGGCAGAAGGTGCTCAGATCCGGCCGGGATCAGGGCGACGCGGCCATCGGATCCGGGCAGCGGTGTGACGCCGACCCACGTCACCTGGCCGCAGGACGTGAGCTCGTCGAGCATGGCGGGCAGGTAGCCCTGCACGCGCGAGGGCAGGATGGACACCTCCAGCGCTGAGGCGGGGACTGGGGCGCCAGCGAGGGCGTTGACTGCCTCGAGCACCCCGAGCGAACCCGCACCCGCAGCATCACCGGGTGTCAGGTGCTGCCAGGCGAGCAGGAACTCCGCCAGCGCCGCTGGACCAACCGGCTCCATCTCCCGGCGCAGCAGGGCGGCGGATCGGCGCTTGATCCGCCGCAGGACGTCGATCTGGCAGAACTGGTTGCCCGCCACGTCCCGCAGGAACTGCCCCTCGACGATGCGTCCCATGTTCACGGCACGTGCAAGCCGTTCGGCGAGGACTGCCGGGGGGAGCCTGAGGGCATCGAGGAGATCGCTGGGTGTGAAGGGTCCGTGCGTGCGTGCGTACCGGTCCACCACGTCGGCGATGGGATCAGGCACGGCTCGCAGGTGTGCTTCGGGGAGCCCTGGAGGAAGCGGAACGCCGAGCGCGTCGCGCAGGCGGGCGGCGTCCTCGACGGCAGCGACGATCTCACGCCCGCCGAGGCGTGCCCGGAAGATCCTGCGTTGACCCTCCAGCTCATCCAGCCACCCACGTGTGACGCCCCGCTGCCCAGCCTCAGCATCACTCATCGGGCCGAGGACTCGCAGGAGGTCCGCGGCGTCCTCGACGTCCCGGCACCGGGTCTCCTCCGTGAGCCGCTGCAGGGAGGCAACGACGTGGTCGACCGCCTCCGGATCGAGCAGGTCCCTCAGGTCCGCAGTGCCGAGCAACTCCCCGAGCAGCGTGGGATCGAGGGCCAGCGCTGCGGCCCGACGCTCGGCAAGAGGCGAGTCCCCCTCATAGAGGAACTGGGCGATGTAGCCGAACAGCAGGGACTGGGCGAATGGGCTCGGCGCCGGGGGCGACACCTCCACGACGCGGACGCGGTTCTCGCGCACACCCGTCATGACCTCGGTCAGGGCGCGGAGGTCGTAGACGTCCTGGAGGCACTCGCGCACAGCCTCGAGCACGATGGGGAAGGTCGGGTGCTCCGCTGCGATGGCCAGCAGCTGCGCCGAGCGCTGGCGCTGCTGCCAGAGCGGGGAGCGGCGCGCGGGGTCAGAGCGTGGCAGCAGCAGTGCGCGGGAGGCGCATTCCCGGAAGCGGGCCGCGAAGAGGGCGGATCCTCCGACGAGCCTCGTGACAGTCGGAGCGACGTCCTCTGGGTCGACAAGCAGGCACTCCAGGACGTCGTCGAGGGCTGACTCGTCGGCAGTCTCGGGCAGCCGCGCCACGATGCCCTCATCGCCATGCAGCACGTTGGCATCGACGCCGAACCGCTGGCCGAGCCGCTCACGGACGATGAGTGCCCAGGGGGCGTGCACGCGGGCACCGAAGGGGGTCAGGACGACGAACCGCCAATCGCCGAGCTCATCACGGGTGCGCTCCACGACGATGGTGCGGTCGCTGGGGACGTGCCCGGTCGCACGGATCTCCTCCCGCACGTAGGTGATCAGGTTCTGGGCAGCCGAGTCGTCCAGGCCCATCCCGACGAGCTCCTCGTGGGCGGCCTGGTCGCCGATGCGCGCCAGGTGCCGGGTGAACTGTCCGATCGCCGTTCCCAGTTCAGCGGACCTGCCCAGGGCGTCACCGCGCCAGAAGGGCAGCCGCCCCGGAGCTCCCGGCGCAGGGGAGACCAGAACCCGATCGTGGGTGATGTCGGTGATGGTCCACGTCGCGGCGCCCAGGCAGATGCGGTCACCGACGCGGGATTCGTACACCATCTCCTCGTCGAGCTCGCCCACCCGCCCGCCGGAGACATGGAAGACCCCGAACAGGCCTCGATCGGGGATGGTGCCGCCTGAGGTGATGGCCAGTCGTTGGGCACCGGGCCGTGCCCGCACCATGTCTTCGGTGCGGTCCCAGATCAGCCGCGGTCGCAGGTTGGCGAACGAGTCGGAGGGATAGCGGCCTGACAGCATGTCGAGGACGGATTCGAGGAGCGACGGCGTCAACGAGGCGAAGGAGGCGGTCGTGCGGAGCATGGCGAAGAGGTCGGCAACGCTCCAGTCCTCGACGGCGACGCACGCCACGATCTGTTGGGCTGCCACATCCAGGGGATTGGCTGGAACGTTCAGGGACTCGATCCGACCCGCTGCCATCTGCCGTACGACGACAGCGCTGGTCAGCAGATCGGATCGGTGCAGGGGCAGCACGATCGCGCGCGATGTGCCGCCTACCTGATGACCGGCCCGGCCCGCGCGCTGCAGGCCGGATGAGACCGTCGGCGGTGCCTCGACCTGGATGACGAGGTCCACTGCCCCCATGTCGATCCCCAGCTCCAGGCTCGATGTGGCCACCACCGCGCGCAGCGTCCCGTCCTTGAGCCCCTCTTCCGTGAGCGCACGCTGCTCTCGACTCACGGAGCCGTGATGGGCCCGGGCCAGGATCGCAGGGGCGCCCGTTGCCACGGCGGACTGAGCCATCACCTCTGCGGGAGGCGAAGGCGGGGGCACTGGCTCACCGGACAGCCGCTCGGCGTGGATCTCGTTGAGCCGTGCGGTCAGCCGCTCGGCCAACCGACGTGAGTTCGCGAACACGATGGTCGAGCGATGTGCTTCGACCAGGTCGACGATGCGCTCCTCCACCGACGGCCAGACCGATCGACCCTCCGGCTCGTCGGGTGGACCTGGCCGGTTGCCTGCATCGGCGAGGTCCTCGACGGGCAGCTGGACCGCCAGCTCCCAGGCGCGATCCATCGGCACCCCGACCACGGCCACAGGCTGATCGCCGCCCAGGTAGCGTGCCGCTTCGGCCGTGGGCCGCACGGTCGCGGACAACCCGACGCGCTGGACCCGCCGGTCCACCAACACGTCGAGGCGTGCCAAGCTGACCGCGAGGTGCGAACCGCGCTTGGTGCCGGCGACCGCGTGAACCTCGTCGATGATGACCGTCTCGACGTGGGCCAGCGTCGAGCGCGCGGCGGAGGTCAGCATCAGGTACAGGGACTCCGGGGTGGTGATCAGGATGTCCGGAGGACGGCGGACGAGGCGTTGCCTCTCGGCGGAGCTGGTGTCGCCCGTGCGCATCCCGACCGACACCTCGGGAGTTGGCAGCCCGGCCGACATCGCCCGGGCTCGTATCCCGGCCAGGGGTGCTCGCAGATTGCGTTCGACGTCGACGGCAAGTGCTTTCAGCGGGCTCACGTAGAGCACCCGGACGCCGGGCCGAGCGGCGGGCTGATGGCACCTGTCGAGCGCCCACAGAAAGGCTGCCAGGGTCTTGCCCGAACCCGTCGGTGCCACGGCGAGCACGTTGCCGCCGGACCGGATCACCGGCCATGCCTGGCGCTGCACCGGTGTCGGCGCCGGGAACGATTCCTCGAACCACGCCCGCGTGGGGCGGGTGAAGCCGGTCAATGGCATGGACCCATCTTGGACCCCGGGACCGACATCGCCGGTGCCTCGTCCACATGGGACGTGGAGGCCCGTGAGCGGTGGCACCATGGGCGCGTGCGACTCGCGGACTTCTGGGAACGTATGGAGCTCGCCCTTGGCCGGTCCTACGCCCGATCCTGGGCCGAGGACCAGCACCTGGCAGAGCTCGGCGGTCGCACGGTGCAGGAGGCGCTGGCGGCAGGTACGCAGACCAGGGAGGTGTGGCGGGCAGTCTGTCGGCATGCTCCCGTTCCGCCGGAGCTGAGGTAGACCCCACCGACGGCGTGTCGCACCGAATCGAACACGTGTTCGGCATAGTGTCGGACCTGCAGGAGCAGGCTCTCGGTTGTCCACAGATGCGAGGCCGATCCCTCCCGGATGTCACAGGGCCGGTCTAGCGTCCGGTGACGACGACAAGCAGGGGAACGGACACCCCCCGGACCAGGAGTAGACATGGCAGCGAAGGATCGTGAGAAGGCGCTCGAGTCGGCCTTGCACCACCTCGAGAAGCAGTTCGGCAAGGGCACGGTGATGCGCCTGGGGGACCAGGCGGTCGTGCCGATCGATGTGATCCCCACGGGCTCGATCTCCCTGGACGTGGCCCTTGGAATCGGCGGGCTTCCGCGCGGCAGGGTCGTCGAGATCTACGGTCCGGAGTCGAGCGGCAAGACAACCGTGGCACTGCACTCGGTGGCCAGCGTGCAGCGAGCTGGCGGGATTGCCGCGTTCATCGATGCGGAGCACGCGCTCGACCCGATCTACGCGCAGAAGCTCGGCGTGAACCTGGATGACCTGTACGTCTCGCAGCCCGACACCGGTGAGCAGGCCCTCGAGATCGCCGACACCCTGGTGCGGTCCGGGGCGATCGACCTGATCGTCATCGACTCGGTGGCAGCGCTGACTCCCAAGGCGGAGATCGAGGGCGAGATGGGTGACAGCCATGTCGGTCTCCAGGCCCGATTGATGAGCCAGGCCCTGAGGAAGATGACGGGCGCATTGAGCACCACTGGAACGACCGCGATCTTCATCAACCAGCTTCGGGAGAAGATCGGCGTGATGTTCGGCAGCCCGGAGACGACCACGGGCGGCAAGGCGCTGAAGTTCTACTCGAGCGTGCGGTTGGATGTGCGGCGCATCGAGACCCTCAAGGACGGCACAGAGCCGGTCGGGTCGCGCACACGGGTCAAGGTGGTGAAGAACAAGGTCGCCCCCCCGTTCAAGCAGGCTGAGTTCGACATCCTGTACGGGGTCGGGATCTCCCGCGAAGGAGGCCTGATCGACATGGGTGTGGAGCAGGGGTTCATCCGCAAGGCGGGCGCCTGGTACACGTATGACGGCGACCAGCTCGGCCAGGGCAAGGAGAACGCTCGGGCGTTCCTCCGGGACAACCCCGATCTCGCCAACGAGATCGAGAAGCGAATCAAGGAGAAGCTTGGGATTGGGCCGCGCATCGATGCGCCCGCGGTTGATCCCCGTCCCAAGCCGATCGACGAGTAGGGACCGTGAGGCGCTCGGTCGCTCGCGACCCAGACGGGCCCGCTGACTCTCCACCCGCCGACCCTCACCAGGTCGCTCGCACGATTCTGTTGCGCCGGCTCGAGAGCGCTCCGCGGACCCGCGCCGAGCTCGCCCGGACATTGGCGCAGCGCGGAGTGCCAGAGGAAGTCGCCCGCACTGCACTGGACCGATTCGAGGAGGTGGGCCTCGTCGACGATCGGCTGTTCGCCAGGATGTGGGTGGACTCCCGTCAGTCGAGCCGCGGGCTGTCCGGCCGAGCGCTGCGCGCAGAACTCCGGCGCAAGGGAGTCGACGAGGCGGTTGTCACCGAGTCGCTCGCTGGACTCTCCGCCGATAGGGAACGGCAGACCGCTGTGGACCTAGCCCGGCGCCGCGCCATCAGGATGGAGGACGTGCCTGCCGACGTGGCCAGTCGCCGGCTGCTGTCGTTCCTCGCTCGGAAGGGGTACTCGCACGATGTTGCCGCTGCAGCCGTGCGCGAAGCCCTGAGCGTCAGGGAACGAACGGGGGCCGAGGATGACGACTGGCCACAGGGCAGCGAGCACCTACGCTAGGCCTGATGACATCTACGGACACGGCGGCGAGGACCTACGAGGTCCGAACCTATGGCTGCCAGATGAATGTGCACGACTCAGAGCGGATCGCCGGTCTGCTGGAGGCGGACGGGTACGTCCGGGCTGTCGACGGACAGCGGGCGGACGTGGTTGTCCTGAACACCTGTGCGGTTCGGGAGAACGCCGACAACAGGCTCTACGGAAACCTCGGCCACCTCGCGTCCGTGAAGCGGGAGCACCGGGGAATGCAGATCGCAGTGGGGGGCTGCTTGGCACAGAAGGACCGTGAGGGCATAGTCCGCCGGGCCCCATGGGTGGATGTGGTGTTCGGGACGCACAACGTCGGGTCGCTCCCGACGTTGCTTCGGCGGGCCGAGGTCAGCCGCGCCGCGGAGATCGAGATCGCCGAATCCCTCGTGACGTTCCCGTCCACCTTGCCCAGCCGCCGCGAGTCGGCCTACGCGGCCTGGGTGGCGATCAGTGTTGGGTGCAACAACACGTGCACGTTCTGCATCGTGCCCAGCCTGCGGGGGAGGGAACGCGACCGTCGGCCAGACGAGGTCCTGGCGGAGGTGGAGGCCCTCGTGGCCGACGGGGTGATCGAGATCACCCTCCTCGGCCAGAACGTGAATGCCTACGGTGCGGAGTTCGGCGACCGCGGTGCGTTCGCCGACCTGCTGCGGGCCTGCGGAGGCGTCGACGGGTTGGAGCGAGTCCGTTTCACCTCACCGCATCCGCGGGATTTCACCGACGACGTGATCTCGGCCATGGCCGAGACACCGACGGTGATGCCGAGCCTGCACATGCCCCTGCAGTCGGGCAGCGATCGGATCCTGCAGGCCATGCGGCGGTCGTACCGGCGCGATCGTTTCCTGTCCATCCTGGGAGCCGTTCGCGATCGGCTTCCCGAGGCGGCCATCACCACGGACATCATCGTGGGCTTCCCCGGGGAGACCGAGGATGACTTCCAGGCCACGCTGGACCTGGTCGAGCAGGCCCGGTTCAGCTCGGCGTTCACGTTCCAGTACTCCGCGCGGCCGGGGACGCCTGCGGCCACCATGGGCGACCAGGTCCCGCCTGACGCTGTCGCCCAGCGCTACAGCCGGCTCGTGGCGGCCGTTGAGCGCATCGCGTGGGAGGAGAACCTGCGTCAGGTCGGCAGGGAGGTCGAGGTGCTGGTGTCGCAGGGCGAGGGTCGCAAGGACGAGCTGACGAGCCGGAGGACCGGCCGAGCGCGAGACGGCCGCCTCGTGCACTTCGCCGCCTCCGACCCCATCCGGCCCGGTGACTGCGCCACCGTCATGGTCGAGTCAGCTGCGCCCCATCACCTCACCGGCATGGCAACGGCGACGCGGCCCACTCGCGCCGGCGATGCATGGGAGGGCCAGACGACCTGTGCACCGGCGGATGGCTCGCCCGCGAGATCAGTCTCACTCGGCATGCCGGCGATGCCCGGCCGGCGTTGAGTCGCACACCATGACCGTCCTGGCCGCGCTGCCCCAGCGAGTGGCATGGGTGCCTGGGGCTCCGGTCCTGGTGCCCGAACTCGCGATGGGCGGCATCGGCGAGGTCGACAACGTGCGAGGCGCCGTGCGTCATGTCCTGTCCAAAGTCATGGAGGGCATCGGATCGGCCTTGGTGGTGGGAGCTGGTTCGGGGTCCTTCGAGCCAGGCGCTCGCGGTTCGTTCGCCGACCTCGGTCGGGACGTGCCGGTGCGACTCGCGTCGACCCCAGCCCGCTCGGCGAGCGGCGAGCACCGCCTCGCAGGCATGTCGTTGCCGCTGCTCGTGGGCGCACACCTGCTCAACGAGGTGGTGGGGCGGGCCGCTGCTGATGTCTGGGCCCTTGGGGTGGACGCGGGCGGACCCGCCGCGCCGGCCTCACGCCCGGCTGCCCCATGGGCGCTCATCGTCGTGGCCGATGGCAGCACCAGGCGGACCCCAGGAGCTCCCGGATCGTTCCACCCTGATGCTCAGGCCTGGGACACGGCACTGGCCGACGCCCTCGCTGGCGGCGACGCTGCCGCGCTGGGTTCCCTGAGCTCGCAGCAGGCTCATGCAGTGGGGTGTCACGACGTCGCAGTCTGGCAGTGGGCCGGGCTTTCGCTGCCGGGATCGTGGAGTGGTGAGCTGGTACTGCACGAGGCCCCGCTCGGGGTGGGCTACTTCGTCGCGTCGTGGAGTTCGTCGTAGTGCATCGACCTGACCAGCAATGGCCGACCGTGGTGTCCATCGTCGGGCCGACGGCCTCGGGGAAGTCGAGCCTGGCCCTCCAGATCGCTGACCTGATGCCGGCTGAGATCGTCAACGCCGACGCCTTCCAGGTCTACCGGGACATGGACATCGGCACGGCGAAGCCCGGCAAGCAGGACCGTGACCGGGTCCCTCATCACCTGTTCGACATCCTCGACATCACCGCGGACCTCAGTGCTGCCCAGTACCAGGGGCTGGGGCGGGCGGTGCTGCGCGCGATCGCGGGGCGGCGAGGCATTGCCGTCGTGGTGGGAGGATCAGGGCTGTATGTGCGCGGGCTCCTCGATGACCTGCGCTTCCCCGGCAGCGATCCCACCATTCGGGCGCGGTGGGAGGCACGACTGGTCGCCGACGGGCCGGAGGCGCTGCACGCAACCCTGGCGTCGCGGGATCCGGAGGCTGCCCGGCGGATCCTGCCCACGAATGGTCGCCGGGTCGTTCGCGCGCTCGAGGTCGGCGAGCTCACGGGTCAGCCGTTCGTGGCGGAGCTGCCCGTCGCCGGGCCAGGGCTGGTGCCGCACATCAGCATCGGGGTGCAGCTGGACCGGGATGTGGTCGACGCTCGTATCGAGGAGCGTGTGGACGCCATGATCGAACGTGGATGGGTGGCAGAGGCGCACAGTCTGATGCAGCGTGGGCTCGCGGACACCCCCACCGCCGGGCGGGCGTTGGGCTATCGGCAGATGATGTCGGTGGCGTGCGGGCAGACGAGCCTGTCCGAGGCGCGTGACGACATCGTGTCGGCAACCCGCCGGTACGCACGTCGGCAGATCAGGTGGTTCCGGCGTGACCCGCGAACGACGTGGGTGCCCCCGGAACGGGCGCTGTCCACAGTCGTGGACGAGCTGGCCCGCCGTGGCGTGGGGCCGCGTACCCTGTGCCCATGAGTCGGCCCTCCCTTCCGTTCGTCAAGGGGCACGGAACCGGCAATGACTTCGTCATCCTGGACAACCTCGATGGACGCCTCCACGTCACGCCCACCGAAGTGGCTGCGCTGTGCGATCGGCGACGGGGGGTCGGCGGCGATGGGGTGCTCGTGGTCAGTCGCGTCGTGCATCATGGCGAGGTCGCGGAACAGGCACGGTCGGGTGCGACCTTCTTCATGGACTATCGCAACGCGGATGGCAGCATCGCTGCGATGTGCGGCAACGGGGCCCGCGTCTTCGTCGCGTACCTGGCACACCGGGGCCTCGTGCAGCCGGGCAGCTTCGTCATCGCCACGCGCGGTGGGGCTCGGCAGGTGTGGATGACCGGCACCGGCGCGGACATCGTCGTGGACATGGGCGCGCCAGAGGTGCTCGGCGACGACGTGCGCGTGAAGGTGACCGACTGGGCTGGCCCGCGGCCGGCGCTCGGCGTGTTGATGCCGAATCCGCACGCGGTGACCTGGGTCGACGACCTCGATGAGGCGGGCGCCCTGGCGATCGCTCCGGATGTGACACCGTCCGGGGTCTTCCCAGATGGTGTGAACGTGGAGTTCGTGCATGCCCTGGCTGCCGATCACATCCAGATGCGCGTGCACGAACGCGGTGTTGGCGAGACGCTGAGTTGTGGTACCGGTGCCTGCGCCGCCGCTGTGGCGCACCTGGGTCGGGCCGGGCTTGGCCCCGGAGCCGAGCCTGTGCGGGTGGATGTCCCTGGGGGTGAGCTTGTCGTCCGATGGGAGCAGGGCGGCAGCGTGCGCCTCGGTGGTCCCGCGGAGCTCGTGGCATCCGGAGTGATCGAACCGGGGTGGTGGGAGCGGCATGGTCGATGACGGAAGCCTCTTGGACCGGCAGGCATTGCGACGCGTGCCCGGTCTGGGTACCGAGCTGGAGGACGTCACTGAGGTCGAGTACCGTCAGGTCCGCCTCGAGCGCGTCGTTCTGGTGGGTGTGTGGACGTCCGGCACATTGGCCGACGCCGAGCGGTCCCTGGCAGAGCTGGCCCGGCTCAGCGAGACCGCTGGGTCGGTGGTCTGTGACGGACTTGTCCAGCGGCGAGACAAGCCAGATCCGGCGACGTACATCGGCGCAGGGAAGGTGACGGAGCTTCGCGAGGTGGTCCGGGTCCAGGGCGCCGACACGGTGATCTGCGACGGCGAGCTGACTCCCGGGCAGTTGCGGCGACTTGAGGAGTTGGTCCGGGTCAAGGTGGTGGACCGGACCTGGTTGATCCTCGACATCTTCGCCCAGCACGCGCGCAGCCGCGAGGGCAAGGCCCAGGTGTCGTTGGCCCAGATGCAGTACCTGCTGCCACGCCTTCGCGGATGGGGGGAGTCGCTGTCCCGGCAGGCTGGAGGTCGAGTGGCCGGCGGTCAGGGAATCGGCAGCCGCGGCCCGGGCGAGACGAAGATCGAGACCGATCGGCGCCGCGTGCGGGAGAGCATCTCCCGCCTGCGCCGGGAGATCGCCGGGATGAGCACCTCCCGGCGCACCATGCGCTCGGCTCGTCGGCGTGGACACGTCCCCTCGGTGGTCCTCGCCGGCTACACGAACTCCGGCAAGTCCAGCCTGCTCAACCGGATGACCGGCGCGGGGGTCCTCGTTCAGGACGCCCTGTTCGCGACGCTGGATCCCACAGTGCGGCGGGCCACGACCCCCTCCGGGCGGGTGTTCACCCTCGCCGATACGGTCGGGTTCGTGCGGCACCTGCCCCACCAGCTCGTCGAGGCCTTCCGTTCCACGCTGGAGGAGGTCGCAGACGCCGACCTGATCCTGCATGTGGTCGATGGGTCCGATGAGTTCCCAGAGGGTCAGATCGCCGCGGTGCGGGAGGTGCTCGCGGAGATCGGTGCGTCGCGGGTTCCCGAGCTGGTCGTCGTCAACAAGGCCGATGTGGCCGACCCGCTCGTCGTGGGGCGGATCCGGACCCGGGAGCCTCACACCGTCGTTGTCAGCGCGTGGACGGGCGATGGGCTTGAGGACCTGCTCGTTGCCATCGAGGCAGACCTGCCCGTGCCCCAGGAGCGAGTCGACGTCGTGGTCCCGTTCTCGCGGGGCGATCTCGTGGCACGCGTTCACGAGGAGGGCCACGAGGTCGAGGTTGACTACCTCGACGTCGGCGCCCACGTCCGCGCCGTGGTCGGCTCGCAACTGGCAGCCGAGCTGGGAGCGGTCAGCACGCCGACGTCACCATGAGCATGCCGCCGGTGGCGCAGCTGCTGCAGGCAGCGGTGTCCGAGTTGGGCGGCCAGGAGCGAGCCGGGCAGTTGGAGATGGCCTGCGCGGCGGGCGACGCTCTCGGGGGCGAGCCGACTGCCCTGCTGGTCCAGGCCGGGACGGGGACCGGCAAGTCGCTGGCCTACCTGGTTGCCGCGGCGAGGACGGCCCTGGCTCTTGAGGAACCGGTCGTCGTCGCGACCGCCACGCTGGCACTGCAGCGCCAGCTCGTGGACAAGGACCTGCCGATCGTGACCAAGGCTCTTCGGCCCTTCGCTCAACGCGACATCTCGTTCGCCGTCCTGAAGGGCCGGGCCAACTACCTGTGCCGCGATCGGCTTGAGCGCGGCGGGGACGATCCGGAGGACGCCGCGCTCTTCGAGGCCCCGACGACGAGGTTGGGCCGTCAGGCCAGGCGCCTTCGTGCCTGGGCCCAGGAGACCGACACCGGCGATCGTGATGACCTTGAGGAACCGGTCGACGCGCGGGTGTGGTCCGCGCTGTCCGTCTCATCGCGGGAATGCCCCGGTGCTTCGCACTGCGCCTTCGGTGAGGAGTGCTTCGCAGAGCTCGCCCGGGCCCGGGCCCGCAGCGCTGACCTGGTGGTGACCAACCACGCGCTGCTGGCCATCCATGTCGAGGGCAATGTGCCCACGTTGCCCGAGCACTCGGCCGTCGTCGTTGACGAGGCGCACGAGCTCGTCGACAGGATGACCACCGCCCTGACCGCTGAGCTGTCCCAGGCGCTGGTCGAACGGGCGGTGACCCGGGCACGGCGATTCCTCGAGCCGGAGCACGCCGACAGCGTGCTCGACGCGGGAGAGTTCCTCGGCCAGGTGCTGGGGGACGTCCCGGAGGGTCGCCTGCGCAGCCTTCCAGACGAGCTCCTCGTGGCGCTGACCGCGCTGCGCGACGCGGCACACGTCGCGTTGGGGCGGTTGCGAGGCGACTCGTCCGACTCCCCAGACCTCGCCGCCGACCGCACGCGGGCGCGGGCGGGGATCGCCGGCATCTACGAGGTCGCTGGCTCGGCGGTGGCCCTCGGGGATGGTTGGGTGGCGTGGGTCGCCTCCAGCGCGACCCGGGGAGCCTACCTATGCCTCGCTCCGCTGTCGGTCCGGGACCTGCTTGAGACCAACCTGTTCAGTTCCACCCCGGTCGTGCTCACCAGCGCCACCTTGGCCATCGGGGGTTCGTTCGAGCCGCTCGCGCGGGCCCTGGGCTGCCCCGAGGGCTGGCGGGGCATCGATGTCGGATCACCGTTCGACCATGCCCGGCAGGGCGTCCTGTACTGCGCGGCTGACATTCCCCGCCCCGGTCGGGACGGGATCTCCGAGGCGGCGCTCGACCGCCTGGCCACCTTGATCGACGCTGCGGGGGGACGCACGCTTGCCCTGTTCTCGTCGTGGCGATCGGTCGAGCGTGCGCAGGAGGTCCTGGCCCGCCGGTTCGATGCGCGCGCGGACCGCCGGCTGATCGTGGCAAGGCGGGGGGACGCGGTCGCCGGGTTGGTGCGGGAGTTCGCCCAGGACCACCGATCGTCGTTGCTCGGGACGCTGTCGCTCTGGCAGGGAGTCGACGTGCCCGGGCCCTCCTGCAGCCTCGTCGTGATCGATCGGATTCCGTTCCCCCGCCCCGATGACCCAGTGCTCTCAGCCCGGCAGGAGCGAATCGACGCCGAGGGCGGCAGTGGGTTCGCGGCGGTCGCCATCCCGCGCGCTGCGCTGATGCTTGCGCAGGGCGCCGGACGCCTGATTCGTTCTGCGCACGATCGAGGCGTGGTGGCCGTGCTGGACTCACGACTCGCCACGACCGGGTACGGCGCTCAGCTGCGGCGCAGCCTGCCGCCGCTGTGGTGGACCACCGACGAACACGTCGTCACCCAGGCGCTGCAACGACTTGACCGCGCGCTGGAGGTCGTGGAGCAGTGACCTCCCCCGGTCACACTCCCGTGATCGCAGGCAGACGGGCCATGCGGATGGCCTGGACCATGTCGGAGTGGTCCTGCTCCATCTGATCGGCATAGGCAAGGGACCAGGCCGCGATCGCGTCGTCGAAGCGGGCGCTGCGCCCGAGGTAGCTGGCGAGGGCAAGGCGGTCCCCGGACCGAGCATGTGCCCGAGCCAACGTCCATCCGCAGGCGCGCAGCAGCATCTCCATCTCCGCCTCATCCAGGGCGGACAGGTCGGGGCTGAACTTCATGTCGCGCAACTGGCGGACGTAGGAGTCGTGCACCACGTTCTGGGCGTCCGTAGCCGATGTCCAGCCGATGAAGATGTCAGTGGCCGCCTGCAGCATGCGTTGGCCTGCCACGACACGGGCGCCGTGATGGGCGTACTCCGAGGGCGCGGTGTAGGGCTCCAGCACGGAGGCCGTGGCCTCCTTGATCTGGAGCATGAGCGGATCCTTGCCGTCGACGCCCTGCATGAGCAGCACGTAGCACCGGGTCCCGACGCTGCCCACCCCGACCACCTTGCGAGCCACGTCGACGACGTGGAACTGGTCCAGGAGCGCGGCCCGGTCGGACACGAGGGTGCTCCGGTAGGCCAGGATCGCATCCATCCCGAGGAGCTCCGCCTGCTCCTCGCTCACGCGGACCAACAGCGGCGGGTCGTCCACGAACCTGCGTTGCCCGTGCACGACGGTGGTGAGCTTGGCCATCGCCTGGAGGTTCGTGCGGCGTCGGGCCCCCGCGATCGAGCGCTCGACACGGGCCAGTGCTGCCTCCGGTGACAGGCTGCTGGCCAGCCGGCCCAGATTCGTGACGTCCAGCCGGGAGTACCAGACCTCCAGGGTCGTCATGCCCGCGAAGGCACGCATGGCCTTGCGGTAGGACGAGGCAGCCGTGAGCGCGAGGGAGCGCTGCACCGTGGAATTCCAGCCGTTCGAGCGTGCGGTGAGCACCGCCGAGGCCGCAAGCCGTTTGACGTCCCACTCGAACGGGCCGGGGTGGGTCTCGTCGAAGTCGTTGAGGTCGAAGAGCAGGGTTCGTTCGGGCGACGCGAACATACCGAAGTTGGCGATGTGCGCATCCCCGCAGAGCTGGACCGTCAGCCCCGTGTTGGGCTGGCTGGCGAGATCGGCGGCCATGACGACAGCCGAGCCCCGGTAGAAGGCGAACGCGGACGCGCTCATCCGGCCGTGCCGGATCGGAACCAGAGTCTGGATCCGGGCCTGCGCTTGGGCGAGCAGCAGATCGACAGGGTCCGGGCGACCAGCAGGGACTGCCCACTCTGCCAGTGACTGCCGGGGCAGGTGCTTGCGCGCCAAGGTCCCCGTCTCAGCCCGTGCCTCCCGCTCCGACCGCTCGTCCGTCACGGGAGGAACACTAGAGGACCTCCAATCGCCCAGGCGCTGCCTGTGTCGAAGCTCGTTCAAACCTTGCGCAGGACGGCCACGACTGTGCCCATGATGACGGCTCGATCTCCGTCGATGGGGTCGTACGCGGCGTTGTGGGGCATCAGCCAGGTGTGGCCGTCGCGACGCTTCAGCGTCTTGACCGTGGCCTCGTCGTCCAGCAGCGCGGCGACGATGGTCCCGTTCTCGGCGACGGGGCTGGACCTCACGACGACGAAGTCCCCGTCGCAGATGGCGGCCTCAACCATGGAGTCCCCCCGAACCCGCAGGAGGAAGAGCTCGCCGTCGCCCACCAGGTCGCGGGGGAGCGGGAAGATGGACTCGATCGCCTGCTCAGCGAGGATGGGGCCCCCGGCGGCGATCTGCCCGACCAACGGGACGAGGACGGCGTCCGGGGACGCATCCGCCGAGTCGGTCGGATCGAACCCGCTGGCCTCCGGGTCGAGCACCTCCATCGCGCGGGGCCGGTTGGGGTCCCGGCGGAGGTATCCCTTGGACTCGAGCGCCCGAAGCTGGTGCGCCACGCTCGAGGGGGAGTTCAGGCCGACCGCTTCGCCGATCTCGCGCACGCTCGGCGGGTAGCCGCGGGACTCGACGGAATGGCGGATGACGTCAAGGACCCGGCGCTGGCGGCGGGTGAGGCCGGAGGCGTCCTCGGCGGAGTCGGGCAGCTCGTGAATCGTGGCCATGCATCCCTCCCAGTCCTGCGTCCTGACGATGTCAGACCCCCGGGGCATCGTGGACATCGTCAGAGCGGAGCGCCGGTGCGGCGCGGTGCAGAGAACGTACCGCGGATGCAGGACCGATTCAAACAGATGTTCGAATCGGGCTAGCGCGTGTCGCACGGCCGTGGTACCAATAGCACATGTGTTCGAACCGAACACTCGTTCGAAGGAGGGTCCATGTCCACCACCTACGGAGTGCGCATCCAGCCCTGGCGGTCGCCGGAGCTCGTGGGGTCAGAACTGCGACTGACGCGCCGGGGCCGGCTTGCCCGGACGGCTGCGGTCGCCGTGGTCGGCGTGGGGCTTGCCGTTGCGGTCGGCCAGCAGGTCGTGGGGCAGGGGGTCGCTGCGTCGACCGAGTCGGGTGTCACGCCGCTCCGGACCGAGCGTGTCGTCGTGGAGCAGGGTGATTCGTTGTGGTCAATCGCGCAGCGGATGGCCCCCGGGGCAGATCCGCGGGAGGTCGTGACGGAGCTCCGCGAGCTCAACGGCCTGCGGTCGAACCTCATCCACCCGGGAGATGTTGTGCTCGTTCCCGCCATTCGCTGACGTCGGCGCGCTCAATGCTTGCATTGCGTGGCCTCTCGTCGTACGGTTCCCACATCTAGTAGTTACACGGGTGTAAGTCGTCCACAGGTTGTGGTCGGCGGTCCACACGTTACGGACAGGAAATCAACAGGGATATCCCCAGGATGTCCCCAGGTGGGTAGGAGGCGACGCGAATGAACTGCCCGTTCTGCAGAAGTGCGGAGACGCGCGTGGTCGATTCGCGGGCCAACGAGGACGGGACCGCGATCCGACGCAGGCGGCTGTGCCCGTCCTGCAACCAGCGGTTCACCACGGTGGAGACGATGAGCATGCTGGTGCTCAAGCGCTCTGGTGTGGTCGAGCCCTTCAGCCGCGAGAAGGTCGTCTCTGGGGTCCGCAAGGCGTGCCAGGGTCGCCCGGTGGGCGAGGACGACCTGGCCCTTCTCGCGCAGCGGGTGGAGGACAGCCTGCGCGCGTCGGGGCAGGCAGCCCTCGCCTCGCATGATGTGGGCCTGGCCATCCTCGGGCCGCTGCGCGCTCTCGATGAAGTCGCGTACCTGAGGTTCGCCTCCGTCTACCGCTCGTTCGACTCGGTGGATGACTTCGAGGCTGAGATCGCCCTCCTCCGCGCCGCGCCGCGTGTCCGTGGGGACGAGGTCGACCTGCGAGCCGGACGTCGAACGGTCTCTTGATCCCAGCGCTGCCCGCCCAGCGCTGCCCGCCCAGCACAGCCAGCACACGCAAGCCAGCCACACACCAGCCCCGCCCAGCCCCCTGGGTGGACCCCGCCCCGGGGAACAGACACAGGAGAGCTCATGACCCGAGCAGCATCGGACAGTCCCCGCGCCACGGAGACGAAGTCTCGCGACTCGCGCCCGAAGGTGGTGCCGAGCGTCCGTTTCGAGCGTGTGCACACCACGGAGGGGGTCCATCCCTACGACCAGGTGACGTGGGAGTTGCGCGACGTCGTGCAGACGAACTGGCGTACCGGGGAGACTGTCTTCGAGCAGCGCGGTGTGGAGTTCCCCGACTTCTGGTCGGTGAACGCCTTCACCATCGTGACCACCAAGTACTTCCGCGGGGCGGTCGGGACCGATCAGCGCGAGCACAGCCTGCGACAGCTGATCGACCGAGTGGTGCACGCCTACGGTCGCGCAGGCCGCGACCACGGCTACTTCGCCACGGAGTCCGACGCTGAGGTATTCGAGCACGAACTCACGTGGATGCTCCTGCATCAGGTGTTCTCGTTCAACTCCCCTGTGTGGTTCAACGTGGGGACACCGTCTCCGCAGCAGGTCAGCGCCTGCTTCATCCTGAGTGTCGACGACACCATGGACTCGATCCTCAACTGGTACCGCGAGGAGGGCCTGATCTTCAAGGGGGGGTCGGGGGCCGGCTTGAACCTGTCCAGGATCCGCTCCAGCAAGGAGTTGCTCTCCAGCGGGGGGACGGCCTCGGGCCCGGTCTCCTTCATGAGGGGTGCGGATGCCTCGGCCGGGACCATCAAGTCCGGGGGTGCCACACGACGAGCGGCCAAGATGGTGGTCCTCGACGTCGATCACCCGGACATCGAGGAGTTCATCGCGACGAAGGTGCGCGAGGAGGAGAAGATCCGGGTCCTTCGGGATGCCGGTTTCGACATGGACCTGGGCGGCAAGGACATCACGAGCGTCCAGTACCAGAACGCGAACAACTCCGTGCGCGTGTCCGACGAGTTCATGCGTGCTGTTGAGGACCGCGGCGACTTCGGCCTGCGGGCACGCCAGAGCGGCGAGGTCATCGAGACTGTTGACGCCACCAGGCTGTTCCGACAGATGTGCGAGGCCGCGTGGGCATGCGCGGACCCCGGGATCCAGTACGACGACACGATCAACGACTGGCACACGAACCCTGAGACCGGGCGGATCACCGCGTCCAACCCCTGCTCGGAGTACATGAGCCTGGACAACTCCTCGTGCAATCTGGCCTCCCTGAACCTGATGAAGTTCCTGCGCGACGACGACACCTTCGACGTCGTGCAGTTCGAGAAGGCAGTCGAGTTCGTCATCACCGCTATGGACATCTCGATCTGCTTCGCGGACTTCCCGACTGAGTCGATCGGTGACACCACCCGGAAGTTCCGGCAGCTGGGGATCGGGTACGCCAATCTTGGGGCGCTGCTCATGGCGTCCGGCTTGGCCTACGACTCCGAGGCGGGCCGGGCGCTTGCCGCGGCCATCACCTCCCTGATGACGGGGACGGCTTACCGGCGTTCCGCAGAGCTGGCGTCAGTCGTCGGCGCGTACGAGGGGTACCCGCGCAACGCCGATGCCCATACTCGCGTGATGCGCAAGCACGCCGCCGCGACGGACTCGCTGCGCTCGTACTCCTCACTGGATGGGGACATCCTCAAGCGAGCCTCCAAGGTGTGGCAGGAGGGCATCCAGATCGGCGCTGTGCACGGGTGGCGCAACGCGCAGGCCTCGGTGCTGGCGCCAACCGGGACCATCGGGTTCATGATGGATTGCGACACGACCGGGATCGAGCCGGACTTCTCCCTGGTCAAGTTCAAGAAGCTGGTCGGCGGTGGCTCGATGCAGATCGTCAACCAGACGATCCCTCGAGCACTGCGCAAGCTCGGCTACGCAGCAGAGACATCCGAGGCGGTGACCGAGTACATCGGCGAGCACGGTCACGTGGTCGACGCCCCTGGCCTCAAGCGTGAGCACTACTCGGTCTTCGATTGCGCGATGGGGGAGCGTTCGATCAGCGCCATGGGGCACGTGCGGATGATGGCGGCCTGCCAGCCGTTCCTGTCCGGGGCGATCTCGAAGACCGTGAACATGCCCGAGTCGGCGACGGTCGAGGATGTCGAGGAGATCTACTTCCAGGCGTGGAAGCTGGGGATCAAGGCCCTCGCGATCTACCGGGACAACTGCAAGGTCGGCCAGCCACTCTCCGACGCGAAGGCCAAGAAGGCGGACGTGGAGGAGCCTGCGGTCCAGATCGAGTACCGCCCCATCCGCAAGCGGCTCCCCAAGTCACGTCCGAGCCGCACGGTGTCGTTCGCGGTCGGCGGTGCTGAGGGCTACATGACGGCCGGTTCCTACCCCGACGACGGCTTGGGGGAGGTCTTCCTCAAGCTGGGCAAGCAGGGCTCGACGTTGGCTGGTGTGATGGATGCCTTCTCGATCGCCACGTCCATCGCCCTTCAGTACGGCGTGCCCCTGGAGGCATTCGTCAGCAAGTTCGTCAACATGCGCTTCGAGCCCTCGGGCATGACCGACGATCCGGACATCCGGATGGCGCAGTCGATCGTGGACTACATCTTCCGCCGGCTCGCCCTGGACTACCTGCCCTACGACGACCGGGAGGCCCTTGGGATCTTCACCGCGGACGAGCGCGCTGCCCAGGTGGCCCAGAACTACGGGGGATCCCAACTGGAGATCGACGTTGAGGGCTTGGCTCAGTCAGTTCCGGTGGATCCGGTCGCCAGCGCCCCGGCGAAGGCGACCACCAGCGGTATCCATTCCTCCGCTGAGCTGCTGGAGGCCATCAACGGCAAGGCCTCCGATGCTCCGCTGTGCTTCACCTGCGGGACGAAGATGCGCCCGGCCGGGTCCTGCTACGTCTGCGAGGGGTGCGGCAGCACCAGCGGCTGCAGCTGAGCCGACGTGAGATGACTGGACGCCCGCCTGGGCGTGTGCGTGTGGCCCCTTCCGCAACGACGGAAGGGGCCACACGCGGTGTCCGGGGCGATGGAGCCGGCCGGACGGGTGGGAGAACGACATCTGCGTCCGCCTCCTGCCGGTGACCGGCGGGCTGATCGCTCAGAACGAGCGGCGCCGCCCGTCGTACGGCAGCTCATCCTGCGCTCGCGGGGTCGGGAGGATCACGCGAAGGGGCTCCGTGACCCGCCCTGGGCCGAAGTTGCGGATCCGGTGCAGGAAGGCGTCCGTGACAGTGAACCCGCGAGCCACGAGCAGAACTCCGCTGCTCATGTAGACGTCGCTGCCGAGGACCATCCCGGGGCGCAGGCCTCCCACACCGACCTCCCGCACCTCCCGCCCGGCGGCCGCAGTGCAGGACGTGAGCGTGAGGATGTCCAGGAGTCGGGCGTCGTAGGTGGTCCCGCGACCCCTGAGGGTGTCCACCGCGTCCTCGGGGGCAAGCCCGCGGGACTCCAGGTCGTCGAAGTCCGTCGCGAGCCGCAGGATGGCCGCTTCCAGGGCGTACTCGGCTGCCGTGGCTGCCGCGGAACGATCAGCGCCGACAGGCCGGCCCCGGGTCTCCTCGCGGGCCCGCGCGACCAGGGTGAGCACCTGCAGCACCGGCTCCAGCCGAGGGATGCGTCCAATGATCGACGCAGTCATCGCGGCGGTCGGGGCTACCATGGCCAGCTCCTGGGCGGTGAGCGGCTCCCCGGACTGCTGCTTGCGCACCACCTCCTCCGGCACGGCCACATAGCCCAGGTGCGCCAGCATGGCGGCTGCCTCCACGACCCACTGGCGGGCCGGCGCGGTGTGGCGGCACAGTTCGACGGCGGTGGCGCGAATCCGGGTCGATCGGCCGAACACGACAGGGCTGGTGACGGCCAGGATGTCGCTCAGGGCCTGTATGCACCCGAGCAGGGTCTGTTCGAGCAGGACCTTCTCGGTGGTGACCAGGCGATGGTGCTCGGCCGCCGCGTCGACGGCCTGGCGCAGGTCTGACGGCGCACACGGCTTGGTGAGGAACCGGAACACCTGGCCGTCGTTGACGGCTGCGATCGCCGAGGTGGTGTCGGCGTGTCCGGTCAGCAGCAGCCGGGTGGAGTCCGGTGCCTCGTCGCGCACGTGTCGCAGGAACGTGGCGCCATCCATGCCGGGCATCCGCATGTCGGAGAGCACCACCGCGAACGGTCCCCGTTCGCGAAGCGTCGCCAGGCCCTCCGGTCCGCTGTGGGCGGCAACCACCTGGTACCCGTGCCGCAGGTGCAGCGCGAGCCCGTCGATGACGTGGGGTTCGTCGTCGACGCACAGCACCGGGGTACGGGTCGTCATGGCAGCCTCCTGGTCTAGGCCGATCGATCCGCTGCGAGGCGGCGGGCCATGGCACGCCACGTGGGCATCTGCCCGGTTCCGCCCACCCGCTCCAGGAACTGATCGTCGAGCAGAGGTGGGGCCGACGGGTCCTCGTCCTGGTCGACCTCGTTGACCAGCCCGTCAGCCACGTGCACGGCCGCCAGGATCCCGAAGCTGCTCGTCGGTACTCGTGTGGGGTGGTGGTGGTTGGCGACCGCTTCGATGATCGGGTACGGAAGCCCCCACAGGCCGAGCAGGTACCCGCCGATCTCCGCGTGCGTGACTCCCAGGATGCGCTGCTCGGCAACGTGCGCCGGGCACTGCTCGGCACGCATCTCCTGGTCCACCTGCGCCATCTGGGCCGGCAGCTCGACGGCGAGGACCAGCTTGCCGATGTCGTGGAGCAGGCCCGCGACGGCCGCGTCCTCGCGGGGGCCCTTGCTCTGGTTCAGCAGGTGGGCCGCGACATTGCTCACCAGCATGGCGTGGCGCTCCATCAACTCGGTACCGGGGTGAGCCCGGACCCGGGCACTGCCGAAGACCTCGCTGGCCAGCACCACCTGCTTGATCGTCTCCAGACCGAGGAAGGCGACCGCCTCCTCCACCTTCGAGATGGTGCGGGAGATCCGGAAGTAGGCGGAGTTCACCAGCTGCAGGACCTTGGCGCACACGGCGATGTCCTGGTTGATGATGTGCGCCACGTCCGCCAGGGACGTGCTCTCGTCATGCACGGTGGCGACCAGCCGGCTGTACGTCCGCGGCAGCGCCGGAAGGTCGCGGATCCCGCCGATGGCCCGCTTGATGCTGTCGTCACCCACGAGCCGCTGCAGGCTGCGCGCGCGCTCCACGACGTCCTCGATCACGCCGGCTTCACAGGGCTTGCCGAGGAACTGGTGGGAGACCGGGACGGCGCGCAGCGAGGACTCCAGGTCGGAGTGCCCGGACAGGACGATGCGCACGACCGACGGGTACTTCTCCTGCACGTGCCGCAGCAGCGTCGCGCCGTCCATCTCAGGCATCCTCATGTCCGAGACGATGACGTCGACCGGTGACTTCTCGAGGTGGGCCAGGGCTTCATGGCCGCTGCCCACGAACACCATGTCCCACGACCGACGTTGCCGGTGCAGGCGTGCCCTGAGTCCCTCGAGGATGTTGGGCTCGTCGTCGACGAACATGATGCGCGTGGTCATTGCTCTCCCCGTGTGGTGCGTGCCGCCTTGCCCGAGACGGGCAGCCGGATGGTGAAGGTGGTGCCCTCCGAGGACGTGAGGTAGGTCAGGGAGCCGCCATGCCGGTCCACCACGATGGAGCGTGCGATGGCCAGGCCCTGGCCGCTGCCCCGCCCGACGGGCTTGGTGGTGAAGAACGGTTCGTAGATCCGGTGGCGGATGGCCTCGGGGATCCCACTGCCGGTGTCGCTGATGTCGATCCGCGCGTTGTCGTCCTCCCGGCGGGTGCGGATCCGGATCCGGCCCTTGCCCCCGGTTCCGGTGACCACGTCATCGATGGCGTGGGCCGCGTTGACGATCAGGTTGAGGAACACCTGGTTGAGGTCCCCGATGTGGCACATGACCGGGGGAAGCTCCCCCAGGTCGGTCTCCACGTCCGCGACGTACTTGTACTCGTTGCGCGCGACGGTCAGCGTGGTGCGCAGCGCCCGGTTGAGGTTGGCGGGGCCCTGCTCGCGCTGGTCCGGGTGCGCGAACTCCTTCATCGCCCGCACGATGGAGGAGATCCGCTCGACACCGTCCACCGCGCGATCCAGGCTCGTGGGCACGTTGGTCAGCAGGAACTCCAGGTCGGCGGCCTGCTCGATGTCGCGGATCTCGGTGACGAGGTCAGGCGCGGCGCCCGTCTCCTCGAGCACGGTGACGGCGCGTCGGTAGGCCTCGATCAGGCGCTCGAGGTCCTCGTGTGCCTCGCGCACGAAGCTGATGCTGTCCCCCACGAACTGGGCTGGGGTGTTGATCTCGTGGGCGATCCCGGCGGCGAGCTGACCCACCGCCTCGAGCTTCTGCGAGTGCCGCAGGTCCAGCTCGAGCTGGCGCATGTCCATCTGGGCCTGCTTGTAGGCGGTGATGTCCTCCTTCACCGACAGGAAGTGCGAGACGGCTCCGCGGGCATCGAGCAGCGGGGTGATCGCCGCGACCTCCCAGTACAGGGTGCCGTCCTTGCGCCGGTTGTGGAACTCGCCGCGCCACTCCCGTCCGGACAGGATGGTGCTCCACAGCTGCTGGTACTGCTCCGGCCTCGTCTCGCCGGACTTCAGGATCCGGGGGTTGAGCCCGACCGCCTCGGCACAGGAGTAGCCGGTCACGTGCTCGAACTTCGGGTTGGTGTAGGTGATGCACCCGTCGCGGTCGGTGATCATGACCATGGAGGGGCTCTGCTCGATCGCCCGCGCCAGGTGGCCCATCCGCTCCTCGGCCTGCTTGCGTGTGGT
Source organism: Candidatus Nanopelagicales bacterium (assembly GCA_039812125.1). Classification (GTDB taxonomy): domain Bacteria; phylum Actinomycetota; class Actinomycetes; order S36-B12; family CAIYMF01; genus Prado023. Next base: position 51,839 of record JBDHZV010000004.1, read on the forward strand.
GATGTCCCGCCAGACGCAGTACTGCAGTGCCCGACCCCGCAGCAGGACGGGGGTCAGCGACACCTCCACGGGGAAGTCCACGCCGTCGGCACGGCGCAGGATCCACTCGAACCGGTGGAAGCCCTCGGCCCGGGCCGTGGCGAGCATCTCCTCCGCCTTCTCGAAGGAGCTGTGGCCGTCCGGCTGCTCAGGAGGGGACAGGTCCGCCGGATGCGACAGCAGGATGCGGTCCGCGTCGGGGTAGCCCAGGATCCGTGCGGTGGCCTTGTTGCACACCACGAACCGACTGCCGTCGATGAGCTGGATCGCGTCGGCGGAGTCGTGCAGGACCTGCATCAGCTGGTCGTCGTTCGCGAGCCGCCCCTCATCGGCGTGCCGTGTCCCTGCCGGGGCGCTCGCCGTCCGGCTGGTGCCCTGCTCGCGCATGCTCGTCGCTCCTCCGGATCGACCGGCGACAGGCGGCCCCCGTCCGTCCTGCCGTGGGCATCGGCGCGTGGGTGGCCGGTCTTGAGCCGAGCCGATCGGAAGTGCCACGTCCTCAAACCGGGTGTCGGTCAAGGTGACCGCGGCGGTATCAGGTCGTCGGTTCCGCCCTCCGGGGGGCATCACCTGGGCCGACATGCGGGCAGGACGGCCCCCGCGTGGCTACCGTGGGGGCCGGCGCAGAGAACGAGGAGGAGCCATGCGAATCACGAGGAACCATGCGGGCCTGGCGGCAGCTGTGGCCGCACCCCTGCTCCTGATGTCCATGCCGGGTCAGGCGGCGACCTCGGTTCCCGCCGCGGGCCAGGCCCCCTCGACGGTGTCGGCAGCCGGCACATCGGACCCACCGAGGATGCAGTGCCTGTACCTGGTGAAGGGCGTGGAGAAGGTTGCGGGGATCTACCTGGGTGAGTTCGCGGTCCTGCGTCGATCGGGATCCACCGTGCGGGCCGACATCGGGGCGTTCCAGAGCGAGTTCGTGACGTTCCGCGGTTCCATCGCCGGCACCTCGCTGTCCGGGCGCCTCTACGAGGACACCGACGGCGACGGCGACCTGGAGTCGCGGGCCAGGACCTACACGTGGGTGCCGGCGAGCAGCCGCATCAAGGGCTGGACCCGGGTGTCTCGGGCGACCATGATCAAGTACGGCGGTGGTGGTGTGCCGGTGAACGGGGGCATCTGCAGCGCAGTCACCCTGTCCGTCGCCTCGCGGGACGGCTTCATCCTGGTCGATGTCGACCCCGACAAGGGGGCCGGGTACTGGAACCTGACGCTGCAGCGGAGGACCTCAGGTGGCGGATGGGCGACGGTCGGGGCGTACCGCACCCGCGGGTCCGACGAGACGCGGGTACTGGCACCTTCACCCGGCACGTACCGGGTGAAGGTGGCGGGCAAGTACGGCTGGCGCGGGGCGACCTCCCCGGCGCTGACCGTGCCGTGACCATGGGCCCGCGGGGCGCGCTCGGACGCCTCCCGCCCAGTGGACCTCGGGCCCCGTCGGCGGCCTAGTGTGGGGCCGAACCCCCCCCGAGGACGGAGCACCCATGAGGATCGCACTGGCCAGCGACCATGCAGGATTCGCGCTGAAGGAGGAGATCAAGGCGGCCCTGGTGAGCCAGGGTCACGAGATCGCGGACTTCGGCGCCTTCGACACCACCGCGACAGACCTCCCCGACACGGTCTACCCAGCGGCCCTGGCCGTGGGCGCGGGCACCGCTGACCGGGGGATCTTCGTCGACGGTGTGGGATACGGCAGCGCGCTCATCGCCAACCGGGTGCACGGCGTGTATGCCGCCGTGTGCCAGGACCCGTTCTGCGCGGAGCTGGCCCGCTCCCACTCGGACACGAATGTGCTGTGCATCGGCGGCAAGATCATCGGGTCCGCCCTCGCGATGGAGATCGTGCGAGTCTGGATGAGCACTGACTTCCTCGACGAGGACAAGTACCGCCGACGGGTGGCCAAGGTCGTGGAGATCTCCGAGCGCCATCTCCGGCCGCTGCCGATCGACTGACGCATGGGCACGGGCGCGACACGCCGGGCGCGGGTAGCGTCGCGGCGGTCGTGCGGGGGAGTACCTTCTCCCCAGGGCCCGGGTGCTCTGCGGAGGGGAAGCCGCGGGGCGCTCGGGCTCATCAACATAGGATCTGCACGTGCGCACTCTGGGCAACATCCTGTGGCTGGTGCTGGCGGGCTGGTGGCTCGCGATCGGCTACGTCATCGCGGGCATCGTCAACATCCTGCTCATCATCACCATCCCGTTCGGGATCGCCTCGTTCCGGCTGGCCCGCTACTCGCTGTGGCCGTTCGGCCGATCGGTGGTGCGGGATGGCACGTCGGGGTGCCTGAGCCTGATCGGCAACGTGCTCTGGTTGGTCTTCGGCGGGCTGGAGATGGCCATCGGCCACCTGATCGCGGGGGTCCTGCTCTGCGTGACGATCGTCGGGATCCCGCTCGGACTCGCCTCGTTCAAGCTCGCCGGGCTGGCGCTCCTGCCGCTCGGCGCTCGTATCGTCCCGACGGATTCGCTGTCGGCGGGTTCGTCGGCCTACCAGGTGGGACAGGTGGCGTGATGGACAGGGATCGGGTGATGCTCACAGCCAGGGGTCGGGCGATGCTCACGGCCCGGCTCGAGGAGTTGACCGAGCAGGTGCTGCCGTCCATCCGGCCGCTGCTGGTCGAGGACGAGCGGGACGAGCGGGTCGTCGCGGACTTCGAGCGCCTCGAGGCCGAACATGACAGGCTCGCGGCGCTCCTGGGCACCGCCGGCACGATCGACGAGGCCACGCTGGGCGCAACGGTCTCGCTGGGCAGTCGCGTGGTCGTGCGGGACTCGGAGGGCCGGCCGGTGACCGTTCGCATCGTCCACCCCGCCGAGGCGTTCCTGGACGACGAGCGGATCAGTGCGCAGTCCCCCCTCGCTCGGGCGCTCATGGGACACAGCGTGGGGGACCGCTGCGAGGTTCACGCCCCGGGCGGGACGTGGACCGCGGAGGTGCTGCAGGTGGGTCCCGGGGACTGATCCACCGAGCCCGTCGACTGATCCACAGATCGTTGCCGGGCCCTTCCCGGGGCGACCGAGGTCGCCGAGCCTTGGGGCATGTCGATCGAGCCCCAGCTGCCGCCCATCACCTGCCCGTCCAGCCTCGTGGCCTCGTGCCCGCCCCTGCTCGGGTTCACCCCCGACCAGTCGCTGGTCGCCCTCATCCGGGGCGTGCCCCGGCGCATCGTCCCGGTGGTGATGCGGGTCGACCTGCCGGTCCCCGGCGAGGAGACCGACTGGGCGCGCAGTGTTTCGGCGTCGGTGGCCGGCACCCGTGGCGCCGCAGTCGACATGGTGCTCTGGTGCGCGTGCGGGCCTGACACGCCTCGCGATGGTCTGCCGACGGGTCCGGCGGCGCGAGCGCTGCTTGCGGACATGCACCGCGTCGGCATCGAGGTCACCGAGATGGTCACCACGAATGGCCGGCAGTGGTGGTCGCACATGTGCCAGGACCCCAACTGCTGCCCATCGGGTCCCAGCGAGCTCGACCCGGTGGTCGTCACGGCGGTGCGGGCCGAGTACGCGTACTCGGGCCGGGCTCCGCTGCCCAGCAGGACGGTCCTCGCCGACCGGATCCGCCGAGACGAGAGCCGCAGCCGCGCCGTCCGCGCGGTCATCGCGGGATGGCCCTCGCCGCCGGACCGCGAGACCTGGCGCGATGGTGAGGTCGAGTGGGTGGCCCGTCGGCTCCGGGTGGGGCACGTGCCGGGCGCTCCCGGACCGCTGCCGCCGGGGGCAGCCGGCCGGCTGCACAGCGCCCTGGCCGACGTGGCGGTGCGCGACACCGTGGCCCGGCGCCTGCTGGTGGATGCCCATGAGTGCCGCGCGTGCGACGAGGGCCGGCTCGAGGTCCTCTGCGACGCGCTGCGGGCGGCACCCGCGGGGTTCGGTGCGCCGGCTGCCACGCTGCTGGGCCTGCTGGCCTGGACCGGTGGTGAGGGAGCCCTGGGCAGCGTCGCCATCGAGCGTGCGCTCCAGGACGAGCCTGGCTACCGGCTGGCCGAGCTGGCGCGGAAGATGATGTCGGCCGGGTTGGATCCCGACGGCCTGCGCGAATCGTTGGCGACGCTGACCGAGCAGGAGTGCCGGCTGGCTGCGAGCCTGGTGGCTGACCCGCAGGGGGGTGCGGTCGGTGACTGGCCGTGAACGAGTCGTCGCGCCCCGGAACAGGGCAGGGTCGCCTAAGCGATTGGTTTGCGCCGGGAGCGAGCCGCTGCTACCTTCTGCGCAAGGTCAAGAGTCCCAGCAACAAGCCCTGGCTGGCTGGGCGGCAACCCTCCGACCGCGGTGGGGTGCCCCAGGTGAGGACCTGGCTGCCACCGCCTCCGCGGGACGCAGCAAGCGCGGGTCTTGCCAGTCAAGACCCCGGACCCTCGACGGGGGTCCGGGATTCGGGGTACCCGATTTCCGGACCAACGTCACACCCGCCACGCCCCACGGGGCTGATACGAGGAGACGTGAGATGAACAACGCCTGGTCCTTCGAGACCCGCCAGATCCACGCTGGGCAGACCCCGGACGCCGCGACCAACGCGCGCGCCCTGCCGATCTACCAGACCACGAGTTACACGTTCAACAGCACCGACCACGCTGCGAACCTGTTCGGGCTCAAGGAGTTCGGCAACATCTACACCCGGATCATGAACCCGACCCAGGCAGCGGTCGAGGAGCGCATCGCCTCACTCGAGGGTGGTGTCGCGGCGCTGCTGGTGTCGTCAGGGCAGGCGGCGGAGACCCTGGCGCTGCTGAACATCGCTGAGGCCGGTGATCACATCGTGTCCAGCCCGAGCCTGTACGGCGGCACGTACAACCTGTTCCACTACACGTTCCCCAAGCTGGGCATCGAGGTCTCCTTCGTGGAGGATCCGGATGACCTCGACAGCTGGCGTGCCGCCGTCCGCCCCAATACCAAGGCCTTCTTCGGTGAGACGATCGCCAACCCGAAGAACGACATCCTGGACATCGAGGGCGTCGCCGGCGTGGCCCACGAGGTGGGCGTGCCGCTCGTCGTGGACAACACGGTCGCGACCCCGTACCTGATCCGCCCGATCGAGTGGGGCGCGGACATCGTGGTGCACTCCGCCACCAAGTACCTCGGGGGCCACGGCACCGCGGTCGCGGGCGTCATCGTCGACTCCGGCAACTTCGACTTCGCCGCCGATCCGGAGCGCTTCCCCAACTACAACCAGCCGGACCCGAGCTACCACGGCCTCACCTACGCCCGTGACCTGGGCGTCGGCTCGGCCCTGGGGGCCAACCTCGCGTACATCCTGAAGGCCCGCGTGCAGCTGTTGCGCGACCTTGGCGCGGCAGTCGCGCCGTTCAACGCCTTCCTCATCGCGCAGGGGCTGGAGACCCTGAGCCTGCGCATCGAGCGCCACGTGAGCAACGCCCGGGCGGTCGCCCAGTGGCTGGAGGGCCGCGACGAGGTGCTGTCGGTGAACTACGCCGGACTGCCCAGCAGCCCGTGGTTCGCCCTGGGCCAGAAGTACGCGCCCCTGGGCACCGGCGGGGTGCTGGCCTTCGAGATCGATGGCGGTGCGGAGGCGGGCCGTCGGTTCGTCGAGGCGCTCGAGCTGCACAGCCACGTGGCCAACATCGGCGACGTGCGCAGCCTGGTGATCCACCCGGCCTCCACCACCCACTCGCAGCTGACCGAGGAGGAGCAGCGGGCGACCGGGGTCACCCCCGGTCTGGTGCGCCTCGCGGTGGGCATCGAGAACATCAGCGACATCCTGGCCGACCTGGAGGCCGGGTTCCGCGCTGCCAAGTCCGCCTGACCGGTCGCCGGCCCGTCCGGCGCCGACTCGCCCGCACCGACAGGGTGCGCTCGGTCGGCGCTGGACGGGCCGACCGCTGTGCCCCGCCGGATCGGGCCCCCTGACGCGCCGGTCGGGGTCCAGCATTCGCCGCACCGGGGCACTACGGTTGTGCCTGCGGGTTTCGGCACTGGGAGGGCCAATGAGCGGGATCGTCGTCGGCTACGTCGCCAGCCCGGAGGGCGAGGCCGCCGTCCGGCAGGGCATCGTGGAGGCCCGGCTGCGCCAGACCAAGGTCGTGGTCGTCTACTCCGATCACGGCGCCCAGCTCGACAGTGCGACGGCCCTGGAGCGGTCCGAGCAGCTGGACCGGGTCCACGCCCTGCTGCACGAGGCTGACGTGGATCACGACCTTCGCCACCTGGTCCGCGGCAAGGACCCGGTCAACGATGTCCTCGACGTGGCCGCGGAGATGCAGGCCGACCTGATCGTCATCGGGATCCGCCGTCGCAGCCCAGTCGGCAAGCTGGTTCTCGGGTCCCACTCGCAGTCGATCCTGCTGGAGGCGACCATCCCCGTCCTGGCCGTCAAGGCCTGAGGGGTTTGTCCCGAGCCTCATCGGGAACATATCGGACCGCAGGTCCGTTGACAGGGTGAGAGGCCGCCCGCCGAGCGCGTGACAGAATGTCCTCCGGTCTCAGCAGCGGCGACGACGCCGCCGATTGATCTTTCGTCCCAGGTGAGAGGCATCCTCAGGTGAGTTCGCGAGCGAAGCAGTCTGACGTCGCTGAGCAGGAGGCGGTGGCCGGCGCGTCGCCGACCCCGGCTCGCACCCGCGCGCCGCGGGCGGCGAGGTCAACGGGCGCTGCCGCCGTCGCTGCCGTTCCCGACGCAACCCCGACCC
>JBDHZV010000005.1:0-56802 GCA_039812125.1 Candidatus Nanopelagicales bacterium
CCCGCGTCGTCGACGCGCACCGCGCCCTGGCCGCGGACGGCCACGTAGGTCTCCCCCAGGACCGGGACGTCCACGACGCCGACCTCGGCGCGGCCGTCGTGCTCGACGGCGATGCTGACCGCCCAGCTGGGCAGCCCGTACAGGTAGTTGACCGTGCCGTCCAGCGGGTCCACGACCCACCGGCGCCCCGAGGTCCCCGGGCGCTGGCCGCCCTCCTCGCCGAGGACGCCATCCTGCGGGCAGCCCGCCAGGATCAGCGAGACGATGAGGGCCTCGGCGGCGGTGTCCATCTGGGTCACGACGTCGGTGCGCGTCGACTTGGTGCTGACCTGCAGGCCCTCCCCACGCCCGGCCAGCAGCAGGTCGCCCGCGGAGCGTGCGGCGTGCCAGGCCAGCGCGAGTCGGTCGTGGGACAGCCCGGCCGGGGGCTGGTCCCGGCGCCGCGCGGTCACGGCTGCACCCCGCACAGCGCCGGGCGCGGCCCGCGCGGGTTCGGGCAGCAGCCGGACGCGCACACGGCCGGGCGCGGGCCGAGCCAGCCGAGGGCCGTCGCGCCCTCGGGGGTGCCGGTCGCGGTGGTGGCGGCCAGCCGCTCGGCCACGAGGTCCACCAGGGTCGCGACGAACCGTGGGTCCGAGCCGGGGGTCGCGACGCGCTCGAAGGCGATGCCCACCTCGGCGGCCACCTGGCGGGCCACGGTGTCGAGGTCCCAGACGACCTCCATGTGGTCGCTGACGAAGCCCAGCGGGACCACGGCGGCACCGGGGACACCGCGGGCGGCCAGATCCGCCAGGTGCGCACCGATGTCCGGCTCCAGCCAGGGGATCTGGGGGGCGCCGGACCGGGACTGGAACACGAGGTCCCACTGCCCCTCGAGCCCCAGCCGTGCGGCGATCGTGGCGGCGCAGTCGCGGTGCTGGGCCAGGTAGTCGCAGCGCTGGGCGTCGGCGGTCGGGATGGAGTGGGTGGTGAACACCAGCCTGGACCCGGCGGGCAACCGGTCCAACGCCTGCGCAGTGCCGCGCACGAGGGGGTCCACGAACCCCGGGGTGTTGAAGTAGGCCCGGACCTTCACGACCTCGGGACGCCATCCGGGGTCCTCGGCCTGGACCGACCCGAGTGCGTCGGCGAGGTTCTCCCGGTACTGCCGGCACCCGGAGTAGGAGGAGAACGCCGAGGTCAGCACCGCGATGACGCGCGTGGCACCGAGGTCCCGGGCCGCCGCCAGGGCCTCGGGGAGCAGCGGATCCCAGTTCCGGTTGCCCCACAGCACCGGCATGGCGATCCCGCGGCGGTCCAGCTCGGCGCGCAGGTCGGCGACCAGGGCCCGGTTCAGGGCGTTGATCGGGGACACGCCTGCGAACTGGGCGTAGTGGGCCCCCACCTCGACGAGCCGCTCGCGGGGGATGCCCCGGCCCCGGGTGACGTTCTCCAGGAAGGGCACGACGTCGTCGGGACCCTCGGGCCCGCCGAACGACACGAGGAGCAGCACATCCATGCCCCGATCCTCCCCGACATGCCACGCGCGGGCCACCGGGCATCCCCCAGTGCGGCAGAATGTGCCCGGCTGTGCCGTGGTCGAGTGCCCGGCACCCAGGTCGAGGTGAGGAGTGCCATGCGGGAGTTGCGGTTCGACGGGTTGTCCCCCGACGGCTCCAAGCTGATCCTGGTCGGCAAGGACGGGCAGCGCTGGTCGCTGGCCATCGACGAGCGCATCGAGGCCGCGGTCCGCCGCGACCGCGCCCGGCTCAGCCAGGTCGAGCTGGAGAGCTCGGGGGTGCTCCGCCCGCGCGAGATCCAGGCCCGCATCCGCGCCGGCGCCACCGCCGAGGACGTCGCTGCTGCCAGCGGCCTGCCTGTGGAGCACATCCGCCGGTTCGAGGGCCCGGTGCTGACCGAGCGTGCCTGGGTGGCCCAGCAGGCCCAGGGCACCGCGGTGCGCCGCCCGGCCGGCGACGTCGAGCTGGGCGACCTGGTGGCCGAGCGGCTCGGCCAGGAGGGCGTCGACCCCGCCGAGATCTCGTGGGACGCCTGGCGTGGCGACGACGGCCGGTGGGTGGTCATCGCGACCTTCCCGATCGGCCCGAACACCCACGTCGCGACCTGGACCTACGACTCCGGCTCGCGCACGATGACCGTGGCCGACGACAACGCGCGGGCCCTGTCCGACCTCGGCGACCGGCAGCCGCTGCGCCTGGTCGCCCGGCGCCCGGCGCTGGCCTCGGTGGCCCCGCTCCCGGAGCCGGACCCGGTCGCCGTGGTCGCGGCCGACGCGTGGACCGAGGACGTCGACGCGGACGTGGCGCAGACCGAGCAGGTCCCCCCGGTCACGGTGGACTCCCCCGTGGACGACGACGCGCCCGAGGCCGACGAGCCCGGTGCGCGCCTGACTCGCACGGTCGGCCTCGTCGCGGCCCTGCCTGCCGATCCCGGCGACGCCGGGGACGCCGGGGACGACGACGGGGCTGTGGCGTCGGCCGAGGCGCCCGACGCCGTCGCGGACGAGGACGGTGCGGCGGGTGCTGCCGACGACACCGCCGCCGACGACACCGCCGCCGACCCCGGGACGGACGAGCCCTCGGAGCAGGGTGCACCGCCCCCGGTTCCCACCGACGAGCCGTCGCAGGCCGCCCCGGCAACCGAAGACGACGACGCCGACGACGACGCCGGTCCAACCGACGACGCCCCAGCGGCCGAGGTCCCCGACCCGGCGGGCCCGACGGCCGACGCGCAGGACGTCGCGCTGTTCGAGACTCCCAAGCCGACCCACCAGCCGGCCTCGCGCAGCGGCCGTCCCCCGGTTCCCAGCTTCGACGACATCCTGTTCGGCCCGGGGCCGAAGAAGGGCTAGTCGCCCCGGGCCCGGCTGCGCCGGGCACCGCGGCACCGGGGGGTCGCCCGCAGTGGCGCCCGGTCAGCCGCGGGCCAGCCGCAGGGGCACCAGCACCTCCGCCTCAGTCAGCCCGCCGTGCTGGCCTCGCAGCCCCGACACCGTGCGATCGACCCGCTCGGAGACCAGCGCCCAATCCTGCGTCGCCACGGCGACCACGTCGCCGATGCGCTCGTGGTGCCACTCGTCCACCGGGCCCATGAGGTCAGCCGCCGCATCCCGGGTGAGCACCTGGGCGCGCTCACCGAGCACGGCCGACCACGTGCTGAGCACCTCGTCCGCCCGCCCCCGGGCGGCGTAGACGTGCCGCACCCGCGGCTCGCCCAGGATGGTCACCACACCTCGGCGCAGCGCGGCCGTCGCCTCCAGGTCGACCCGGCGATCATCCGGGACGTCGAGCATCCCGTGGTCGGCGGTGACCAGGACCGCCACGTCGTCGCCGGTCAGGGCGACCAGCGCCCCGACCAGGTCATCGACCCGGGCCAGCTCGTCGCGGTACTGCGTCGAGGCGACCCCGTGGACGTGACCCGCCTTGTCGAGGTCGGGCCAGTAGACGTAGGTGAGGCTGGTGCGGCCACGGGCCCGGGCGGACGCGACGGCGGCACGGGCCACGGCGACCCGGTCGGCCGCCGACTCCGCCCCGGGGTAGTCCCCGCCACGCAGGGCCGCCCGGGTCAGCCCGCTGCTGCGGTGCTTGGCGGGCGCGGCTGTCGTGGTGACCACCCCGGCGGCGGCGGCCCGTTCGAGGACGGTCGGCTCCGGCTGGGTGGCGATCGGATTGGGGTCCTCCCCCCAGGACAGCGGGGCCAGTGTGCGCCCGTCATCCAGCCGGAACGACGTCCCGACGATCCCGTGCATTCCCGGTGGCAGGCCGGTTCCCAGGCAGGTCAGCGACACGCACGTGGTGGCGGGGAACGGTGCGGCCAGCGGACCCAGCTCGGCCAACGGGGACAGGTGCGGGGTCTGTGCCGGATGGGCCTGCAGCTGCTGCGCACCAAGCCCGTCGACCAGCAGCACCACCACATGCCGGACCCCGACCAGCGAGGGTGCCAGCCAGTCGCCGCGGCCGGCGAACGCCGGTACGGCCACCACGTCGGCCGCCGCGGCCAGCACGTCCGCCAGCGGGCGGCGGGGGGTCATCGCGGCTGCGACCGGATCGCCGCGGACAGCGCCTCGGCGAACTGCAGCGTTCGGCCCACGGCACCCGTGCCGTCGCCGGCCTCGGAGACCCGCACCGAGAAGTCGTCGTTCGAGGAGGTCCCGCTGTACCCGTGGTCAGCGGTGCAGTCCGGGTCCCCGCAGGTGGCGGGCTCCAGCTCGAGACGGGACACCGCGCCCCATCCGATGGTGAGCATGACCTCGCGGACCGGCCCTCCGGGACGGTGCAGGGCCGGGTTCCCGACGATCCGGTTGACCACCACGGAGGTCACATCGCGCAGCCGGACGGCTTCGGAGTTGGCGGAGGCGTACGGCACGGGGCAGGTCTCGTCGGGTGGGTAGTCGTCGATGTGCAGCACGAGCAGCCGGGTGGCGGTCAGCATCAGCAGCGAGATGTGGCGGCGCAGCTCGTCGCGGTCGAACGTCGCCTCATGCTGCATCACGTACGCCTCCGGCTCCTCGCCGGCCAGGGCCGTGGCCATGGAGTCGGCGACCAGCTCGGGGTAGTAGCCGGCCGCGGCGATCTCAGCGCGCAGCTGTGCCTTGGGGGTGCTCACCCGCGCAATCCTGCCACGTCCCGCTCAGCCGTCGAGCAGCCGCCGCACACCGATGTCGATGCGCTCCCACTGCATCCGGACCCGCGCGGTGGCCCCCAGCACCGCGGCACCGCGGGTGGACACCACGATCGGGTTCAGGTCGACCGCGGCCACCGCGGGCACGTCGTCGACCATGAGGCCCAGCCGGGTGATGACCTCGCAGAGCGCCTCGGTGTCCACCGGCTCGGCGCCGCGGTACCCGCGCAGCAGCGGCGAGGCCTTCGGTCCGGCGACCAGCCGGCGGGCCTCCGCCATGCTGACCGGCGGGATCCGGTAGGCGTGGTCGCCGAGCAGCTCGGAGGCGACCCCGCCGATCCCGAAGCGCACCACCGGGCCGAACAGCGGGTCGTCCACCGCCCCGGCCACGGTGGCCACGCCCGGGGCGGCCATGTGCTGGACCACCAGCCGGCGGGCGGCGAGGTCGTCGAGCTGGGCCACCATCGACAGGTAGGCGGTGCGCAGCGCCCGCTCCGACTCCAGGTTCAGCCGGACGCTGCCCAGGTCGGCCCGGTGGGCCATCCAGGGGGCCGTGGTCTTGAGCACCACCGGGTACCCGAGCTGGTCGGCCGCCGCCACGGCCTCGTCCTCACTGCGCACCGAGACCGCCGGCCACACCTTGATGCCGTAGCAGGCCAGCAGCTGGTGGACCTGGGAGACCGTGAGGTCGACGGCCGGGGCCGCCGGATCCGCAGCCCCCGCGTACTCGTCGTCGCCGATGATCGCACCGGTGGCGTCGTCGAAGGCCTCGGCGAGCCAGCCCGCCACCAGGGAGCGGGCCCGCTCGGCGTCGACGTCCGGGAAGGTGGGGACCTCGGCCCGCTCGGAGTCCCGCCACCGCGCGTACCCGCGCACCAGGGCCAGGGCGTGCACCGCGTCCTCCACGTTGGAGAAGGTGGGCACCGACCCGTGCTCCGGGCGCCCGTCCGGGCCGCGCGCCGGCAGCAGGCCCGACCCAGCGGGGATCAGTCCGGTGCCGTCGGCGGCCGGCATCACCGCGAGCAGGGGCTTGGTCGCCCGGACGCTCACGTCGGTGATCGCGGCGTGCACCTCGGTCTGGTCGGCCCCGACGCTGGGGATGTGCACGAACACCACGGCATCACACGACGGGTGCTGGGTCGCGTCAGCGAGGGCCGCGCGGATCTGGTCGGCCCCAGCGGACTGCGGCAGCGTCGGGTGGCCGGTGGACACCACCATCCGCACCGACTCCACGGCGTCGGCGGCCAGGATCTCCAGCGCCGCCGAGGTGCCGAGGACTGCGACCCGGTCACCGCGGGGCAGCGGCTGGTAGGCAAGCACGGCCGCCACGTCGAACAGCTCGCCCAGTGACGACGTCTGCACGACGCCGCTCTGCTCGAACACCGCGTCGACGGCCCTGGGGGGAAGGGTGGTCCGGCGGACGTTGTGCCCCAGCGGGAGCGTCTGGGTGTAGCGACCGGACCGCACGGCCACGACGGGCTTGTCCCGGCTGAGCCGGCGGGTGATGCGGGTGAACTTGCGCGGGTTGCCGATGCTCTCCAGGTACAGCAGGATCAGGCTGGTCGACGGGTCGGACTCCCAGTACTGCAGCAGGTCGTTGGCCGAGACGTCGGCGCGGTTGCCCGCCGAGACGAACGAGCTGAGTCCCAGGCCGCGCCGCGCGACCGTCTCCAGCACGGTGACGCCGAGGGCCCCCGACTGGCAGAACAGCCCGACCCGGCCTCGGCGGGGCACCATCGGCGACAGCGACGCGTTGAGGTTGGCCCGGGGGTCGGTGTTGATGATCCCCAGGCAGTTCGGCCCGACCACCCGCATGCCGTGCTCCCGGGCGGTGCGCACCAGCTCACGCTGGCGGGACCGGCCCTCGTCGCTGGCGGTGTCGGCGAACCCGGCCGACACCACGACCAGGCCGCTGACTCCGGCCGCGGCGCATTCGGTGACCACGCCCAGGACGCGCTCCGCGGGCACCGCCACGACCGCCAGGTCGACCGGCTGGGGGATGTCACCGATGTGCGGGTAGGCCGGCAGGCCCAGGATCTCCCGGGCCTGCGGGTGGATCGCGTACAGCGGCCCAGGTGCGTCGTAGTCGCGCAGGTGCCGCAGGATCTCGTGCCCGATCCGCCCCGGCGTCCGGGACGCGCCGATCACCGCGACGCCGTGCGGGTTCAGCAGCCGCTCCACAGACCGGGCCTCGCTGCGGTGCTCCCGCGCGGCCCGCACCGACAGCACCTTCTCGGTCGGCTCCAGGTCGAAGGTGACGTGGAAGACGCCGTCCTCCATGCGCTGGCTGACCGCGTAGCCGGCCTCCTTGAAGGTCGCCAGCATGCGCCGGTTGTTCGGCAGCACCTCGGCGACGAACCGGCGCAGCCCGCGCTCCCACGCGGCCGCCGCCAGGTGCTCCAGCAGGACGGCCCCGATCCCGCGACCCTGGTGGTCGTCCCGGACCACGAACGCGACCTCGGCGTCGCGGGCGGTCACCCGGTCGTAGCGCGCGACGCCGAGCAGCTCGCCGCCCTCCGTGGCGACCAGGGCCACCCGGTCGAGGTGGTCGACGTTGACGAACCGGTGGACGTCGCGGTCGGTCAGCTCGGGGTAGGGGGCGAAGAACCGGAAGTAGATGGTCTCCGGTGACAGCCGGGCGTGGAAGCTGACCAGGCCGTCGGCGTCGCCCGGCAGGATGGGCCGCACATGGCAGGTCCGGCCGTCGCGAAGGACGACGTCGGCCTCCCAGTGGGCCGGGTACTCCGGGGGCACGGGGACACCCTAGGCGGCGCCGGGCACGGCGGTCGACCCGGTCCGGCGGTGCGTCGGTGACAATGGGGCCCACGACCACGAGGAGACCCATGGCCCGTCGCACGCCCCCACCGCCCGGGGAACCCGTCGCCGACCAGATCGTCGACATCGACATCACGACCGAGATGCAGGGCTCGTTCCTGGAGTACGCCTACTCGGTCATCTACTCGCGGGCGCTGCCCGACGCCCGAGACGGGCTCAAGCCCGTCCAGCGACGCATCCTGTACACGATGCACGACATGGGGCTGCGCCCCGATCGCGGCCACGTCAAGAGCGCCCGGGTCGTCGGCGAGGTCATGGGCAAGCTGCACCCCCACGGTGACGCGGCCATCTACGACGCCCTGGTGCGCATGGCCCAGCCGTTCTCGCTGCGCCTGCCGGTGGTGGACGGGCACGGCAACTTCGGCTCCCCGGACGACGGCCCAGCCGCCTACCGGTACACCGAGTGCCGCCTGGCCCCCGGCGCGGTCCCGCTGGTCGCCGGGCTGGACGAGGAGGTCGTGGACTTCCAGCCCAACTACGACGGCCGCGAGCTCGAGCCCTCGGTGCTGCCGGCGGCCTACCCGAACCTGCTGGTCAACGGCGCCTCGGGGATCGCGGTGGGCATGGCGACCAACATGGCTCCGCACAACCTCGGGGAGGTCGTCGCCGCAGCCCGCCACCTGCTGGCGCACCCGGAGGCCACCGTCGAGGACCTGATGCGGTTCGTCCCGGGCCCCGACCTGCCCACGGGCGGTCGGATCGTCGGGCTCGAGGGGATCCGGGATGCCTACGCGACCGGCCGGGGGACGTTCCGGATGCGGGCCAGCGCCCGCGTCGAGCAGGTCACGCCGCGCCGCGCCGGGATCCTGGTCACCGAGCTGCCGTGGAACGTGGGCCCGGAGAAGGTGGTCGAGCGGATCCGCGAGCTGCACAACGCCAAGCGGATCTCCGGCATCGCCGGGGTCGCCGACCTCACGGACGGCCAGAAGGGGCTGCAGCTGCTGATCGAGGTCAAGAGCGGGTTCGTGCCCGAGGCCGTGCTCGACCAGCTGTACCGGCTGACCCCGATGGAGGAGTCGTTCGGCATCAACAACGTCACGCTGGTCGACGGCCAGCCGCGCACCCTCGGGCTCAAGGACCTGCTCCAGGTCTACCTCGACCACCGGCTCGAGGTCGTCCGCCGGCGCAGCGCCTACCGTCGCGGCCGGGCCGCCGACCGGCTGCACCTGGTCGAGGGCCTCCTGGTCGCGATCCTGGACATCGACGAGGTCATCTCGGTGATCCGCACCAGCGACGACGCCGCCGCGGCACGGACCCGGCTGATGAGCGTGTTCGACCTGACCGAGGTGCAGGCCACGTACATCCTCGACATGCCGCTGCGCCGGCTGACCCGGTTCAGCCGCATCGAGCTGGAGTCCGAGCGCGACGAGCTGGTCGCCACGATCGCGGCCCTCGACGTGCTGCTCACCGACCCCGCGGCGCTGCGTGACCTGGTCAGCTCGGAGCTGGCCGAGGTGTCGGCGTCCCTGGCCACCCCGCGGCGCACGGTGCTGCTGGAGGGGTCGGCAACGACGCCGCGCAACGCCCCGCAGACCCCCCTCGAGCTCGCGGACGATCCGTGCGAGGTGCTGTTGAGCAGCACCGGCCTGATGGCGCGCCGGGCCCCGACCGCCTCCGCGCCGCCCGAGGGGGCCCCAGGGCCGCGCGGCAGCCACGACGTCGTCGTGGCGCGGGCCGCTGCGACGGTGCGCGGCAACGTGGGGCTGGTCACCAGCACCGGCCGGGTGCTGCGCGCCCACGTGATCGACCTGCCTTCGCTGCCCGGGACGGCGGGCTCACCCAGCCTGGCCGGGGGGGTTCCGCTGGGGGCGTTCGTCACTCTGGACAAGGGCGAGTCGGTGGTGGGCCTGGCCAGCCTGCTGCCCGAGGCGCCCACCCTGGCCCTGGCCACTGCCAACGGCACGATCAAGCGGGTGGCCGCCGAGCCCGCGCCGTCCAAGGACGCCTGGGAGGTCATCCGGCTGGCCGAGGGCGACACCGTGGTCGCGGCCCTGCCGGTCAGCGAGGACGACGAGCTGGTGCTGGTCGCCGACGACGCCCAGCTGCTGCGGTTCGCAGCCTCCTCGGTGCGCCCGCAGGGGCGCGCCGCCGGCGGCATGGCCGGCATCCGGCTGAGCCCCGGCGCCCGCGTGGTGGCGTTCGGGGTGTGGCAGCCGGGCCGATCCGGCGTGCTGGTCACCGTGGCCACCGACTCGGCCGCGCTGCTGGACACCGGATCGATCAAGGTGACGCATGCCGAGGTGTTCCCCGCCAAGGGCCGGGCGACCGGAGGGGTCCGGGCCCACCGGTTCCTCAAGGGCGAGGACATCCTGGGCCACGCCTGGGTGACGTCGTGGCCCGCCATCGGCGCCACTGCCAGTGGGGAGCCGGTCGACCTGCCCGAGCCCGACGACCGCCGGGACGGGTCCGGGTCCCCCACGACGAGCCTGTTGGCCGCAGTGGCGGGACGGGTGTGACGCACTGCAGCGAGCTGTCCCGGGCTGGCGGGGAGGCCATGCCCGGGACAGCCCCGCTGGCCACCATCTGGGTCGTCGTCGAGCACCCCACCGGATGGGCTGACGCGCCGCTGGCCCGGGCCGGGTCCGGCGTGCGGGTCCTGATGGCACGGGCCGGTCGGGACCGCAGCCCGCAGCCCGGGCGGGCAGCCCGGGTGTGGGTGGCCCACCTGGACCCCGAGCCGACCCTGCGGGTGGGCACGGTCGCCGACCCCGCCGAGGTCGCGGGCTGGGACCTGGCCGGCATGGCGGCAGGCGCCCTGCGCGGGTGGGGCCATCCCGACCCCGACCCGTTGCTGCTGGTCTGCGCCAACGGCCGGCGGGACCGCTGCTGCGGCCTCCACGGGGGTCGGCTTGCCCAGCACCTGCAGGCTGGGCAGGGAGGCGACCGCGTGCTGACCAGCACCCACCTCGGAGGCCACCGGTTCGCCCCGACCGCCCTGGTGCTGCCCACCGGAGCCCTGCACGGGCGGCTGTCGGCCGATGCCGCGGCCGACCTGATCCCCCTGGCCCGATCCGGGTCGACCGCTGCGGCGAGCCTGCGCGGCTTCAGCACCCACACGGCGGTGCAGCAGGTGGCCGAGGCCCATGCCCGCCGGGTCAGCGGGCACACCGGCGGCCTGCCGCTGGAGGTCCGCACCCTGTCCGAGGACGGTCCCGAGGCCCGGGTCCGGGTGTGGCTGCCGGGTGGGCTGGGAGCCCTCGACGTGCGGGTGCTGGCCGAGCCGGCGCGCGCGGTGCTGTCGTGCGGGCGCCCGGCGGAGGCCACCACCCGGTGGCACGTCGTCGGGCACGCCGCCGCCCCGCGCGCCTGAGGGGGCCCAGGTCCGCCAGGGAGCACAATGGCCCCCATGGATCTTGGCGTCGCTGGCCGCACGTACCTGCTGACCGGAGCCTCGCGGGGCCTCGGTCTGGCCACCGCGCACGCCCTCGTGGCAGAAGGGGCCAGTGTCGTCCTGGCCAGCCGCGATCGCTCCGCGCTGGAGTCCGCCGTGGCCTCGCTGCCGCCCGGCCGGGCCGTCGCCCTGCCGGCCGACCTCGCCGACGACTCCGCCGCCGAGCGGCTCGTCGCGGGGACGGTGGCCCGGTTCGGCCGGCTGGACGGGTGCCTGGTCAGTGTCGGGGGCCCCGCACCCGGCACGCCGCTGACCACCTCGGACGAGGCGTGGCGCGCCGCGTTCGAGTCGGTCCTGCTGGGAGCCGTGCGGGTCATCCGCGCCGTGGCCTCGGCCGCCACGGTCGAGCCCGACGAGCTGCGGGGCACCGGTCCGGCCATCCTGGTGGTGCTGTCCACCTCGGCGAAGTCGCCGATCCCGGGCCTGACGGCCTCCAACGGCCTGCGCCCCGGCCTGGCCATGCTGGTCAAGGACTTCGCCGACGAGCTCGGCCCGCGCGGGATCCGGGTCAACGGGATCGCCCCAGGACGCGTGGCCACGGATCGGACCCTCGACCTGGACGCCCGCATGGGCAACTCCGAGGCGGTGCGCAGGCGCAACGAGGCCGCCATCCCGCTCGGCCGCTACGGGCTGCCCGAGGAGTTCGGGCACGCGGCGGCGTTCCTGCTCTCGCCGGTCGCGTCGTTCATCACCGGCAGCATCATCCCGTTCGACGGCGGGTCGCTGCGCGCGCTCTGAGCGCCGCGGGCAGGACGGCCGCGACCCTGGGGTGGGCCGCCTGGGGGTTCACACCCCCACGGCGCCGGCGTCCACGAGGTCGTCCGGTGCCGGCTCGAGGCCGAACTGCGTGCGGCTGAGGTCGGCGTACAGCCCGCCGGCCGCCAGCAGCTCGTCGTGGGTGCCCTGCTGGGCGATGCGCCCGCCGTGGATGACCAGGATCCGGTCGGCCGCCCGGATGGTGGACAGCCGGTGAGCCACCACCAGGGAGGTCCGGCCCACCAGCGCGGTGGCCAGGGCCGCCTGCACCGCGGCCTCGCTCTCGGAGTCCAGGTGGGCCGTGGCCTCGTCGAGGATCACCACCGCCGGGGCCTTGAGCAGCAACCGGGCGATCGCCAGCCGCTGCTTCTCCCCGCCGGACAACCGGTGCCCGCGCTCCCCCACGACCGTGTCCAGCCCGTCGGGCAGCGACGCCAGGAGATCGCCGATCTGGGCGTCCCGACAGGCGGCCAGCAGCTCGTCGTCGGTGGCGTCGGGACGGGCGTAGAGCAGGTTGCCGCGGATCGTGTCGTGGAACATGTGCGCGTCCTGGGTGACCACGCCGATCGCACCGGACAGGCTGGCCGACGTGGCCTCCCGGACGTCGACGTCCCCGACCAGGACCTGCCCGGAGGTTGCGTCGTACAACCGGCTGACCAGCGCGGTGATCGTCGACTTCCCCGCACCTGACGGGCCCACCAGGGCGAACATCTGACCGGGCTCGATGCGCAGCGAGATCCCGGCGAGCACCTCGCCGCCGCGGCCCCGGCTGTCCGGACGGGCCACCGACTCCAGCGAGGCCAGCGAGATCTCGTCGGCGCCCGGGTACGTGAAGTGGACGTCGCGGAACTCCACGGACGTGGGCCCCGGGGGCACCGGGCGGGCACCGGGCGACTCCGCGACCAGTGGCGGCAGGTCCAGGACCTCGAAGACCCGCTCGAAGGACACCAGTGCTGTCATCACGTCGACCCGGACGTTGCTCAGCGCGGTCAGCGGCCCGTAGAGGCGCGCCAGCAGGGCGGTGATCGCCAGCAGCGTGCCGATCGTCAGCGTCCCGTCGATGACCAGGTTGCCGCCCACCCCGTAGGCGATGGCCGTCGCCACGGAGGCCACCAGGGTCAGCGCGGTGAAGAAGTACCGGTTCGACATCGCGATCTGGACCCCGATGTCGGCGACCCGTCGGGCTTTGACCGAGAACCCCCGGGACTCCTCGTCGGGCCGGCCGAACAGCTTGACCAGCAGCGCACCGGACACGTTGAACCGCTCGGTCATCGTGGTGCTCATGTCGGCGTTGAGCTGCATCTGCTCACGGGTCTGGGCCTGCAGCCGCCGGCCCATCCAGCGCGCGGGCAGCAGGAAGACCGGCAGCAGCACCAGGGACAGCACCGTGATCGGCCAGGACAGCGCCAGCATCGCGGCGAGCACCACCGCGAGGCTGATCACGTTGCCCACCACCCCGCCCAGCGTGGAGGTGAACGCCTGCTGGGCGCCGATCACGTCGGTGTTCAGCCGGGAGATCAGGGCCCCGGTCTGGGTCCGGGTGAAGAACGCGATCGGCTGGCGCTGCACGTGGCCGAACACCTCGGTGCGCAGGTCGAAGATGAGGCCCTCCCCGATCCTGGCGGAGTACCAGCGCCCGACCAGGCCGATGGCGGCGTCGGCAAGGGCCAGCAGCAGCACCAGCACCGCGGTCTGGGTCACCACCGTGGAGTTGCCGGCCGAGATGCCGTCATCGACGATCCGCCGGAACAGCAGCGGCTGGGCCACCACGAGGACCGAACCGAGCACCATGGTGGCCAGGAACCACCCGATCAGCCGCCGGTACGGGCGGGCGAAGCCCAGGATCCGGCGCACCGTCCCGGCACTGATCCGCCGTCGCGCCACCGCAGGGTCCCTCGTGAACGACCGGTAGGCCTGCCACGGTCCCCCACCGCCCATCGACATCGACATGCCGTCATCCTCTCGACGCTGGGAGCAACGCGCGACCGGCCACTGCCTGTTCCCGGACGCCCACCCCCGCCGGCAGGCCGCGGGGCGACCGTCACGGCACCCGGGCGGCCAGCTGGCGGATGCGCTCACCCTGCGCCGCCCGCTCGGCGGCCAGACGGGCCTCATGGGCCGCGGTGTGACCTCGCTCGTGCAGGGCGTCCCGCAGCAGCTGCTTGGTGGCGCTGATCGCCGACGCCGGGGCCTGGGCGCAGCTGCGCGCGACGGCCAGCGCCTCCGCATCGAGCCGCTCGCGCGGGACGCTTCGAAGCGCCAGCCCGATCCGCACGGCCTCCTCGGCGCCCACCCAGCGGCCGCTGACCACCAGCTCGAGGGCCCGGGAGTAGCCCACGGACTCGACCAGGGGCAGCGTCCCCCCCAGGTCCGGCACGAGCCCGAGCTGCGGCTCCCGCATGCTCAGCGCCACGTCGTCGGCGACCACCATCACGTCGCAGGCCAGCGCGAGCTGGAAGCCGGCCCCGACCGCGTGGCCGCCCACCGCGGCGACCGTGACCACGGGGCACCGCCGCCACCAGCGGAAGGCGTCCTGGAACCGGGCGATCCGCGCGTCGAGCTCACCGGGAGCAAGCCCGGCCAGCGCGACCATGGATCCCTCCCCCGGGATCCCCTCGGGGGTCAGCATGCGCCGGTCGAGTCCGGCGGAGAACGAGGGGCCGGCGCCGGCCAGCACCACGGCACGAGTACCCGCGGGAAGGTCGGCGCCCAGCGCGGCGAGCGCCCGCCACAACGCAGGGTCCTGCGCGTTGCGGGTCCCGGGCCGGTTCAGCCGGACGGTCAGGATGCCGTCGTCGAGCGAGAGGTCGAGGCAGTCGTCGTCAGCCATGGGGCCAGTCAACCAGCGACCCCGCCCCATGCTCGCCGCGGCCTCGTGCGTCACGCCCGCCGTCAGCGCCGCTCGGCGCGGCGCGAACTCGGGCCGCCGGGCCTGGCGGTTCAGCCGACGGCGGCGACTCGCGCAGCCCGGTTGCGGGTGGCTCCGCCCCGGCCCCGCAGCGGCACCTCCGCCTCGCAGAGCAGCCGGTGCACGAAGCCGTAGGACTTCCCGCTGAGCTCGGCGAGCTCCCGGATGCTGGCGCCGGCGAGGTACTCCCGAGTCAGGTCCTCGGACAGCGTCTGGCGCTCCTCGCTGCTGATCCGCACGCCACCGACCCTGGTCATCGCGATCCCCCTTCGCTGTGCCGGGGCGACGCTCACCCCTACTGGGGCCCACTATGTCGGCTTCATCGCAAGATCGCACGTCCCGTCGCGCCCCGACACGCGCTCACCCGGATCAGGCCAGCGCCACCAGGTCGAGGTAGTCCTCCCGCCACAGGTCCTCGACGGCATCGGGCAGCAGGAGGACCCGCTCCGGTGCCAGGGCCTCGACCGCGCCCTCGTCGTGGGTGACGAGCACGACCGCGCCGCGGTACGTCCCGAGCGCGGAGAGGACCTCCTGCCGGCTGGCCGGGTCGAGGTTGTTGGTCGGTTCGTCGAGCAGGAGCACGTTCGCGCCCGACACCACGAGGGTCGCCAGCGCCAGCCGGGTCTTCTCGCCGCCGGAGAGCACCCGCGCCGGCTTGTCGACGTCGTCGCCGGTGAACAGGAACTGGCCCAGGACGCTCCGGCACTCGGTCTCGCTGAGGTCAGGCGCCGCGTGGGCCATGTTCGCCAGGACGCTGGACTGCGGGTCGAGGGTCTCGTGCTCCTGGGCGTAGTAGCCCAGCCGCAGCCCGTGGCCCGGCTGAACGGCCCCGGTGTCGGGGGCCTCGACGCCGGCCAGTATCCGCAGCAGGGTGGTCTTGCCGGCCCCGTTCAGCCCCAGGATCACGACCCGGGTCCCCCGGTCGATGGCCAGCTCCACGTCGACGAAGACCTCAAGCGACCCGTAGGACTTGCTCAGCTCCTGGGCGCGCAGCGGCGTGCGCCCGCAGGGCGCCGGCTCCGGGAAGCGCAGCTTGGCCACCCGGTCGGTGGCGCGCTGCTCCTCGAGCCCCGACAGCAGCCGTTCGGCCCGCCGCTCCATCGAGTGCGCGGCGCGGGCCTTGGTCGCCTTGGCCCGCATCCGGTCGGCCTGCGACTGCAGCGCGGCCGCCTGCTTCTCGGCATTGGTTCGCTCCCGGTGCCGGCGCTTCTCGTCGGTCTCCCGCTGCTTGAGGTAGGCCGCCCAGCCCACGTTGTAGGTGTCGATGACGCCCCGGTTGGCATCCAGGTGCAGCACCCGGTTGACCACGGCGTCGAGCAGCCCCACGTCGTGGCTGATCACCACCAGTCCGCCGCGGTGGCCCTTGAGGTAGTCGCGCAGCCACGTGATCGAGTCGGCGTCGAGGTGGTTGGTCGGCTCGTCGAGCAGCAGCGTGGAGGCCTCGCCGAACAGGATCCGGGCCAGCTCGACCCGGCGGCGCTGCCCGCCGGACAGTGTGCGCAGGGGCTGGCCCAGGGTGCGCTCCGAGATGCCCAGCCCAGCCGCCACGGCGGCCCCCTGGGACTCGGCCGCGTACCCGTCCAGGGCCAGGAACTCCGCCTGGGCCCGGTCGTAGCGACGCATCGCGTCGGCGCGCGCCGACGGGTCCGCGTCGGCCATCGCCAGCTCGGCGCGGCGCAGGCGGCGCACCACCTCGGCCAGCCCACGGGCACCCAGGATCCGCTCCCGCGCGCTCTGGTCCAGGTCACCGGTGCGGGGATCCTGCGGCAGGTAGCCGATGGTGCCGGCGCGGACCACCGATCCGGATTCGGGTGCGGCCTCCCCGGCCAGGATCCGGGTCAGCGTGGTCTTCCCGGCGCCGTTGCGCCCGACGAGCCCGACCCGGTCGCCGTCGCCGACGCGCAGCGACACCCCCGTCATGAGCATGCGGGCCCCGGCCCGCACCACCAGGTCGGTCGCTGCGATCACCGGATGAGGGTACCCGGCCTTCCGGCCGGCCCCCGCCGCCCGCTGCGCCAGGCTGCCCGCGGTGCGATGGTGCGCCGGCCGTCCTACGCTGGCAGGACGTCCCGCACGAGGGGGTGCCCCATGCGCTTCGATGACGACCGGGTCGACACCAGCGGAGTCGATGACCTGCGCGGCCGCGGGTCGGGGGCGGGCGGCGCGGGCATCCCCAGCGCCGCCACCGCGGGGCTGATCGCGATGCTGCTGCGCGGGCGCGGTGGCAAGGGGGCCCTGCTGGCGGTGCTCCTGCTCGGCGCGCTGACCCTGTTCGGGGGCGGCGGCGCCGCGCTGTTCGGGGGCGCGGACAGCCAGCAGGCGATAGCGCCGGAGGGGGCCAGCACCGACCTGGCCACGCGCTGCGCGCAGTCCGGGGCGATCGAGCAGTACCCGGACTGCCTGCTGGTGAAGGCCTACAACGAGGCCGACGAGGTGTGGTCCGACGAGTTCGCCCGCCGCGGGATGGCGTACTCGGCGCCCCGCCTGGTGTTCTTCTCCGGAGCGGTCAGCACGGCGTGCGGCCGTGCGACCACGGCGGTGGGGCCCTTCTACTGCCCCGGGGACAACCGGATCTACTTCGACCTCGGCTTCGCCTCCCAGCTCCAGCAGCTGGGGGTGAAGGGTGACTACGCGACCGTGTACATCCTCGCGCACGAGTTCGGCCACCACCTGCAGAACATCACCGGCATCGAGCGGCAGGTGCGCCAGGCCCAGCAGGACACCCCGTCCCGGGCATCGAAGTACTCGGTCGCCATGGAGCTGCAGGCCGACTGCTTCGCCGGCGTGTGGGGCCGGATGGCCAACGACCGGGGCAATGTCGCCATCACCAGGGCCGAGCTGGCAGACGCGCAGAACGCCGCCGCCGCGGTGGGCGACGACCGGATCCAGCAGTCCGCCGGCCGGTCGGTGGACCCCGAGACGTGGACCCACGGCTCGGCCCAGCAGCGCCAGCAGTGGTACATGGTCGGGTACAACTCCGGCGACCTGGACCGCTGCACGACGTTCCAGCAGTAGCCGCGACCCCGGTCGGTCGCTGCCTGACGGGTCGACCGGCCGGGTCCAGCCGACCCGTCAGGCAGCGACCAGTCCCAGGTCCGCGGCCACCGCCGCCGCGCCGCGGGCCCCGCTGGCCAGGGCCCCCTGGATGCTGGGCAGCTCCCGGTGGTCACCGACCACCACGAGCCCGTCGTCGAGGCGGACGGGACGACGCAGGACCATCGGGCACAGCGCCTCGGGCAGCGCCTGGCCGATGGGGCGGCGCGCGACCTCGTGCAGGTCGGGCGCTGACACCCCGAGCAGGTCAGCGGCGGCAGCCCGGGCCCTCCGGGCGCTGACGTCATCGCCGTGCTCGCCGACCGCGGTCACCGCGACCAGGGACCGGCCCGCCGGCGCGTAGCCGGGGACCACGGCCGACACGACGGCGACGTTGGCCAGGAACCGCCCGGCCCGGCCGTCGACCACCAGCCAGGGGTGCCCGGCGGTGAGCTCGGCCGGTCCGGCCAGGTACCACGTGGTCAGCGCCCGCATGCCCGGCACGGCCAGGCCGGGCAGCAGGTGGCCCGCGGTCGCCGGGTCGGTGGCCACCACCACGCTGCGCGCCCGCAGCACCCCGAAGTCGCCGGAGACCTCGCCGTGCGCCACCCGCGCCACCGGGTGCTCGGTGCGCAGCACGCCGGGCGGCAGCCGGTCGGCCAGCTGCAGCGGCACGGCCCGCATGCCGGCCCCGGGCAGGCTCGGCGCACCTCGCCCGAACGAGCGGAGCACGAGGTCGGCGTAGCGCCGCGACGTCATGAGGGAGGGCTCGGCGAACACCCCGGTCAGGAACGGCACCACCAGGTGCTCCATGGTCGCCGGCCCCACCCCGGCCCGGGCCAGGGCCTCCCCGATCGGCACGTCCGGACGTCGGGCCAGCCGGTCCTCCGGGAGGGCCGCGCAGGTCGCGACGTATGCGGCCAGGACCGCGTGCTCCCACAGCCGTCCGGCCCGGCCGGACACGGAGCCGGCCACCGACGTCGGCACGGCAGCCGGCTGGCGCAGCGGATCGGCCAGGATCACCCGGTCGCCTGCCCCGAACCCCACCGCCATGCCCTTGGGGAAGGCCCGCAGGTCCAGCGCGGCCAGGTCCAGCGCCTCCCGCGCCTGCGGGTAGGCGGGGTTGAGCAGCTGGAACCCGCGGTCGATGGTGAACCCGTCGACCACGTCGCTGGCCACCCGGCCGCCCACCGACGGACCCGCCTCCAGGACGGCCACCTCGAGTCCCCGCTCACACAGCAGCCGGGCTGCGTTCAGTCCGGCCAGGCCCGCGCCCACCACGATGACGTCCACGGGGCGAACCTAGGGCCAGTTCGCCGGACCCGCATCGGATCGACTCCCCAGCGCCCCGGCCCGCCGCGATCGCCCGGTCGCGGCAGCCTCCGGTTGCCGGCCTGGCCGGCTCGGGTGACGATCTGGGCATGGGTGAGAGCGCGCAGGTCGTCAACGTCGCCAGCCGGCACCGGTACGAGGTCGTCGTCGATGGCAAGATCGCCGGCTACGTCACGTACGTCGAGCAGGACGGCGCGGTGGTGCTGGAACACACCCGGATCAAGGTCGCGTTCGAGGGACGCGGCCTCGGCGCGGTCCTGGTCGCCGGGGCCCTGGCCGACATCCGGGAGCGGGGCCTGTCCGTGGTCGCGCTGTGTCCCTTCGTCGCCAGCTGGATGCAGCGCAACCCGCAGTTCGACGACCTCGTGGACCACGCCCTGCGCGAGCGGCTCGTGGAGACAGCCTGACTCAGGTCGACAGCACCACGACGCTGCGCGGCTCGACACGCACGGGCCCGCGGCCGAGCACCGGTGCCGCCGCGAGGGCGGTCACATGGTGCGGTTCCGGCAGCGCCGTGTCGACGATGCGTCGCCACGCCCCCGGCTCCTGGACGTCGAACGCCAACGGCTCGTGGTAGGCGTTGACCAGCACGTACAGGTCGCCCTCCCCGTAGCGCGCCCCGGACAGCCACCACGCCAGTGAGTGCGACCACGGGGCGAGGTCCGGGCCGCCCGACGTGCCGTACCACCGCACGTCGTCGCGCCAGAACGTGCTGCGGGCGATGCTGCGCCGCTCCCGGCGCAGCCGGATCATCTGCCGCCAGAAGTCGAACAGCTCGTGGTGGCTGGCCATCCGGTCCCAGTCCAGCCACGTCGTCGGGTTGTCCTGGTTGTACGGGTTGTTGTTGCCCCCCTGGGTGTGGGCGAACTCGTCGCCGGCCACGATCATCGGCACCCCGTTGCTGAGCATCAGCAGCGCGGCGGCGTTCTTCATCTGCCGCATCCGCAGCGCCAGGACCTCGGGCGGGGCACCCTCGTCACCCTCCCACCCGCAGTTCCAGCTGCGGTTGTCCGCGGCGCCGTCCGTGCCGCCGTGGCCGTTGGCCTCGTTGTGTCGGTCGTTGTAGGCGACCAGGTCGTACAGGCAGAACCCGTCGTGGGCCGTCACGAAGTTCACGCTCTGGTACGGCCGGTACATGTCCTGCGGACCGTCCGGGAACAGGTCGTCACTGCCGTAGACCCGGGTCATCAGCGCTGCGACCAGTCCGTCGTCGCCGCGCAGGAACCCGCGGACGTCATCCCGGTAGCGGCCGTTCCACTGCCGCCACATCAGGCCCGGGAAGCCCCGGCCGAGCAGGTAGGCCCCCAGGTCCCAGGCCTCGGCCACGAGCGTCAGGTCGTGGGTCCCGGCCAGGACACCGATCTCGCTGACGAGGGGCGGGGAGTCGGCCACCACCACGCCGTCGGCGTCCCGGGTCAGGATCGAGGCCAGGTCGAACCGGAACCCGTCGACGCCCATCTGCTGGGTCCAGTGCGCCAGGCTGGCCAGCACGAGGGCACGGGTGGCCACGTCCGCGGCCTGCGTGGTGTTGCCGCAGCCGGAGTCGTTCGCGTACTGCCCGTCGGGCCCGACGATGTAGTAGGAGTCGTTGTCGATCCCGCGCAGGTGGTACGTGGGCCCGGATGCGTCCCCCTCCGCGGTGTGGTTGTAGACGACGTCGAGCCACACCTCGATGCCCGCCCCGTGCAGCACGTCGACCATCTGCCGGAACTCGGCCGCCCCGTCGGCCAGGGCGTAGCCCTCGTGGGCCGTGAAGAACCCGAGGGTCATGTACCCCCAGTAGTTCCCCTCCTGCGGGTCGAACTGCTGGACCGGCAGCAGCTCGACGACGGTGACCCCGAGGTCCTTGAGGTGATCGACCTTCTCGGCCAGCCCGAGGAAGGTCCCGCGCAGCCGCTCGGCGACGCCGCTGCTCTCCCGGGCGGTGAAGCCACGCACATGCACCTCGTAGATGACCGTGTCGTGGGCGTGGCGGGGCCCAGGTGCCGGCAGCGGCGCGTTCAGGGCGTCGTCGGTAGGAAGCACGCCGAGCACCGCACGACCCTCGTTGTCGCCCTCCCCCCGGGCGGCCTCGCGGGAGAACCCGGGCGGGAAGTGCAGCCGACGGGCGAACGGGTCCACCAGGACCTTGTGCGGATCGAACCGGTCCCGAGGACCGTCCGGGCCATCGACCCGGTAGGCGTAGTACGTCGCCCCCGGCGCCCAGGCGGCGCGCACCATGCAGTGCCAGATCCGCCCGCTCTTGTTGCGCCGCGGATCCAGCGCCACCTCCAGCAGGGGGTGGGCCACGTCCGCCGTGCCGTAGAGCAGCAGGGTGACGGCACGGGCATGGCGCGAGTAGAGCGCGAAGTTCCACGCCTCCTCGGTGGGCACCCAGGTGGCACCCAGCGGGGTAGCGGCGCCCTCCTCGCGCTCCCACTCGTCGACCGTGCGCAGGTTCCCCAGCAGGCTGCGCTGCGGGGGGACGGCCGAGCGCACCCGCACCGGGTCCTCAGCTCTGCGGGCAGGCCGTCTTCGCCGCGTCGGCCAGGGCCTTGGCCGAGGAGGACACCGACGACAGTGCCGGGGCCAGGGCAGCGGCCTCGGCCAGCGACGGCGAGTCCTTCAGGTTGTTCACGGCCGTCTTCAGGTCGGCCACCGAGGTCTCCAGGGCTGTCACCTGGTCGGCGAACGCGCTGGATGCCGAGGACTTCAGCGTCTTGAGCGAGCCCTCCAGCGTGGCCACGTCCTGCTTGAGCGCCGCGGTCCCGTCCTTCACCACGCTCAGGCTGGTGAGGTCGTCGACGGCGGAGCGCACAGCGGCGACGTCGGCGCAGTAGGCGGCCGTCGCGGTCTCGCTGGGCGAGGCGCTGGCTGCCGTGTCGTCCGAGCTCGACGAGCAGCCGGCCAGGGCCAGCAGTGCCGCGGCGCCGACGAGGGCGAGGCGATGGGTGGGACGGACGATCATCGGGAGCCTCCTGGCAGCTGGGGACGGGACGATTCTAGACACGTGCGACCGGATGGTACTGGCTCGTCGCGCTCAGCCGCGGGGGGCGAGCAGGTCATGCACGGAGATGGCGTACCCGAGGGCCTCGGAGATCTTCTCCGCAGCCGCCACGACGCGGGCGGTCCCCACCAGCGGGGCGGCGGCCACGAGGACGGACTCGACCTCGCCGGCGGTCAGCGCCGGTCCGCTGGCGGCGGCCAGGTTGTACAGGTAGGACACCTGGGAGGCGTCCTGGGCGATCAGGCAGGCCAGCCGCACGAGCAGCAGCTCACGCTCCACGAGCTCGCTGTTGGCGACCGAGGCCCGGGTCATCACCGCGATGGTGTCGATGAGCGGCGACCCGCTCTCGTCGACGATGGTCACGCGTCCTCCTCCGCTGGGGTGGCCCGAGCCTACCCCGGGGGGACGGCCGAGGCCGGCGACGCCGACCGGCTCAGCTGACGGGTCGCAGGTGCCGGCGGGCCACGCCCGGCGCGGGCGGCTCCTCGCAGTGGTCGTCGGGAAGCTCCGCGAGGAAGCCGGCCACGTCCTGCCATGCGGCCCCCAGGCCCAGGACCAGCACGCCCTGCCCTCCGCGCACCAGGTCGACGACGTCGTCGTGGTGGGCGCACTCGAAGACCCCGGTGCCGTCGCTGACCAGTGTCATGCCCGCCAGGTCCGCCTCGCCGCGCTGGCGCACCGTCGCCACCGCGGCCCGCACCTGGCCCAGGGACAGCCCGGTGCCGAGCAGCCGGCGCACGACCTGGAGGGCGAGGATGTCGCGGAACGAGTACAGCCGGACCGAGCCGGTCCCGCTGGCCCGGCGGATCGACGGGCTGACCAGGCCGGATCGGTCCCAGTGGTCCAGCTGCCGGTAGCTGATGCCCGCCGCCATCGCGGCAACGGGACCCCGATAGCCCACGCCGTCCCGGGGGTCGGTCTCGGGCACGGCGAACAGCTCCTGCTGCCCGGGCAGCACGGCGATCGGCGGTGGGCGTTCTTCCACGGGCAGCCTCCGGTCAACGGGGCTCGCGGGGAAGTCGCGAACTGTCTGGCCCTCAGCGTACGGCCGATCGTCCCCCCGCAGCGGGCCCGACACTCCGTCAGACGTTGAAGCCCAGGGCGCGCAGCATCTCCCGGCCGTCCTCGGTGATCTTGTCCGGGCCCCACGGCGGCATCCACACCCAGTTCAGCCGGAAGTCGCGCACGATGCCGTCGAGGGCGGCGCGGGTCTGGTCCTCGATCACGTCGGTCAGCGGGCAGGCCGCCGAGGTCAGTGTCATGTCCAGCGTGGCCACGTTGTCGTGGTCGACGTGCACCCCGTAGACCAGCCCCAGGTCCACGACGTTGATCCCCAGCTCGGGATCCACGACATCGTGCATCGCCTCGAGGACGTCCTCGTCGGTGGCGGGGTCGGCGGCGGGCATCATCGGGCACCTCCATGGGCCAGGGCCTGGGCGACGGCGTCCTTCCAGGCCATCCAGGACAGCAGCGCGCACTTCACGCGCGCGGGGTACTTGGCGACCCCGGAGAAGGCCACAGCGTCGCCCAGGGCGTCCTCGTCCGGGTCGGCCGCGGACTGCATGAGGGCCAGGAACTGCTCCTGCGTCACCAGCGCCTCGGAGACCGGGTGGTGGACGAGCAGCTCGTACATGACGCTGGCGCTGGCCTGCGAGATGGAGCACCCCTGGTTGTCGTAGGAGATGTCGGCGACCACGGGGGTGTCCCCACGCTCCTCCAGGTGCACGCGCAGCGTGATCTCGTCGCCGCACGTGGGGTTGACGTGATGCACCTGGGCCTCGTAGGGCTCCCGCAGGCCCCGACCGACAGGGTTGCGGTAGTGGTCCAGGATGATCTCCTGGTACAGGTCGTCCATCACGCCACCTTGAAGAAGGACTGGGCCCGCTCGATGCCGTCGACCAGGGCGTCGACCTCCTCGGGCTGGTTGTAGACGTAGAAGCTGGCACGGGTCGTGGCCGGCACGCGCAGCCGTCGGCACGTGGGCCACGCGCAGTGGTGCCCGACCCGGACGGCCACCCCACGGTCGTCGAGCACCTGCCCGACGTCGTGCGGGTGGATGCCGTCGACGACGAAGGAGATCGCCCCGCCGCGGTCCACGGCCTGCGTCGGGCCGAGGACGCGCACGCCCCGCATGCTGGCCAGGGCGGACAGGGCGCGCTGGGTCAGGGCGTGCTCGTGTGCGGCGACCGCCGCCATCCCGAGTCCCTCGAGGTAGTCGACCGCCGCAGCCAGCCCGACGGCCTGGGCGACGTTGGGGGTGCCCGCCTCGAACCGCTGCGGCGGGGGCGCGAACGTGGTGCGCTGCATGGTGACGGTCTCGATCATGGACCCGCCGGTGAGGAATGGCGGCATCGCGGCCAGGACCTCGCGGCGCCCCCACAGGCACCCGACGCCGGTCGGTCCCAGCATCTTGTGACCGGAGAACGCCACCACGTCGACGTCGAGGGCGCGCACGTCGATCGGCGTGTGCGGGACCGACTGGCAGGCGTCGAGCACCATCAGGGCGCCGACCTCGCGCGCCCGCGCGGCCACCACGGCGACCGGGTTCACGGTGCCCAGGATGTTCGACTGGTGCACCAGTGCCACCACCCGCGCCCGCTCGGTGATGACGCGATCGAGGTCGGACAGGTCCAGCCGGCCCTCCTCGGTCAGCCCGATCCAGCGCAGCGTCGCTCCGGTCTTGTCGCACAGCTCCTGCCACGGCACCAGGTTGGCGTGGTGCTCCATCTCGGTGACCACGATCTCGTCGCCCGGGGCCAGCACGAACCGCTCGGCGCCGGCCGGCAGCGGCGCGCGGTGGGCCGCCTTGGCCGTGGCGCTGGAGAACGCGTGGGCGACCAGGTTCAGCGACTCGGTCGCGTTGCGCGTGAACACCAGCTCGTCGGCGCGCCCGCCGACGAACCCGGCCACCGTGGCGCGGGCGGACTCGAACGCGTCGGTCGCCTGCTCGGCCAGGAAGTGCGCGCCCCGGTGGACCGCGGCGTTGCTGCGCTCGTAGAACTCCCGCTCGGCGTCGAGCACCTGCACCGGCTTCTGGGAGGTCGCCGCCGAGTCCAGGTACACCAGGGGCCGCCCGCCGCGCACCGGGCGCGCCAGGATCGGGAAGTCCGACCGCAGGCCGGGGTCCAGGAGCGTCACGCGCCCGCCGCCGCCGTCGCGTACCCCACGTAGCCCTCCGACTCGATCTCGTCGGCCAGCTCCGGGCCTGCTTGGGCCACCACCCGGCCGTCCACGAAGACGTGCACGAAGTCGGGGCGCACGTAGCGCAGGATGCGGGTGAAGTGGGTGATCAGCAGCACGCCGGTCTCCCCCGTGGCCCGGACCCGGTTGATCCCCTCGCTGACGATCCGCAGGGCGTCGACGTCCAGGCCGGAGTCGGTCTCGTCGAGGATGGCCATCCGGGGGGCGAGCAGCTCCATCTGCAGGATCTCGCTGCGCTTGCGCTCCCCGCCGGAGAAGCCCTCGTTGACGTTGCGCTGGGCGAACGACGGGTCGATCTGGAGGCGCTCCATGGCCGCCTTCATCTCCTTGAGCCACAGCCGCAGCTTCGGGGCCTCGCCGCGCACCGCGGTGGCCGAGGTCCGCAGGAAGTTCGACACGGACACGCCGGGAACCTCCACAGGGTGCTGCATCGCCAGGAACAGCCCGGCGCGGGCCCGCTCGTCGACGCTCAGGCCGAGCAGGTCCTCGCCGTCGAGGGTGACCGTCCCGGACGAGATGGTGTACTTCGGGTGCCCAGCGACGGCGTAGGCCAGGGTCGACTTGCCCGAGCCGTTCGGGCCCATCAGGGCATGGGTCTCCCCGCTGCGGACCGTCAGGTCGACGCCGCGCAGGATCTCCTTCGTGCCGCCGTCCGCCTCCACGGTCACGTGCAGGTCGCGGATCTCGAGGGTGGACATGGTGCCTCCGGTTTCAGCTCAGGCGACGGTCACGAAGACGCTGTCGCCTTCGACCGAGATGGGGTAGACGGGAACGGGGGTCACGGCCGGCGGGCCGCTGGGGTTGCCGGTGCGCAGGTCGAACCGCGACCCGTGCAGCCAGCACTCGAGGGTGCAGCCGTCCACCTCGCCCTCCGACAGCGAGACGTCGGCGTGGGAGCAGGTGTCGCCGACGGCGAACCACTCGCCCCGGGTGTGGACCACGGCGACCGGGACGCCGTCGACGACGACGCGGTGTGCCGAGCCCTCCGGCACGTCGGCGGCCGAGCAGGCGGGCTGGGCGCTCACCGGCCCTCCCCGTCCACAGCTGCGAAGTCGAACAGCGGGTCCACCTGGCCCAGCTCGGCGTCCACCGCGGCCAGGACGCGGTCGGCCACCTCGGCCACGCCGATGCGCGCCACGGCGTCGGCGAAGAACCCCCGCACCACCAGGCGCCGCGCGACCCCCTCCGGGACGCCACGGCTCATCAGGTAGAACAGCTGCTCGTCGTCGAACCGGCCCGTCGCGCTGGCATGGCCCGCGCCCTCGATCCGGCCGGTCTCGATCTCCAGGTTCGGCACCGAGTCGGCCCGCGCCCCCTCGGTGAGCACCAGGTTGCGGTTGAGCTCGTAGGTGCTGGTCCCGGTCGCGGCGGCGCGGATCAGGACGTCACCGATCCACACGGTGTGCGCCGACGCCCCCTGCAGCGCGCCCTTGTAGATCACGTCGCTGCGGCAGTCCGGGACGGCATGGTCCACGAACAGCCGGTGCTCCAGGTGCTGGCCGGCATCGGCGAAGTACACCCCGACGAGCTCGGCGTCACCGCCGCGTCCGGCGTACTCGACCGACGCGCTGTGCCGCACCAGGGACCCGCCCAGGGTGACCACCACCGAGCGCAGGGTGGCGTCCGCGTCCAGCACCGCGTGCTGGTGGGCCACGTGGACCACGTCGTCGTCCCACAGGTGGTTGGTCACCAGCGTCAGCGCCGCGCCCTGCCCGACATGGATCTCCACGTTGGTCGCGACGGCCGCACCGGAGCCGCCGACGTGATCCAGGACCACCACCGCCCGGGCATTGGCAGCCACCTCGACCACGACGTGCCCGAACAGCGCGCGGGCGTCGTCGGAGGGCCCCGACATGGCCAGCGTGGCGGACGCCTGCTCGGCCTCGGGCGCCACGGTCACGACGACCGCCCGGCCCGCAGCGGCGAACGCCTGCGCGGAGACCCGGTCGCGCGGCGTGAGCCACGCCCCCATCCGGGGATCGCCCGGCGCCACGGTCTCGACCCGCACCGCCCCGGTGCTCGACCACACCAGGTCCAGGTCCCCCACGGGGCCAGCGGCAGCGGTGCCGTCGTGCAGTCCGCGCAGCCGGGGCAGCGGCGTGAACCGCCACTCCTCCTCCCGGCCGGTGGGGACCGGGAAGTCGGCCGGATCCCGGGAGAGGATCCTCGGGGCGAGGTCGTGCGCCGGAGCCGCGAGGGTGACCTCGCGCTCCTCGATCGTGGACGTCATCAGCCGACGGCCCCTTCCATCTGCAGCTCGATCAGCCGGTTGAGCTCGAGGGCGTACTCCATGGGCAGCTCGCGCGCGATGGGCTCGACGAACCCGCGCACGATCATCGCCATGGCCTCCTCCTCGGTCAGCCCGCGGCTCATCAGGTAGAACAGCTGGTCCTCGGACACCTTGCTCACCGTGGCCTCGTGACCCATCGCCACGTCATCGACGCGCACGTCCACGTACGGGTAGGTGTCCGACCGGGAGATGTCATCGACCAGCAGGGCGTCGCAGCGCACGGTCGACCGGGAGTGGTGCGCCTGCTCCTGGACCTGCACCAGCCCCCGGTAGGAGGTGCGCCCGCCGCCGCGGGCCACCGACTTCGACACGATCGCCGAGGACGTGTAGGGCGCCGCGTGCACCATCTTCGACCCGGCGTCCTGGTGCTGGCCCTCACCGGCGAATGCGATCGACAGCGTCTCGCCCTTCGCGTGCGGGCCCATCAGCCACACGGCCGGGTACTTCATCGTGACCTTGGACCCGATGTTGCCGTCGATCCACTCCATCGTGGCGCCCTCGTGGGCGACCGCGCGCTTGGTGACCAGGTTGTAGACGTTGTTCGACCAGTTCTGGATCGTCGTGTAGCGGCAGCGGGCCCCCTTCTTCACGATGATCTCCACGACGGCCGAGTGCAGCGAGTCGCTGGAGTAGATCGGAGCGGTGCAGCCCTCGACGTAGTGCACGTAGGCGTCCTCGTCGACGATGATCAGCGTCCGCTCGAACTGGCCCATGTTCTCGGTGTTGATCCGGAAGTACGCCTGGAGCGGGATCTCCACGTGCACGCCCTTGGGGACGTAGATGAACGACCCGCCGGACCAGACGGCCGTGTTCAGGGCGGCGAACTTGTTGTCCCCGACGGGGATGACCGACCCGAAGTACTCGCCGAACAGGTCCTCGTGCTCGCGCAGGCCCGTGTCGGTGTCGAGGAAGATGACGCCCTGCTCCTCGAGGTCCTCGCGGATCTTGTGGTAGACGACCTCCGACTCGTACTGGGCCGCGACGCCCGCGATGAGCCGCTGCTTCTCCGCCTCCGGGATGCCCAGGCGGTCGTAGGTGTTGCGGATGTCCGGCGGGAGCTCGTCCCAGGAGGTCGCCTGCTTCTCCGTCGAGCGCACGAAGTACTTGATGTTGTCGAAGTCGATGCCCGAGAGGTCCGCACCCCACGGCGGCATGGGCTTGCGGCCGAACAGCCGCAGCCCCTTCAGTCGCAGGTCGAGCATCCACGCGGGCTCGGACTTGCGCGCCGAGATGTCGCGCACGACCGCCTCGGACAGCCCGCGGCGCGCCGAGGCTCCGGCGACGTCCGGGTCGGACCAGCCGTACTCGTAGTGCCCGAGGCCCTCGAGCTGCTCGGTGTTGACCGTCATCTGGTCCCTCCTGGGTTCGCCGCGACCGCAACGCGGGCGGGATGGTCCTCGGACGTGATCTCCGCCGCGGAGCGGCTCGGGATGTGCGTGGTGCACACGCCGTCGCCCCGCGACAACGTGGCCAGTCGGGTCACATGGGTGCCGACGAGCCGGCCGAAGGCCTCGGACTCGGCCTCGCAGAACTGCGGGAACTCCGCGGCGACATGGGCCACGGGGCAGTTGCGCTGGCACAGCTGCACGCCCCCCATGCCGCTGGGGGACACCACCGCGGCGTACCCGTCGGCCGAGAGCAGGTCGGCCAGCGCATGCGCACGCTCGGCCGTGCTCGCGAAGCCGTCCAGCCGGGAGGCGTAGCGCCGTTCGAGGTCGTGGACCCGGCGCCGGGCGAACGCCATGACCGCGGCATCCCCGCCGGTCTCGGCCAGGAACCGCAGCGCCGCCACGGCCAGGTCGTCGTAGGCCTGCTCGAACCCGTCCCGCCCGGCCTGGGTCAGGTGGTAGATGCGCGCCGGGCGGCCCCGGCCCCGCGGCGACGCCGGACCGAAGGGCGGTCGCTCGGAGCCCTCGACCAGGCCGGAGGCCAGCAGGTCGTCGATGTGCTTGCGCACGGCCGCACCGGTGAGCTCCAGCCGCTCGGCGAGCTCGCTGACCGTCGCCGGGCCACCCTCCAGCAGGGCGCGCGCCACCCGCGCGGGGGCACCGGTCAGCATTTCCACAACCCCATTGTTGCGTATTTCTCGCCGAGTGCAAGCGCCGCCCACGTGGCAGCCCGGTCCACCCGCCCGCGGGGCCGGGTCCACCGCCCGCACGGCCGTCCCGCCCTACACTCAGGCGCATGCCCGGACCCGCGCTCGACGTGAGCGGGCTGGTCATGTCCTACGCCGGGCGACGCGTCGTCGACGGGCTGGACCTCGTCGCCCCCCGGGGGGCACTGACCGTCGTGCTGGGGCCCAACGGGGCAGGCAAGACGACGACGATCGAGACCGCCGAGGGGTTCCGCCGGCCGCACGCCGGCACCGTGCGGGTGCTGGGCCTGGACCCCCGCGCCGACGCCGCCCGGCTGCGCCCCCGCGTCGGGGTCATGCTGCAGTCCGGCGGGGTGTGGCCCAGCGTGCGCGCTGGTCAGATGGTCGCGCACGCGGCGCGGCTCTACGCCCGGCCGCTGCCCGTGGCCGGGCTGCTGGACCGCCTGGGCCTGACCCCGGTCGCCCGGACGCCGTACCGCCGGCTGTCCGGCGGGGAGCAGCAGCGGGTCGGGCTGGCCTGTGCGCTGGTGGGCCGACCGGAGCTGGTCTTCCTCGATGAGCCGACCACCGGCCTGGACCCGCAGGCCCGGGCCTCGGTGTGGCAGCTGCTGGCGGACCTGCGCGGCGCGGGGGTGGCGCTGGTGCTGACCACGCACCTGCTCGACGAGGCCGAGGCGCTGGCCGACCACGTGGTCGTCATCGTCGGCGGACGGGTGGCCGGCGCCGGGACCGTCGCCGAGCTGACGGCCTCCCACCCAGGACTGCAGTTCCGGTCCCGGCCCGGGCTGGACCTGGCCGAGCTGCAGCGCACCCTGCCCGCCGGGCTGAGCAGCCGGGAGGTACGGCCCGGCCAGTACCGCCTCGAGGGACCCGTCGACCCCGCTGTGGTGTCGGCCGTGGCCGCCTGGTGCGCCAGCCAGGGGGCGCTGCCCACGCAGCTGAGCACCAGCGGGGGGACGCTCGGCGATGCCTACTTCGCCCTGACCGCCGCGGAGCCCGGATCCGAGGAGCCCAGATGACCGCGAGTGTGCCCCTGGACCTCTCCCCGGCACCGGGCGCCGCCCCCGCGCGGTCGCGGTGGCGGGCGCAGGCGCGGCTGGAGTGGTTCCTGCTGATGTCCAACGGCGAGCAGCTCCTGCTCACCCTGGTGATCCCGGTGGCCGTGCTCATCGGCGTGGTCCGGCTCGACCTGGCGACTGTCGAGCTGGCTGCGCCCGGGGCCCTCGCGCTCGCGGTGCTGTCCAGCGCGTTCACGGCCACGGCCATCGCCACCGGCTTCGAGCGCCGCTCCGGCGTGCTCAAGTACCTCGGAACCACTCCCCTGGCGCGGTCCGGGCTGCTGGTCGGCAAGGCCCTTGCCACGCTGGCGGTCATCGCGCTGCAGGCCGTGGTGGTCACGGTGACCGCGCTGGCCCTGGGATGGGACCCACGCCCGGCCGCTCCGATCGTCCTGGTGGCAGCCCTCGTGCTGGGAACCGCGGCGCTGGGGTCGTGGGGCTTCGCACTGGCCGGCCTGCTCCGGGCCGAGGCGACCCTGGCGGTGGCCAACGCGATCTTCCTGGTCCTGCTGCTCGCCGGTGGGGTGGTGGTGCCCGTGACCCGGGCGCCTGCCGTCCTCTCGGGCCTGCTGTCGGTGCTGCCCTCGAGCGCCCTGGCCGACGCCCTGCGCGCGGCCTGGGGTGTCGGATCGGGCGGGGCAGGAGCCGACCTGGTCGTCCTGCTGTGCTGGGCGCTGGGCGGGGTCGCGCTCGCCGCCCGCACCTTCCGCTGGGAGTAGCCCCACGGGCCATGACCCGCGGACTACCCTGACCCCGTGCTCGCCTCCGACTCCCCCGTGCTCCCCGCCACCGCGAGTCCCAGCCCCGTGGGCCAGGGCACCCGGCGGGTGTTCCTGGCAAACCTGGTCGCCCAGGTGGCCATCGTCGTCACCGGCGGGCTGGTCCGCCTCACCTCGTCAGGGCTGGGCTGCCCGACCTGGCCGCAGTGCGTGCCCGGGTCCCTGGTGCCGGTCTCCGAGCAGGCCCAGGCGTGGCACAAGTACGTCGAGTTCGGCAACCGGCTGTTGACGTTCGTGCTGGTGGCACTGGCCGTGGCCAGCCTCGTCGCCGCCGTGCGGACCCGCCAGCTCTGGGTCGGCCAGGGCGCTCAGCCCCGGACGGCGATCCTGTGGCTGGCCGCCGTCCCGCTGGTGGGCACGTTCGCCCAGGCCCTGCTCGGTGGCGTCACGGTGCTGACCGGCCTGCACCCCCTGTGGGTCGGCGCGCACTTCCTGCTCTCCGCGGCGATCATCGCCGGCTGCGTCGTCCTGGTCCGTCGCGCCGGGGAGCCGGGCGACCAGCCCCTCGTGGTGCTGGTCCGCCGGGAGATCCGGTGGCTGTCCCGCGCACTGGTGGCCATCTGCGCCGCGGTGCTGGCCGTGGGGACCCTGGTGACGGGGGCCGGTCCCCACTCCGGCGACGTGGACGTGACCCACCGCATCGCGCTCGACGTGCGCACGGTGGCCTGGTTGCATGCCGACCTCGTGCTGCTGTTCGTCGGGTTGCTGGTCGGGCTGTGGCTGGCGCTTCGCCTGACCGACGCCCCCGGCCGCGCCCGCGGCTGGGCTCACCTGCTGATGGCCCTGGCGATCGTCCAGGGCGTGGTGGGCTACACGCAGTGGTTCACCGGCGTGCCATGGCTGCTCGTCAGCGTCCACATGCTGCTGGCGTGCCTGGTCTGGATCGCCACCCTGCAGACCCACCTGTCGCTGCGCTCCCGGGGTTGAGGGCTCCCGGACGCCGCCGGTCAGCCCAGGTCGTCCCGCGCAGCCGGCGCCGCCGGGAGCTCCCCGACGGCCGCGGGGGTGGAGCTGGAGGGGTCCGCCGCATCGGCGGGACCGGTGCCCTCGACGCTCG
The DNA here is from genome assembly GCA_039812125.1 of Candidatus Nanopelagicales bacterium. GTDB lineage: Bacteria > Actinomycetota > Actinomycetes > S36-B12 > CAIYMF01 > Prado023. The sequence goes on from JBDHZV010000005.1 coordinate 32,342, forward strand.
GGGCGGCGGTGGCATGGGAGGGCTCCGCACTCGACGGGTCCTGGTCCTCGCCCGGTCCGGTGGGGCCCGCGGTCGGATCCTCGGTCGGATCCTCGGTCGGAGGAGCGGACCGGGTGGGCCACGGGCCATGGTGGCTGGGCCGGGGCCGGGGCAGCCATGTCCTGGTCGGTTCCGGGTCCGGGCTGGCCGTCGGCGGCGTGGTCCGGGTGGGCCACGGCGTCGGGTGCGGGCAGTCGGTCCTGGTCGGCTCCGGGCTCGGGGTGGCCGTGATCGTCCAGGGCGGACGCCGCGTCGGTGACGCGCTCGTCGAGGGCGTCGACGGCACGCTCGGGCTGGCCGTGCGGGACGGCGACGGCGGCGGGAACGACCCCTGGCCGGTGAACGAGTCGCTGGGCCGGGGCCGGCGCGCGGAGGACGCGGCGGCCGTCGGCGCGGCCTCCTGACGCGTGCGCAGGCCGACCCCGCTGCTCGACACCGGTCCGGACGCCGGGGCGGGGGTCCGGCTGGGTGTCGCGGCGCGAGCCGTGGGCGAGGCAGTGCGATCGGGCGTGGCGGTCGAGGCGCTGGTCTCCACGGTGACGATCGGCGCGAGCGCGGCCTCGGGATCCTGGAGGAACCGATCGACGTCCGAGGCGCTGAGCACCTGGACCGGCTCGTCGGTCACGGCCGAGCGGACGGCCCCGACAGCCAGGAGCCCCACCACTGCGGCGCCGGTCGCACCCGCGACCCATGCCGTGGCGGGAACCCAGCCATAACCCATGCCCCCTAGTGTGCCCTCGGAAAAGGTTAAGCCGCGGTAATGCCCCGGGCCTGCGGCGCGGGCAAACGGGTGATGCTGGTCACGCGGACTACCGTGGGGGCATGTCCAGGCTGCTCGTCGTCGAGGACGATCCCGGTATCCGCTCGGCCCTCATCCACGCGCTGGCCGACCGCGGGCACGCGGTCGACTCCGCCCCCAACGCCATGAGTGGGCTGCAGCAGGCCATCAGTGGCGACCCCGAGCTCGTCGTGCTCGACCTGGGCCTGCCCGATCTCGACGGGGTCGAGCTGCTGCGGATGCTGCGCGCCGTGAGTCCCACGCCGGTGATCGTCGCCACGGCGCGCGACGACGAGGAGCAGGTCGTCCGGGCCCTCGACGCGGGCGCCGACGACTACGTCATCAAGCCGTTCAGCGCGGCGACCCTGGACGCCCGGATCCGGGCGGTGCTGCGGCGCAGCCGGGCCCACGAGCCGTCCGGGGACCTGCGGGTCGGCGAGCTGCACCTGGACACCAAGGGCCGCACCGCCGAGCTGTCCGGCCAGCCGCTCGACCTGAGCCCCCGGGAGTTCGACCTGCTGGCCTACCTGATGGCCCGGCCCGGCGAGGTCGTCACCAAGCGCGAGCTGCTCGCGGAGGTGTGGCGGGTGTCCTACGGCGGCGGGGAGAAGACCGTCGACGTCCACCTGTCCTGGTTGCGACGCAAGCTCGGCGAGAGCGCCAACGAGCCCCGCTACCTGCACACCGTCCGGGGCGTCGGGGTGAAGCTCGTGGAGCCCTGACCCAGGTGCGCCGACGGATCCTGCTGACGCTGCTGGCGTCGACGTCCATCGTCCTCGTGGCCTTCCTGGTCCCGCTCATGGTGATCGTCGGCGACCTCGCGGTCGACCGCGCGCAGCGCCAGGTCGTCCTGGAGATCCAGCCGCTGGTCTCGCGGATCCCGGTGACCGAGCCCGACAAGCTCGACGAGCTCGTCGCGACGTTCGCGCAGGAGTCCGGCCGGCGCACCAGCGTCCACCTCGCCGACGGTCAGGTGGTCGGGGCCGATCAGCCCTCCGACGCAGCGGTGCAGCTGGCTCGCGAGCGCGGGGCGTTCTTCACGGAGGTGCCGGGGGGCCGGGACCTGCTCATCCCGCTGTACACCTCGCAGGGTGAGGCCGTGCTCCGGGTGTTCGTCGGCGAGGACGAGCTCACGGCGGCCGTGACCCGCTCGCGGGTGGTGCTCGTCCTGCTCGGCGGGTTCCTGCTCGCCCTGTCCGTCGGGCTGGGGCTGCTGCTGTCCCGGGCCTTCCTGCGCCCCACCAGCGAGCTCAGTCGCACGGCCGAGGAACTGGCAGCGGGCAACCTGGACGCCCGGGTGCCGCCGACGGAGATCGCCGAGCTGGACAATGCGGGCCGGGCCCTGAACCGCCTGGCCAGCCGCGTGGTGGAGCTGCTGTCCCTGGAGCGCGAGCAGGTCGCAGACCTGGCGCACCGGCTGCGCACGCCCGTGGCGGCACTGCGCCTGGACGCCGAGTCGCTGCCGGAGGACGAGCAGGCCGACCGGCTGCGCACGGATGTCGAGCGCCTCGAGCGGATGGTGGACGAGGTCATCCGGGAGGCCCGCCGCCCGTTGCGCGAGGGGGTCGCGGCCCGCGCCGACCTGGGCCGGGTGGCGCGGGACCGCACCGCGTTCTGGGCGGTCCTGGCCGAGGACCAGCAGCGCCCGCTGGGCATCGACATGCCCGTGGAGCCCCTGCTGGTGGCGGTCGACGCCCGGGACCTCGGCGACGCCCTCGACGCCCTGATCGGCAACGTGTTCTCGCACACCGACGAGGGCGTCGGATTCCGGGTGTCCGGCGGGCGCGGGTCCGCGGGGACCGCATGGCTCGAGGTCGCCGACGACGGTCCCGGCTTCCCGGGGCTCGAGGTCCTCGAGCGTGGGCAGTCGGTGTCCGGGTCGACCGGCCTGGGCCTGGACATCGCCCGGCGGATGGCCGAGCGCTCGGGCGGCTGGATCGAGCTGGGGGCATCGGCCCTCGGCGGGGCACGGGTGCGCCTCGTGCTCGGGATGGCTCCCCCGGCCACGACGCCGCCCAGCCGGCGAGGCCGGGCATCGGGCACCGATCCGCGCCGCTGACCGGGCGGAACCCCGTCGCTCAGGCGAGGAACGGATCGATCGCGACGGCCAGGAACAGCAGGGACAGGTACGAGATGGACCCGTGGAACAGCCGCATCGCACCGACCTCGGCCGCGCCCCCGCGCACCCGCGACCTCAGCCGGTAGGCCTCGACCAGGAACGCCGCACCCAGCGCGAGTGCGCTGGCGGTGTAGAGCAGTCCCATCGGGGCCACCGGGGTGAGCAGCAGCGACGTGGCGACCATCGCCCACGAGTAGGCAACGATCGCGTCGGCGACGTGCCGGGTGTCGCGCACGGCGGGCAGCATGGGGACCCGGGCGGCCCGGTAGTCGGCGGAGAAGCGAAGGGCCAGGGGCCAGTAGTGCGGCGGTGTCCAGAAGAAGACGACCCCGAAGAGCACGAAGGGGGTCCAGGCCAGGGATCCGGTGACCGCCGACCACCCGATGAGCACCGGGAAGCATCCAGCGGCGCCGCCCCAGACGATGTTCTGCGCAGTCCGGCGCTTGAGCAGCATCGTGTAGACGAACACGTAGAAGCCGATGGCGAGGGCAGCCAGCGCGGCCGAGAGCAGGTTCACGGTGGCGGCCAGCAGCACCACCGAGAGCACCGACAGGACGATGCCGAACGTCAGGGCGCGCCGTGGCGAGATCTGACCGGTGACCACAGGGCGCTGGCGGGTGCGGACCATGACCGCGTCTATGTCCCGGTCGTACACCTGGTTGATCACATTGGCCCCCGCGGCTGCCAGCGCACCCCCGAGGAGGGTCAGCAGCGTGGTGGCCAGGGGCGGGAACCCCCCCGCAGCGAGGAACATCACCGGGACCGTGGTGACCAGGAGCAGTTCGATGACCCGCGGCTTCGTCAGGGCAACGTAGGATCTCCACCTGGGACCGCGCCCCCCGGGCACGCCTGGCTCCGCGCCGAGGCGGCCCGACTCGATTGCGGTCACCGGACCATCGTAGCGGCGACCGGCGGAGCCTCGGGTGCGCGCGAACGGCACGACCGACCGACGAGCAGGAGATCGGATGAACGACCTCGAGTGGAGCGAGCTGGACGACCTGGCTGTGACGACGGCCCGGGTGCTGGCCGCGGATGCGGTCCAGAAGGCGGGCAACGGGCACCCCGGGACCGCGATGGCCCTGGCCCCAGCGGCGTACCTGCTGTTCCAGCGGTTCCTGCGCCATGACCCGCACGACCCCACCTGGCTCGGCCGGGACCGGTTCGTGCTCTCGTGCGGACATGCCAGCCTGACGCTCTACGTGCAGCTGTACCTGTCGGGGTACCCGATCACGCTGGAGGACCTCAAGGTGTTCCGGACCCTCGGCGCCCTGACGCCGGGGCACCCGGAGCACAACCCGGCGCGCGGCATCGAGATGACCACCGGACCGCTGGGCCAGGGCATCTCCTCGGCAGTGGGCATGTCCATGGCGGCCCGGTACACCCGTGGCCTGCTCGACCCGGACACCCCCGACGGCGAGGGCCTGTTCGACCACACCATCTGGGTGCTGGCCTCGGACGGCGACATCCAGGAGGGCATCTCCGCGGAGGCAGCCAGCCTCGCCGGGACCCAGCGACTGGGCGACCTGGTGGTCATCTGGGACGACAACCGGATCTCCATCGAGGGCGACACGTCGGTGGCGTTCACCGAGGACGTGGCCGCCCGGTACCGGGCCTGCGGGTGGCACGTGCAGCACGTGGGCCTGGCCCCGAACGGCGACATCGACGTCGCCGGGCTGGCCCGGGCACTGGCGACGGCGCGGGACGAGCGCTCCCGGCCCTCGCTGATCCAGCTCCGGTCGATCATCGCCTGGCCGGCTCCCACGCTGCAGAACACCGGCAAGTCACACGGGGCCGCGCTGGGTGCCGCCGAGGTCGCCGCGACCAAGACGGTGCTCGGCTGGGACCCGGAGCAGAGCTTCGTCGTCCCGCAGCCGGCACTGGCCCGGGCCCGCGAGGTCGGGGGTCGCGGTGCCGCCCTGCGGGCCCAGTGGGAGCAGCGCTACCAGGCCTGGCGCGCCGAGGACCCGCAGCGCGCGGCCCTGCTGGACCGCCTGCGCGCCCGGCGCCTGCCCGAGGGCTGGTCGGACACGCTGCCCGCCTGGGAGCCCGGGCTCAAGGTCGCCACCCGCAAGGCCTCCGAGAAGGTCATCAACAGCCTCGCAGCCCTGCTGCCCGAGCTGTGGGGCGGCTCGGCGGACCTCGGCGAGTCCAACGGCACGAACATCGCCGGCGCTGACTCGTTCCTGCCAGCCACGTCGACGGTCCCCGGGTCCTCCCCCTACGGCCGGACCATCCACTTCGGCGTTCGCGAGCACGCGATGGGCGCGATCCTCAACGGCATCGGGATGCACGGCCTCACCCGGGCCTACGGCGGGACCTTCCTGGTGTTCAGCGACTACATGCGCCCCTCGGTGCGGCTGGCCGCCCTGATGACCCTGCCGACGATCTACGTGTGGACCCACGACTCCATCGGGGTCGGCGAGGACGGCCCCACCCACCAGCCCATCGAGCACCTGTGGGCATTGCGCGCCATCCCGGAGCTGGCAGTCGCCCGCCCGGCGGACGCGAACGAGACGGTTGCGGTGTGGGCGGGAGCCCTGGAGCACCCGGGCCCCACGGGGCTGATCCTGACCCGTCAGGATGTCCCCACGCTGGATCGCTCCGAGGGCCAGCCGGCCAGCATGGCCCTCAAGGGCGCCTACGTGATCGCCGAGGCCGAGGGCGGGACGCCTGAGCTGCTGCTGATGGCAACCGGATCCGAGGTCCACGTGGCGCTGGCCGCCCGGCAGGTCCTCCAGGCAGAGGGGATCCCCACCCGGGTCGTGTCGATGCCGTGCCTGGAGTGGTTCGCCTCCCAGCCCGCCGAGTACCGCGACAGCGTGCTGCCACCCTCGGTGCGGGCACGGGTGAGCGTGGAGGCCGGCGTCGACCAGGGGTGGTACCGCTACGTCGGGGACCAGGGCGCGTGCGTGTCCCTGGACTTCTTCGGGGCCTCGGCCGCCGGGGACATCCTCTTCGAGCAGCTCGGCTTCACTGCCGAGAACGTGTGCGAGGTGGCCCGGGGGGTCCACGCCCGGGCGCAGGGACCCGTGAGCGTCGGCCGCGGCTGACGCCACAGGCGCCTCCCCCGACCACGATCAAGGGCCGGTCGCCTGCCGTTCGGCAGGCGACCGGCCCTTCGTGACGACCCCGGTCGAGGCTGCGCGTCGCAGAGTCCGCGCGTCTCGAGGGCTGCGCGTCAGGCCCCGCCCTTGAGCCGCTGCAGTGCCTCGGCAAGGATCGCATCGCCGTCGAGGTCGGAGCGACGCTCCTTCACGTAGGCCAGGTGGGTCTTGTACGGCTCGACCTTGGCCGGGGTCGGGGGGTTCTCGGGGTCCAGCCCCGCCGGGTAGCCGCAGGTCGGGCAGTCCCAGATCTCCGGGATCGCCGCGTCGTCGGCGAAGCTGGGCGAGGTCTCGTGCCCGCGGGCGCAGTAGAAGCTCACCCGCCGGCGGGGAGCCGCGTCGCCCCGCTCCGCCTCGCCCATGGGCCCGGAGCCCACACGGCTCCCGCGGATCGCATTGCCACCAGCCACATCAGCCTCCGTACGCCGTTCGCGATGTCAGACCGACTGACCCTACAGGGCCAGTCCGAGTGCCACGATCGTCGCCACCCAGATGAGCAGCAGCGCGATCGTGATCCGGTCGAGGTTCCGCTCGGCCACCGAGCTGCCACCGAGCGAGGAGCTGACACCGCCCCCGAAGAGGTCCGACAGCCCGCCGCCCTTGCCCTTGTGCAGCAGCACCAGGACGATGACGAGCAGGTTCAGCAGGACGAGCAGGATCTCGAGCGCCAGGATCACGAAACGGCCCCTTCGGTGTCAGTGCGCTCAGGATACGCGTCGGGCCGCGCCGAGCCCACCTGCCATCCCGGGGTCGTCCGATCGCCCGGACCCGGTCCGGCTCCGCCCGGCGAGCAGGGTCCGGCCCCGCCCCGGCGAGCATGGGGCGGGGCCGGACCGGATGGCTCAGGCGAGCCGGTACTTGCAGATCGCGACGAACTCGTCGGCGTCCAGCGAGGCACCACCGATCAGGGCACCGTCGACGTCGGCCCCAGCCATGATCTCCGCGGCGTTGGCGGCCTTGACCGAGCCGCCGTACTGGATGCGGATGCCGTCGGCGATCTCCTGCGAGTAGAGCTCGGCCAGGCGCCCGCGGATGGCCGCGCACATGTCCTGGGCGTCCTGGGCGGTGGCGGTGAGGCCGGTGCCGATCGCCCACACGGGCTCGTAGGCGATGACGATGGAGGCGGCCTGCTCAGCCGGGATGTCCGCCATGCCGCCGTCGAGCTGGCCCAGGGTCACCTCGACGTGCGTGCCGGCCTCGCGCTCCTCCTTGACCTCACCGATGCACAGGATCGGCACCAGGCCGTGGCGGTAGGCCGCCTTGACCTTGGAGTTCACGACGGCATCGTCCTCGGCGTGGTACTGCCGACGCTCCGAGTGCCCGACGACCGCGTAGCTGCAGCCGAGCTTGCTCAGCATCACGCCGGAGATCTCGCCGGTGAAGGCGCCCTTGTCCTTGGCCGAGATGTCCTGGCTGCCGTAGACGACCTTGAGGTTGTCGGCGTCGACCAGGGTCTGAACCGAGCGGATGTCGGTGAACGGGACCATCACGCCGACCTCGACCGCATCGAAGTCCTCGTCCGACAACGCGAACGCGATCTTCTGGACGTGAGCGATGGCCTCGAGGTGGTCGAGGTTCATCTTCCAGTTGCCTGCCATGAACGGCTTGCGTGCCATGTGTCAGCCCTCCAGGACTGCGAGACCGGGCAGGACCTTGCCCTCGAGCAGCTCGAGGGAGGCACCACCGCCGGTGGAGATGTGGGAGAAGCCGTCCTCCAGCCCGAGCTGGCGGACGGCAGCAGCGGAGTCGCCACCGCCGATGACCGAGAACGCATCCGACGCCGCGATCGCCTTCGCGACCTCGAGGGTGCCGGTGGCGAACTCGGGAACCTCGAACACGCCCATCGGGCCGTTCCAGACCACGGTGCGCGCGTCGGCGACCTTGGCCTTGAACAGCTCGATCGTCTCAGGGCCGATGTCCAGGCCCATCCAGCCGTCCGGGATCTCCCGGCTGGCCACGACCTTGCGCTCCGGCGTGGGGTTGTCCTTGGTCGGGAACGAGTCGGCCACCATCGTGTCGACCGGGATGAGCAGCTCGATGCCCTTGGCCTCAGCCTTGGCGATGTAGCCCTTCACGGTCTCGATCTGGTCGGCCTCGAGCAGCGAGGTGCCCACGGTGTGGCCGTGCGCGGCCAGGAACGTGTAGGCCATCCCGCCGCCGATGAGCAGCCGGTCGACGCTGTCGATGAGGTTGTTGATCACGCCGAGCTTGTCGGAGACCTTCGAGCCGCCGAGGATGACGACGTAGGGGCGATCCGGGTCGGCCAGCACCTTGGCGAACGAGTTGACCTCCTTCTCGACCAGCAGGCCCGCGGCGTTGGGCAGCAGCTCGGCGACATCGGTCACCGACGCCTGCTTGCGGTGCACGACGCCGAAGCCGTCGGAGACGTACACATCAGCCAGGGAGGCGAGCTCGGCAGCCAGCTCCTTGCGCTGGGCGGCGTCCTTGCTGGCCTCACGCGGATCGAAGCGGACGTTCTCGAGCAGCGCCACCTGGCCGGGCTCGAGCGCCGCCACGGTGGCCCTGGCCGAGTCGCCGGTCACGTCGGAGGCGAGCGCGACGTCCGCTCCCAGCAGCTCCGACAGCCGCGCGCGCACCGGGGCCAGGGACCCGGACGCCTCGAACCCGACGCCCTTGGGCCGACCGAGGTGGGCCACGATGACCACCTTGGCGCCGGCCGCGGTGAGGGCCTTGATCGTGGGAAGTGCGGCCACGATCCGGCCGTCGTCGGTGATGACGCCGGAGCCGTCCTTGGCGAGCGGGACGTTGAAGTCCGCCCTCAGCAGCACGGTCTTTCCAGCGACATCGAGATCACTGATCTTCTTCACAGGGGACTCCCTTTGTGGGTGAACGAGCACCTTGCAAGCCCCGAGCCTATTGAGGCACCCGGTCCGTCGCTTGCTGGGGGCCGACCACCGGACCGGGCCTGGGCGTGCGCTCCCTCACTGCTGGGGCAGGCCGTCCTCGGTGTTGGGGATGCCCAGCTCGGCAGCGCGCTTGTCGGCCAGCGCCAGCAGCCGCCGGATCCGCCCGGCGATGGCATCCTTGGTCATCGGCGGGTCCGCGAGACCGCCGAGCTCCTCCAGGCTGGCCTGCTTGTGCTCCAGGCGCAGCCGGCCGGCGGCCGCGAGGTGGTCCGGCACGGTGTCGCCGAGGATCTCCAGAGCCCGCTCCACCCTCGCCCCGGCCGCGACCGCGGCCCGCGCCGAGCGCCGCAGGTTCGCGTCGTCGAAGTTGGCCAGGCGGTTCGCGGTGGCGCGGACCTCGCGGCGCATCCGCCGCTCCTCCCACGCCAGGACGGACTCGTGGGCCCCCATGCGGGTCAGCATCGCGCTGATGGCATCGCCGTCGCGGATCACGACCCGGTCGATGCCGCGGACCTCCCGCGCCTTCGAGGCGATGCCCAGCCGGCGCGCGGCGCCCACCAGCGCCAGCGCGGCCTCCGGGCCGGGGCAGGACACCTCCAGTGCAGCGGAACGGCCCGGCTCCGTCAGCGAGCCGTGGGCCAGGAAGGCGCCCCGCCACGCGGACTCGGCGTCGCACACAGCCCCGCTCACGATCACGGCCGGCAGTCCCCGGACCGGTCGGCCCGACGGGTCGAGCAGGCCCGCCTGCTTGGCCAGCCGCTGGCCGTCCTTGGCCACGGTGACGACATAGCGGTTGCCCCGACGGATCCCCGACGGCTGCACGACGGACATCGTGCTGGGGTGGCCGAAGACGTCCATGACCGCCGCCTTGGTGCGCCGCGCCGCGGCCCCGGTGTCGAGCTCGGCCTCGACGACGACCCGACCCCCCACGATGTGCAGGCCCCCCGCGAACCTCAGCAGGGTGGAGACCTCCGCCTTGCGACAGCACGTCTTCGTGATCGGCAGCCGACTGAGCTCGTCCTTCACACCTGCCGTCATCGCCATGCAGGAATACTGCCATGGCCCACGAGGTCGGCGAACGCCCTCCCCAGCAGCAGCGGATCGTGATGCCCCGGACCGGCCCTGCCGTCCGACACCGGGCGCAGCTCCAGCCGGGCCCCCAGCGCAGCACTCGCCTGCTCCAGGGCGGCCCGGTCCGGCACGTGCTCCGGGTCTGCCAGCACGACATCGAACCGCACGTCGGGGAAGGCCTCGGCCAGCACGTCCAGGTGGGACTGGGGGCTGAACCCGGCGGTCTCCCCGGGCTGGGCGACGAGGTTGAGCAGCAGGACACGGGTCGCCGGGGACGCGACGAAGGCCTCCCGGACGCCCGGGACCAGCAGGCTGGCCAGCACGGACGTGTACCAGGACCCGGGGCCCATCACGAGCGCCTCGGCCGCCTCGATCGCGGCCACCGCCTCGGGGCAGGCCGGCGGGCTGGCCGGCTCGACTGCGATCGACACGACCCGCCCCTGGGTCACCGCGACCCGGTGCTGGCCGCGCACGGTCGACACGCCGGGCTGGCCCGCCGCCCCGTCCACCTGGGCCACGATCTCCAGGCCCTGGGTGCATGCGGGCAGCACCCGGCCCTGCGCGCCCAGCAGCGCCCCCACCCAGTCCAGGCCGGCGACGAGGTCCCCGGTCTCCTCCCACAGCGCGGTGATGAGCAGGTTCCCGACCGCGTGACCGGCGAGGTCCCCGCGGGTGAACCGGTGCTGCACCACCCGGCTCCAGGTCCGACCCCAGGAGTCGTCGCCGCAGAGGGCGGCCAGGGCCATCCTCAGGTCCCCGGGAGGAGGTACCCCCATGTCGGCGCGCAGCCGGCCGCTGGACCCGCCGTCGTCAGCGACGCCGACGACCGCGGTCAGGTGGTCGGTGACCGTGCGCAGCGCACGCAGGGTGACGGCAAGGCCGTGCCCGCCGCCCAGCGCCACGACCCGGGCACCGTCCCCGGGATGGCCGTGCATGCGTCGCCGGGGCCCCCGCGGACCCGGCAGGGCCATCACTCGCGCCCCAGGTCCCGGTGGACCACCGAGACCTCGAGGCCCACGTGCACGAGCCGGGCAGCCAGGTTCTCGGCCATCGCCACGCTGCGGTGCTTGCCGCCGGTGCATCCCACCGCCACCGTGACGAACCGCTTGCCCTCGCGCAGGTAGCCGTCGGCGGCCAGGTCGATCACCTGGGAGTACACGTCCAGGAACTGCGGTGCCCCCTCCTGGGCCACCACGTAGTCGTTCACCGGGGCGTCGATTCCGCGCAGGTCCCGCAGCTCAGGGATCCAGTACGGGTTGGGCAGGAACCGGACGTCCGCGACGAAGTCCGCGTCCACCGGGATGCCGTACTTGAACCCGAACGACATGACCGTGGCCCGCAGCCGCACCGGCTCGCCGGAGTCGAATGCGGCGTCGACAGCCCGGCGCAGGTCGTGGATGGTCCGGTGCGAGGTGTCGATCACCAGGTCGGCGGTCGCCCGCAGGTTCCCCAGCAGCTCCCGCTCCCGGTGGATCCCGTCGAGCAGCCGCCCGCCGGCCTGCAGCGGATGGGGCCGGCGGTTGGACTCGAACCGTCGCACCAGCACGTCGTCGGCCGACTCCAGGAACAGCACGCTCAGCTCCGCGCCCCGGGCGACGACCTCCCCCACGGCTGACTCGAGCTCGTCGAACAACCGCCCGCCACGGACGTCGACCACCACGGCGACCCGGTCGACGTCGGATCGCGCGGCCAGCAGCTCCAGCGTGGGCGCCAGCATCTTGGGCGGCAGGTTGTCGATCACGAACCAGCCGATGTCCTCCAGGGCCCGGGCGGCGCTGGACCGCCCCGCCCCGGACATCCCGGACACCAGCAGGACCTCGATGCCGGACAGCCCACCGACGGGGCTCATGGGGTCGTGCTCTCGGTCATCACGGACGTATCGTCCCCCAGCACCTCACCTGTCGTCAGGTTGACCGCCGACCGGGACTGCCCCGACAGGGCGGCCAGCACCGCCTCCGCCACGGCCGGGCCGATGCCGGGGACCTCGCAGAGCTGCTCCACGCTGGCCGCGCGGATCCGGGCGACCGAACCGAACCTGGCGAGCAGGGCCTTGCGCCGGGCCGGCCCGAGCCCCGGCACGCCGTCCAGGGCGCTGGTGGTCATCCGGGCCGACCGGCGCTGGCGCTGGTAGCGCAGGGCCGTGCGGTGGGCCTCGTCGCGCACGCGCTGCAGCAGGTAGAGGCCCTGGCTGGTCCGCGGCAGGATCACCGGGTCCTCCTCGTCGGGCAGCCAGACCTCCTCCAGCCGCTTGGCCAGCCCGCACACCGCGATGTCGGCCAGGCCCAGCGCTGCCAGCTCGCCGAACGCCGCGGCGACCTGCGGGGCACCGCCGTCGATGACCACCAGCGACGGCCGGTAGGCGAACCTGCGCGACTCCGGGTCGCCCTCGCCCGCCTGCTCGAGGCGCCGGAACCGCCGGCGGATCACCTCTGCCACCGCGGCGACGTCGTTCTGGCCGGTGAACCCCTTGATGGCGAACCTGCGGTACTCCGAGGGCCGGGGCAGGCCGTCCTCGAAGACCACCATCGAGGCGACCACGTCGTCGGCGCCCAGGTGCGACACGTCGAAGCACTCGATGCGCAGCGGCGCGCAGGGCAGGTCCAGCGCCTCGGTCAGATCGTTCAGGGCCTGGGACCGGGTCGTCAGGTCTCCGGAGCGGCGCAGCTTGTGGGAGGTCAGCGACTGCTCGGCGTTGCGTGCCACCGTGGCGAGCAGGTCCCGGGTCGGGCCGCGTCGAGGCACCGTCACGCTGACCCGCCCGCCGCGCCGCTGGGACAGCCAGTCCCGCAGGACGTCGAGCTCGGCATCCGCGGGCAGCGCCGGCACGATCACGCGACGCGGCACCACCGCGTCGGCATCGCCGTACATCTGCTCCAGCAGGGTCGCCACGAGCCGGCCCTCGTCGGCATCCTCGACCCGCTCGACGATGAACCCCCGCTCGCCGCGGATCCGGCCGTCGCGGACGTGGAACACCCGCACCGAGGCCTCGAGCTCGTCGGCCGACAGGCCCACCACGTCGGCGTCCGTGCCGTCGGGCAGCACCACGGCGTTGCGCTCCAGGACCCGCTCGAGGGCGTAGAGGTCGTCACGCAGCCGGGCGGCCCGCTCGAAGTCCAGCTCCTCGGCGGCCCGCTGCATCTGCGCCCGACGGTCGCGCACGAAGCCGGCCGCGTCCCCGGCCATGAAGGCGCAGAAGTCCTCGACGATCAGGCGGTGCTCGTCGGGGGTCACCGACCCGACGCACGGCGCGGCGCACTTGTCGATGTACCCGAGCAGGCAGGGCCGGCCCGAGGCGTGCGCCCGCTGGTAGACGCCGCGCGTGCAGGTGCGCATCGGGAACACCCGCAGCAGCTGGTCGACGGTCTCGCGGATGGCCCAGGCATGGGCGAACGGCCCGAAGTACCGCACGCCGGGGCGCTTCTCGCCCCGCATCACCATCGCGCGCGGGACGTCCTCCCCGATCGTGACCGCCAGGTAGGGGTAGGACTTGTCGTCGCGGTAACGCACGTTGAACCGGGGGTCGTACTCCTTGATCCAGGCGTACTCGAGGCTCAGCGCCTCCACCTCGGTGGCCACCACCACCCAGTCCACCGACGCGGCCGTGGCCACCATGGTCTGGGTGCGCGGGTGCAGGGCCACGGGATCCTGGAAGTACGAGGTGAGCCGCGCGCGCAGGTTCTTGGCCTTGCCGACGTAGATCACCCGGCCGTTGCCGTCACGGAACCGGTAGACACCCGGGTCCGTGGGAATCTGGCCCGGGGCGGGACGGAAGTCGGCGGCGCTCACCTCAGGCGAGGTAGACCGAGCCCCCGTCGACCTCGACCGGGACCGGGGTGAGGCCCCGCGGCGCGGGACCCTCCAGCCGGTCGCCCGTCGCGGCGTCGAAGACGCTGCCGTGGCACGCGCACAGGATGGTGTTCTCCAGGACCTCGGAGACCGTGCACCCCTGGTGCGGGCACCTGGCGTTGAAGGCGACGAAGGTGGTGTCGTCCGGGTGGGTGACGACGACGGGACCGTTCCCGGTCGGCACGATCGCCCCGCCGCCCGCGGGGAAGTCCTCGGTGCCGGCCAGTCGCTCCCCGGTGGGGGTCGCCGACCCGCCCTGGGCGGTCGCCGAGGCGGTCGCGGACGGCGCGTCCTCGGTCGGCGTCGCGGACGCGGCCGGGGCAGACGAGGTTGCGCCGCTCGCGGAGGCCGTGGCGGTGGCCGACGCGGTCGCCGAGGCCGAGCCTGTGGCCGAGGCCGAGGGCGAGCCCGACGCACCGGTGCCGGTGGCCTGCGGGTCGGCACAGGCGCCGAGGGCCAGGGTCGCCGTCACCGCGGCCGTGCCGGCGAGCACACCACGGCGGGTCACCCGGGGCGCCTCCCGCGGGGCTCGCGCGCAGTCGCAGTCGCAGTGCTCGGCCATCGGTCCTCCTGGGGTCGGTGTGGGGGCAGCCTATGCAGTGGCCCGCCCACCGGGGAGCAGGCCGCGCAGGAAACGCCCGGTGTGGCTGGCGTCGTGCGCGGCGACCCGCTCGGGCGTGCCCGCCACGACGACGCTCCCGCCGCCGGAACCGCCCTCCGGGCCCAGGTCGACGACCCAGTCGGCGGTCTTGATCACGTCGAGGTTGTGCTCGATCACCAGCACCGTGTTGCCCTTGTCGACCAAGGAGTGCAGCACCCCGAGAAGCTTGCGGACATCCTCGAAGTGCAGCCCGGTCGTGGGCTCGTCGAGCACGTACACCGTGCGGCCGGTGGAGCGCCGCTGCAGCTCGCTGGCCAGCTTGACCCGTTGGGCCTCCCCGCCGGACAGCGTCGGCGCGGGCTGGCCGAGCCGGACGTAGCCCAGCCCCACGTCGACCAGGGTCTGCATGTGCCGAGCGATCGGGGGCACCGCGGCGAAGAACTCCAGCGCCTCCTCGATCGGCATGTCCAGCACCTGGGCGATCGTGCGTGCCTTGTAGTGCACCTCGAGCGTCTCCCGGTTGTACCGGTCGCCGTGGCAGACCTCGCACGGGACGTACACGTCCGGCAGGAAGTTCATCTCGATCTTGATCGTCCCGTCGCCGGTGCACGCCTCGCACCGGCCACCCTTCACGTTGAACGAGAACCTGCCGGGCAGGTACCCCCGGACCTTGGCCTCCTGCGTCGAGGCGAACAGCTTGCGGATGTGGTCGAACACGCCGGTATAGGTGGCGGGGTTGGACCGGGGGGTCCGCCCGATGGGGCTCTGGTCGACGTGCACGACCTTGTCGAGGTGCTCGAGGCCGGTGACCCTGCGGTGCCGGCCCGGTACCGACCGGGCACCGTTGAGGTCGCGGGCCAGCACCCGGTACAGCACATCGTTGACCAGGGTGGACTTGCCCGAACCGGAGACGCCGGTGACCGCCACGAAGCACCCGAGGGGCAGCTCCGCCGTCACGTTGCGCAGGTTGTGCTCCCGCGCGCCCTCGACGACGAGCATCCGGGCCGGGTCCACGGCGCGGCGGCGGACCGGGACCTCGATGCGCCGGGCTCCCGACAGGTACTGACCGGTCAGGGACTGCGGGTTGGCCAGCATCTGCTCGAGGGGCCCGGACGCGACGATGTGGCCACCGTGCTCGCCTGCGCCGGGACCGATGTCCACCACCCAGTCGGCCGTCCGGATGGTGTCCTCGTCGTGCTCCACGACGATCAGGGTGTTGCCCAGGTCGCGCAGGCGCACCAGCGTCTCGATCAGCCGGTGGTTGTCGCGCTGGTGCAGGCCGATGCTCGGCTCGTCGAGCACGTACAGCACACCGACCAGCCCGGAGCCGATCTGGGTGGCCAACCGGATCCGCTGCGCCTCACCGCCGGCGAGGGTGCCCGCGGGGCGCGACAGCGACAGGTAGTGCAGCCCGACGTCCTTGAGGAACGCCAGGCGCTCGTTGACCTCCTTGAGGACGCGCGCGGCGATCGCGGCGTCGCGCGGCGACACCTGCAGGGTGGCCAGGAACTCGGCGGCCTCGCCGACCGGCATGTCCGCGATCGCGGAGATGCTGGCACCGCCGACGGTGACCGCCAGGGATACCGGCTTGAGCCGGGCGCCACGACACGTGGGGCACGGCACCTCTCGCATGAAGCCCTCGTAGCGCTCCCGCGCCGAGTCGCTCTCGGACTCGGCGTGACGGCGCTGCACGAACGGGATGGCCCCCTCGAACCCCGTGGAGTATGACCGCTCCCGACCGTACCGGTTGCGGTAGCGGACGTGGACCTGGTGGTTGTAGCCGTGGAGGATCGCCTGCTGGAGCTCGCGGGGCAGGTCCCGCCAGGGCGACGTGTCCGACGACCCGAACTCCTCGGCGAGGGCGTGCACGAGCCGGCCGTAGTACTCGGAGATGTGACCGGCCCCCCATGGGGCCACCGCGCCGTCGGCCAGGCTCAGGTCGGGGTCGGGCACCACGAGCTCGGGATCGACCTCCATGCGGGTGCCCAGGCCGGTGCACGCCGGGCACGCGCCGAACGGGGAGTTGAAGGAGAACGACCGCGGCTCGAGCTCCTCGAACGACTGGCCGTCGTAGAGGCACACCAGGTGCTCGCTGAACAGCCGCTCGCGCTCCGGGTCGTCCGCCGGCGCGTCGACGAACTCCACGCTGACCACGCCGCCGGCCAGGCGCAGCGCGGTCTCGACCGAATCGGCCAGCCGGCGACGCGCGGTCGGCTTGGCTGACAGCCGGTCCACGACGACCTCGATGGTGTGCTTCTCCTGCTTGCGCAGCTCGGGCGGCTCGGTCAGGGCGTGCACGGTGCCGTCGACGCGGACCCGGCTGAACCCCTGGCCGGTGAGTTGGCGGAACAGGTCGGCATACTCGCCCTTGCGCTCACGCACCACCGGGGCGAGGACCTGGAACCGAGTACCCTCCGGCAGCTCGAGCAGCCGGTCGACGATCTGCTGTGGGGTCTGGCGACCGACCGGGCGGCCGCAGGACGGGCAGTGCGGCTTGCCGATCCGGGCGAACAGGAGGCGCAGGTAGTCGTAGACCTCCGTGATGGTGCCGACGGTCGAACGGGGGTTGCGCGACGTCGACTTCTGGTCGATCGACACCGCTGGCGACAGCCCGTCGATGAAGTCGACGTCGGGCTTGTCCATCTGCCCCAGGAACTGCCGTGCGTATGCGCTCAGGGACTCGACGTACCGTCGCTGGCCCTCGGCGAAGATGGTGTCGAAGGCGAGACTGGACTTGCCGGACCCGGACAACCCGGTGAACACCACCAGGCTGTCCCGCGGGATCTCGAGGGAGACATCCTTGAGGTTGTGCTCTCGTGCGCCGCGTACCGTGAGGCGGTCACGGTGGTGCTCCGGCAGGGACGTCTGACTCACGCGCCGATCCTAGGCCAGCCCTCCGACACCGCGACCGGACCGATCAGGGGCCGGTCTCCGGCTCCAGGTCCTCGAGGGCCTCCCCCTCGACCTCGTGGGCCTCACGCTCGGCGCGCGCCTCCGCGCTGGACTCCTGGAGGGCCGGGTTGCGGCGCACGGCCACGACGCTCGCGACGGCGGTGACCGCCAGGATCGCGATGATGACCGCCAGCGACGCGCCTGTGGAGATCTGCGGGACGTGCAGGTCGGTCGTCTTGTGCACCGCGTGCAGGATGAGCTTGACCGCGATGAATCCGAGGATGACCGCCAGGCCCTTGGACAGGTAGATCAGCCGGTCGAGCAGCCCGTGCAGCATGAAGTAGAGCTGGCGCAGGCCCATCAGCGCGAAGGCGTTGGCCGTGAAGACGAGGTACGCCTCCTGGGTCAGCCCGAACACGGCCGGGATGGAGTCCAGCGCGAACAGCAGGTCGGTGGTGCCGATCGCCAGCATCACCAGGGCCATGGGCGTGACGTGCAGCCGCCCCCCGACCCGGGCGACCAGCGCGGTCCCGTGGTACTCGCGCGTGGTGGGGACGTGCCGCTCGACGAAGCGCACGAGGGCGTTGCCCTCCGGGTCGGCCTCCTCGTCGCCACTGCGCCAGACGCTGACGGCCGTCCACGCCAGGAAGGCGCCGAACAGGAAGAAGGTGGCGGCGAACCGCTCCAGCGCTGCCGCCCCGAGGAAGATCAGGATGCCCCGCAGCACCAGGGCGATCACCACGCCCACCAGCAGGACGCGGTGCCGGTGACGCTCCGGGACGGCGAACGACGACATGATGATCATGAAGACGAACAGGTTGTCGACGCTCAGCGAGTACTCCGTGATGTACCCGGCGAGGAACTGACCGGCGTACATCCGGCCGTAGGCAACGGCCACGAACCCGGCGAAGGCCAGCGCGAGCAGGACGTAGAACACGACCCAGCGCGTGGCCTCCCGGGACGTGAACGCGTGCGGCCGGCGGTCAACGATGATGAGGTCGGCGATGATGATGCCGACCAGGCCCACGATGGTTGCCACCCAGACGGTCGAGGTGACGTCCACCTGCTGCCTCCCACGACGTCGACTGACCGAGATGCGGGCGGCGCACCAGATGCGGGGACGCGCTCGCGACCCCATTCTTCCATGCCAGGCGGACGGGGCACGCCGACGATGAGTGCCCGACGCAGCCGGCCCGGTGGCCCTCTCGCCGGCTCAGCCCACCCAGCCACTCGGCCGCTCAGCCGGCAGCGACCATGCCGCGCAGCTCCCGCTTGAGCTCGGCCACCTCGTCGCGGTACCGGGCAGCCACCTCGAACTGCAGGTTCGCCGCTGCGGCGTGCATCTGCTCGGTGAGCTCCTGGATGAGGTTGGCCAGCTCGGAGGCGGCCACACCCGGGCGGGGTTCGCGCGCGGCCGGCTCGGGCACCGCCGGACCTGAGCCGGAGCGCCGCGACCCGGGGCGGCCGCGGGACTGCGCCCGACCGGACCCCATCGTGGTGGCCGCGAGCACCTCCTCGGTGTCCGCGTCCTCGCTGGCGAGCAGGTCGGTGATGTCGGCGATGCGCTTGCGCAGCGGCTGCGGGTCGAGCCCGCGGGCCTCGTTGTAGGCGATCTGCAGCGCGCGGCGCCGGTTGGTCTCATCGATCGCGACCTGCATGGACGCGGTGATGGTGTCGGCGTACATGTGAACCTGCCCGGACACGTTGCGCGCAGCGCGCCCGATGGTCTGGATCAGGGAGCGCTCCGAGCGCAGGAACCCCTCCTTGTCCGCGTCGAGGATGCTGACCAGGGACACCTCGGGCAGGTCCAGGCCCTCCCGCAGCAGGTTGATCCCGACCAGGACGTCGAACACGCCCAGCCGAAGCTCGCGCAGCAGCTCGATGCGGCGCAGTGTGTCGACCTCGGAGTGCAGGTAGCGCACGCGGATCCCGCGCTCGAGCAGGTAGTCGGTGAGATCCTCGGCCATCCGCTTGGTCAGGGTGGTCACCAGGACGCGCTCACCGCGTTCCGTCCGCAGCCGGATCTCGTGCATCAGGTCGTCGATCTGGCCCTTCGTGGGCTTGAGCACGATCTCGGGGTCGATCAGGCCCGTCGGGCGGATCACCTGCTCGACGACGTCGCCCTCGACCTTGGCCAGCTCGTAGGGACCGGGTGTGGCCGACAGGTAGATGGTCTGCCCGATCCGCTCGAGGAACTCCTCCCACTTCAGCGGGCGGTTGTCCGCGGCGCTGGGAAGCCGGAACCCGTGGTCGACCAACGTGCGCTTGCGGGACATGTCCCCCTCGTACATGCCGCCGATCTGCGGAACGGTCACGTGCGACTCGTCGATGACGAGCAGGAAGTCGTCGGGGAAGTAGTCCAGCAGGCAGTTGGGGGCCGACCCGGCCTCCCGGCCGTCGATGTGCCGGGAGTAGTTCTCGATGCCCGAGCAGAACCCGACCTGTCGCATCATCTCGATGTCGTAGGAGGTGCGCATCTGCAGCCGCTGCGCCTCCAGCAGCTTGCCCTCGGCCTGTAGCTGGGCCAGCCGCTCGGCGAGCTCGGACTCGATCCCGGACAGGGCCCGTTCCATCCGCTCCGGGCCGGCCACGTAGTGCGTCGCCGGGAAGACGTACACCTCCTGGTCCTGCGTGAGCACCTCCCCGGTGACCGGGTGCAGCGTCATCAGCCGCTCGACCTCGTCGCCGAACATCTCGATGCGCACGGGGTGCTGCTCGTACACCGGGAACACCTCGATGGTGTCGCCCCGGACCCGGAAGGTGCCCCGCTCGAACGAGAGGTCGTTGCGGGCGTACTGGTTCTCCACGAACTGGCGCAGCAGGCTGTCACGGTCGACCTGGGTACCGACCCGCAGCCGGACCATCCGGTCGACGTACTCCTGAGGGGTGCCCAGGCCGTAGATCGCCGAGACGGTGGCCACCACGATCACGTCGCGCCGGGTCAGCAGCGAGTTGGTCGCCGAGTGCCGCAGCCGCTCGACCTCCTCGTTGATCGAGGAGTCCTTCTCGATGTAGGTGTCCGTCTGCGGGATGTAGGCCTCGGGCTGGTAGTAGTCGTAGTAGGACACGAAGTACTCGACCGCGTTGTCCGGCAGCAGCTCCCGGAACTCGTTGGCCAGCTGGGCAGCCAACGTCTTGTTCGGCGCCATGACCAGCGTCGGGCGCTGCAGCCGCTCCACCAGCCACGCCGTCGTGGCGGACTTGCCCGTCCCGGTCGCGCCCATCAGCACGACGTCCTTCGTCCCCGACTCGATGCGCCGGGCGATCTCGGCGATCGCCCTGGGCTGATCCCCCGCGGGCTGGTACTCGCTGATGACGCGGAACGGGGCCACCCGCCGCGTGAGGTCGGTGACGGGTCGGGTCATGGCCCAACCGTAGGCGGTGGGTCCGACATCGGCTGCCTGCCCCGGGCCGCCAGGATCGCCTCCCAGGCCCGGTCCACCTGCGCCTCCAGCTGCTCGGGGGTCCCCCCGTTGTCGAGCACGATGTCGGCCACCGCCTCCCGCTGGGCGTCCGTGGCCTGGTGGGCCATCCGGGCCCGGGCGTCGGCCCGGCCCACGCCTCGGGCGGCCAGCCTGTCGACCCGCACCGCCACCGGGGCGCTGACCACGACGACCATGTCGACGTCGCGGGTCAGCCCGTTCTCCACCAGCAGCGGCATGTCGTAGACCACGACCTGGGCCCCCTCAGCCTGCGCCTGCGCGAACCGCTCGGCCACCCGCTGGGCGATCCGGGGATGCATGATCGCGTCCAGGTCGGCCAACGCCGCGCTGTCGGCGAAGACCAGGGCGGCCAGCCCGGCGCGGTCCAGGCCGCCATCGGCCCGGATCAGCCGGGCGCCGAACCGGGTGGCGATCTCGGCCAGAGCCGGTTGGCCGGGCTCGACGACCTCCCGGGCGACCTGGTCGGCATCGACGATCACCGCGCCCCGCTGGGCCAGCATCCGCGCCACCGTGGACTTCCCCGACCCGATGCCCCCTGTCAGGCCCACCCTCATGGCCCCAGCATGCCCGACGCGCCCCGCCGGCGCCCGGGGGTGGCCGACGCGGCGCCACGGATGGGCGAGGATGTGCCGGTGAGCGACACGACCCGGGAGGGCCAGCCCCCCGCCTCCCGGGACGGCATCCCGCTGCAGGGCACGGCGGTGGTGGGCGCCGGGCTGCTGGTGTCCCAGCTGATCGCGACCGCCCAGATGCTCGTGGTGTCGCGGCTGCTCGGCCCGGTCCAGTTCGGCGTCTTCGGCGCCCTGGCTGTCGTGCTGCTGCTGGGCTCGACCGTGATGGCCGCCACCCAGGTGGTGGTCGCCCGCCACGTCGCGTCCGGCCGCTCGGCCGAGCACATCAGCACGCGGGCGATCCTGGTGGCCGGGCTGGCCGCGTGCGTGGTCGGCCTGCTCGCCGTCCCCGTGCTCACCCATGCCCTGCACCTGTCCGGGGCCGCCGGCGCCGTCCTGGTCGCCCTGGCCTTCGTCCCGCTGACCGTGACGGGGGGCCAGCTGGGCCTGCTGCAGGGCGCCGAGGAGCACCACCGGCTCGGGTCGCTGTACGTCGTGTCCACCGGGTTGCGCGTGGCCGGGGCGATCACCGGGGCCGCGGTGGGTGGCACCGCGACCGCGACCCTGCTGGGCCTGGCCCTGGGAGCCACCGCGGGGGCGCTGGCAGGTCGGTTGATGCTCGTGCGCGAGCCACCGTCCGGACCGCGGGAGGAGACTCCCCGCGCGCTGCTCGTGGAGATCACCCACGCCGCCCACGCCCTGGTCGCGCTCTACGCCCTGACCAACCTCGACGTGCTCATCGCCCGTGCCCAGCTGTCCCCGCACGACGCGGGCCTGTACGCCGCCGGGGCCCTGGTGGCCCGGGCCGTGTTCTTCCTGCCCCAGGCCGTGCTGGTGGCCGCGTTCCCCCGGATGGTCGCGGGCTCGCGCGAGGTGCAGCGCCAGGCCGTGCTGGTGGTCGCGGCGCTCGGCCTGCTGGCCACCCTGGTCGTCGCGAGCGTGCCCGACCTGGTGGTGCGCGTCGTGTCCGGCACCCAGTACGCCGCGGTCGCCGCGCAGGTGTGGGTGTTCGCCCTGGCGGGGGCCGGCTTCGGCGTCGTTCAGGTCCTGCTCTATGCCCGGATGGCGCACCACGATCGCCGTGCGGCCGTGCTGCTGTGGTCCGGCGTGGCCGCCCTCGCCACCCTCGGGCTGTCCGTGGGCACCAGCATCGCCGCCCTGGCCACCTGCGCCGCCGCGGTTGCCTGGACCGTCGCCGCAGCCGGGATGGTGTGGGCGCGCACCAGCCCCCCCGGCCGGTTCCCGGTCGACACAGACTGAGCGCGACCCGGCACCCCGCCACGCCGACCGGCACCCGCCACCCCGCACCATCCCGCAGCACCCCGCTGCCTGGATCCCGCCAGCCGGCACCGGGACTCCCGGACGGCCCGGTCACGACGATGGCCCCCGCTCGTGGGAGCGGGGGCCATCATTCTGCGAAGGCTGGATCAGGCGTCGCCGCCGGTCAGCTTCTCGCGCAGGGCCTGCAGGGCCTGGTCGGAGGCCAGGGTGCCCGCGGCGTCGGACACGGAGTCCGACGTGTACTGGGACATGGCCTCGCCGGACTCGAGGGCGGCCGCCTGGTCGGCGTGCTTGGCCTCCTCGACCTGCTTCATGTGCTGCTCCCAGCGGGCATGGGCCTCGGCGTACTGGGCCTCCCACTCGGCGCGCTGGTCCTCGAAGCCGACCTTCCACTCGCCCGTGTCGGGGTCGAAGCCCTCGGGGCCGATGTAGGTCCCGGCCTCGTCGTAGGACGGGGCCATGCCGTAGAGGTACGGGTCGAACTCCTCGGAGCCCACCCCGGAGGTGTTCTCGTTGGCCTGCTTGAGGCTCAGCGAGATCCGGCGACGCTCCAGGTCGATGTCGATGACCTTGACGAAGATGTCGTCGTTGACGGTCACGACCTGCTCGGGGATCTCGACGTGGCGCTCGGCGAGCTCGGAGATGTGCACCAGGCCCTCGATGCCCTCCTCGACGCGGACGAACGCGCCGAACGGGACGAGCTTGGTGACCTTGCCGGGCACGACCTGGCCCATCTGGTGGGTCCGGGCGAAGTGCTGCCACGGATCCTCCTGGGTCGCCTTCAGCGACAGCGAGACGCGCTCGCGGTCCATGTCGACGTCCAGGACCTCGACCGTGACCTCGTCACCGACCGACACGACCTCGCTCGGGTGGTCGATGTGCTTCCACGACAGCTCGGACACGTGCACCAGGCCGTCCACACCGCCGAGGTCGACGAACGCCCCGAAGTTGACGATCGAGGACACGACGCCGTTGCGGATCTGGCCGCGCTGCAGCTGGTTGAGGAAGTTGGTGCGGACCTCGGACTGGGTCTGCTCGAGCCAGGCGCGCCGGGACAGCACCACGTTGTTGCGGTTCTTGTCCAGCTCGATGATCTTGGCCTCGATCTCCTTGCCGACGTACGGCTGGAGGTCGCGCACGCGGCGCATCTCGACCAGGGAGGCCGGCAGGAAGCCGCGCAGCCCGATGTCGAGGATCAGGCCGCCCTTGACGACCTCGATCACCTTGCCGGTGACGACGCCGTCCTCCTCCTTGATCTTCTCGATCGTGCCCCAGGCGCGCTCGTACTGGGCGCGCTTCTTGGACAGGATGAGGCGACCCTCCTTGTCCTCCTTCTGGAGGACCAGGGCCTCGACGGAGTCGCCGACCGAGACGATCTCGGACGGGTCGACGTCGTGCTTGATGGAGAGCTCGCGGGACGGGATGACGCCCTCGGTCTTGTAGCCGATGTCGAGCAGCACCTCGTCGCGGTCGACCTTGACGATGGTGCCCTCGACGATGTCGCCGTCGTCGAAGTTCTTGATGGTCGCGTCGATGGCGGCCAGGAAGTCCTCGCTGCTGCCGATGTCGTTGATCGCGACCTGGGGCGCAGCGGTGGGGGTGATGGTCATGGAGTGGTTCTGCTCCGGTGGATGGTCGTCAGGCGTGGCACGTGCACGGGCCCGTGTTCACCCGCCGTGGGTTCCTGGCCGGTGAGAGTCCGGTGCGGCGACGACATGAACGGCACGTGCCTGCTCGGTCTGAGGCGCGTGCAGGCCCGCAACGCCCTGCAAGGATAGCCCACGTGCCCGAACCGCCGCCACGACCCGC